>JBHHYI010000031.1:0-31960 GCA_046757525.1 bacterium | reverse complement strand
GGAACCCCGTTGGGGTTCTGGGGGACTGGTTCCTTTGATGCCCAGGGCGCCCCCAAAGCGAGCGCCCTTCGGCGTAACGGGTTACAATCATCAGTGACTTTGGCTACATGTAACCCACACAGATCAACATCGAGCCCTTTTTTCTTTCTTGCTAAGAAGATCACCTTCTCAAGGTGCATTACCCACGCTCCTTCATAAAAGCGTTTGCACGCTTCTGCAATTCTTCGGGCGAGACCTCCTCGATGCGGGTGGCGATCCACCAGAGGTTGCCGCAGGCGTCTTTCACGCCGGCGTTGCGGTCGCCATAGAACTGGTCGGCCGGCTCCATGATCGAGGTGGCCCCAGCCTGCAAGGCACGCTGGTAGACGCTGTCCGCATCGTCGACGTACAGGTAAATCGAGTTAGGCATGGGCGTAAAGGTGTCTGGGGCCTCGCCCATCATCACAAAGGAATCGCCGATTCTGACCTGGGCATGCATGACGGTACCGTCCGGGCGCTCTGTGCGCAGAGTCTCTTCCCCCTGGAAGGCGTTTTTGATGAACTCGATGAGCTCGGCTACCCCACGAACGATCATGTAGGGCGTGACGCTGTGGAAGCCATCGGGAATGGGTTTGACTGCCATTATGGTTCCCACCTTTCCTAAGTTAGACTACCAGGTCCACTTCCTGGTAGCAAGTGCGCTCTTTTTGGCACCGTTCGGGCGCCACCAATTGGTTGTCGGGCCCTGCGGTGGTCATGGTGCGCAGGCACCAGTAGGGTTGCGTGGTCGTGTCGGCGGTGCGCCAGCTTTCGGCATGGTCGAGATCGGGCACGTAGGTTTTTTTGCTGCGCAGAAAACGGCACTGGGATTTTTTTTCGGAGTTCATGGTCTTGCCTCTCATGCTAATGGATCGATTCCCGCGGCCCAGCAAATGGTGCGGTAGACGATGGCCTTGAAAATCGGGATTTTGTAACGGTTCTGAGACAACGGGTTGGCGCCTTTGACGGCTTCCTCCGCGGTCATCCGGGCAATTTTTTTGCTCACGGTCTGGTTTTTGAGAACGGTTTCGGCATTGGCCACCCGCCACGGAATGGGGGCGGCTGCGCCCAAGAAGATGCGCGCCTCCGTGCAACGATTGCCTCGCAAGGTCAAAGCCACGGCCACTTCCGCCAGGGGCCAATCGAACGCTTGTTTTTCCTTTTGTTTGAAATAGAAACTGGTGAAGCCCTTTGGCGCTGGCGGCAGCAGCACCTCGGTGATGATTTCGCCGTCGTTGAGAATATTTTCGCGGCTGATATCGGTTGCCGGTGACACAAAAAACGCCTCCAGAGGCACTTCGCGTTCAGTCCCCTGGGAAGCGATTTTCAGTTTGGCATTGAGGGCCAACAAGGCTACCGCCGTGGCCGATGGGTGTACGATGACGCAGCCGTCTTCGTTGCCAAAGATGGCGTGGTACTGATTCTCACCGTCCTGTGCGAAGCAGGTGTCGCCGCCTTTGCGGGCACAGTTGAAGTCGTTGCTGCGGAAATACCAGCAGCGTGGCCGCTGACAGAGATTGCCGCCCAGGGTGGCGGCGTTGCGAATCTGCGGTGTGGCCGCCGCTTGCGCCGCTTGCGCCAGAGCCCGGTAGCTTGTGCGCAGCAGTTCGTTTGAAGCCAGCGCTGCCAGCGTCAGGTTGGGGCCAATCCGCACGCCGGCTTGCGCATCGCCGGCAATAAAGTCGAGCTCCTCCAGCGCACGAATGTTCACCAGACGCTTTGGCTCAACGATACCTTCCTTCATCAAATCGAGCAGGTCGATGCCGCCGGCTTTGACCAATGAGCTGGGCTCGTTTAAGTACTCAAAAGTATTTTCTAAGTTTTCTGGCAGGACATATTCAAATTTATTCATGAGGTGTCTCCTTGAATGGATTCGAGGGCAGCGAGGATCTTGTCTGGTGTCATTGGCAATTCGCGGATGCGTACCCCGATGGCGTGAAAGATAGCGTTGGCAATGGCAGCCGAAGTTGGCACGGTGGCCGGTTCGCCAATGCCGACGGCGCCGGTGCTGCTTTGTCCGTGATTGACGTCGATGATGACGGCTTGGATTTCTGGAATGTCCAGGGAGCCGGCAATCTTGTAGTTTTCGAGATTGGGATTGACCATGACGCCGGTGTTGCGGTCGAGGATGCGGTTCTCGAACAAGGCGTAGCTGATGCCCTGGATGATGCCGCCGTTGACCTGGCTTTCCAGGGTTAAGCGGTCCATGGGCCGGCCGCAGTCGTGCACCGCCACTACCCGGTTGACCTTGACGGTGCCGGTTTCAGTGTCGACCTCGACCTCTGCGAATTGCACGCCGGCTGTTGTGCGAGGGTTGAACTCGCGGTAGTCCCGCACCCGTTCGCCGAGGACGCTGAACTTGTCGCCTGGAATTTTGGAGGCCACTTGCTTCCAGGTGAGGCTTTTGGACGGGTGTGTCACGGCGAAGATTTTGCCGTCCGCCAGGGTCAATTGCTCTGGCTGCACTTGCAAAATGGGAGCTGCGATTTCAAACATTTTCAACTTAGCCAAATAGGCGGCGTTGCGCACCGCCGGGGTGATGCCGGCGGTGGTCTGGCTGCCGCCGCTGGCCGGGCCAAAGCCCCAATCGGTGTCCCCGATGCGAACGGCGATGTCGGTTGGTTGCAGGCCCAGCTCTTCAGCCACCACCATGGCCATGATGGTACCGATGCCGCCGCCGATGTCCTGCACGCCGTTGCTGAGCTCCACCGAGCCGTCGCTATTCACCTGCAGGGTGGCCTGGAAGCCGGTGCCGTAAATGTAGTACCAGACAGCATTGGCCATGCCCAGTCCGCGTTTAATGGGGCCGCGGTCGGCGCCGGGTTTGGGATTGCGTTTCTGCCAGCCAAATTTCTTCGCGCCGATTTCGTACTCGACCTGCCGCACTTCATTGTTGGCCGTGTTCAATCTGCGGAATTCCAGGGGATCCATTTTGAGCTTGTAGGCCAGCTCGTCGATGGCCTGCTCCAGGGCGAAAGCGCCCTGAGGATGCCCCGGCGCTCGGAAGGCCGCGCCGGGACCAGCGTTGATGAAGACGTCGGATTCTTCGGTGTAAATGGTTTCGCTCTGGTAAATATTGCGAGCCGGTCCGGAAGTTCCAGCGCCGGTTCCCACACCGGCGGTGCCGTAGGAGATCAATTTGATGCCTTTCAGGTGTCCGCTTTTGTCCGCACCGATGGTGAGCTTTTGCACGGAGTTGGGTCGGTTGCCGACCGCCAGGTGCTCTTCTTTGCGGTCCAGCATTAATCGAACGGGCTTTCGGGTTTTGCGGGCCAGCTTGGCCGCCATGACGCCAAAGATGCCGGCGCCGAATTTTGCGCCAAAGCCGCCGCCCATGTAAGGCGTAATCACCCGCACGTTGGACTTCGGCAGGCCCAACACCTCGGCCAGCTCATCCCGCACCGTGAAAGTGCCCTGCGTGGAAGCCCAGACCCTCAGATGCTTTTCATCATCCCAATGAGCCACCACACCGTGGGTTTCCATGGCACAATGGGTTTGCACCTGGGTTCGGTAGGTAGCCTCCACCACGGCATGGGAACTGGCGAGGGCCGCATCGACTTTTTCGGAGGTGCCCCCTCTTGGGCGGATGACCGGCCCGCGAATGTTGCCCTGTTGGCCGGTCTTTTCCGCTGCCCCCGGCAGGTCGCCTGCGGACTTTTTCTCCTCGACCTGCGTGTTGAACACCAGGGGCGCGTTAGCCTGGCGGGCCTGGTCCACGTCCACCACAAATGAACGCACGTCGTATTCGATTTTCACACGTTGCAACGCCTCTTCGGCCTGCTGAGCGGTCTCTGCCGCCACGGCCAGAATCTCCTGACCGGCGAAGCGCACAACCATGGGGAGCTGGTCCTGGACGGTGAGAACCGCCTTGACGCCCGCGTAGCGTTCGGCTTCCGAGGTGTCGATTCTTTTCACCACCGCAGCCGGGTGGGGTGAGCGCAAGAATTTGGCATAAAGCATGCCCGGCAGTTGTACGTCGAAGGTGAATTTGGCCCTGCCCGTGGTTTTCTCCCGGCCGTCGATGCGGGTGACGCGGCCTCCAATATATTTCAGCTTGTCAGAACCATCCCAGGGACGGGGGACGTCGTCCGGAATCTCTTGTGTAACTTCGTGCAAATTGCTTTGCACACCAACCTTGAGTTTAACTTCTTTAGCCATGAGCTTCTCCTAAGAAATTTGGAGGGAAGAACTGCGGTCCGTGTTGCAGGCCGTCCTCTCGATTCGGCAAACGGAGACGGCCGCTTACTTTCCTGCGCGGGCAGCCAAAACCGCCTGGAACACTTTCGGATAGGTACCGCAGCGACAAAGATTGCCGCTGGTTGCCACCTTGACCTCCTCCAATGTCGGGTTGGGATTGTGATCCAACAGGTGTTTGCAGCTCATGATCATCCCCGAGGTGCAAAATCCGCACTGCAGAGCGTCGTGTTCGATGAACGATTCCTGAATAGCGTGCAGCGTGCCGTTACCGTCCGAAGGACTGAGCCCCTCGATGGTTTCAACCGGCAAGCCCGCGGCGTCCACCGCCAGGGTCATGCAGGAGGCAACGTTTTTGCCGTCCAGCAGGACCGTGCAGGCACCACAGGCACCACGGTCGCAGCCGACTTTGGTACCGGTCAAGTGCAGATGCTCTCGCAGCACGTCCGCCAGAGTCATTCGAGGCTCGACCTTAACCGTGGTTGCTTTTCCATTTACCCTTAAAACAATGGGAACCGCCTCGGGACCCAAAATCTTACCTTCTGCGGGCAGAATGCCCGACTTGCGCAGTTTCACCAGGAGTCCCGTACCGGTAGCCGTCGCCACGCCAACGGAAGTCAGCCCAACGCCTTTTAAGAAGCTGCGACGTGAAATGCCTTTGTGGTGCCCTGGTTCGTCATTCTTGTTTTTGGAACGGATCATTGAAGAACTCCTTAAGTTTGAAACCCGGAGGAAAGAACGTGAGTAGCTGGTTTAGAAATGGAGAGTTTGACTGATCGGCATGGCCAGTTCCAGGCTGTCAAATCGGTGAATAAGAGGTAGCCGTTGAGAAACCAACTTACCTTTGAGTGTAATGGTTTTATTACAAAAAAGCAAGTATTTTTTTGATCGCGCAAACTCCTGCATGTTTTTAGCAGGAATCCATTTGAAAGGCCGTTGTGGATTCCCGCTCAAAAGATTGCGGGAATGACAGAACAGGAACCTCACATTTCTTATGGGATCGTTCGGGCAGGTGAACTGTTACCTAAATTCTTATGTCATCGCAATTGTGAAATGAGGTACTGAGAAACATTAACTCAAGAGATTTCGGAGTGGGTCTGTCCGGCGGGGGTCTTTTGGCGTCAACTTAAGGGGCGTCTAACCACCATATTGTCACCCCGAGCGGAGTCCGGCAGTTGCCGGACGTAGTCGAGGGGTCTGATTTAGGCACAAACCAGTCAGGCAGTCGCCTGACTCTAAATGACAGTCTGGGGCTTAAATTGACGCCTATGAGCGGGGATCTGGAAACGTCCTGCGTCGGTTCAAAGACTGTGTGGGGGCAAGCCGACCCGTTTTCGCACTTCGCGCATGGTTTCGCTGGCAATTTCCCGGGCTTTGGCCGACATCTCGTAGATCTGTTTCCACAGGTCCTGCTTGTTGCTCTCGATTTCTGCCTTTCTGGCCTTGAGCCTGGAAGTCAGCTCGATGAGCGCCTCTACCACGGCATTTTTAAGATCCACGTATTTCAGGGATTTTTCTTTATAAGCGGTCAGCAAAGCGGTGGCCTGCTCGTCCCTGCCGCAGGCTTTGAGGATTTCGAAGAGGTTCTCGGTGCCCGTGCTCATGCTAACGCCTGGCGGCAGCGTCGCCGGCCCGGCGTCGGTCACCGCAGACATGATTTTCTTTCTCAGGCTGTTCTCATCTTCAAACAAGCCGATATAGTGTTTTTCGCCCAGACTCTTGCTCATCTTCTTCGTAGGATCCGCCGTGGACATGATTTTGGGCACCGGTGTGAATTTTGGCGCTGGCACCGGAAAATATTCGCCGAACCATTTGTTGAATCTTTCGGCGATGTTGCGCGACAGTTCTAAATGCTGTTCCTGGTCTTTGCCCACCGGCACATAGTTGGCCCGATAGATGAGAATGTCGGCCGCTTGCAGCACGGGGTAGGTAAAAATGCCGGTGGAGACGAACTGGTCCGGTTTGGCTTTGGCTTCAATCATCTCCCGTTTGTCTTTAAATTGGGTCATGCGCGTCAGTTCGCCGAACGGGCTGATGCAGTTGAAAATCCAGCTCAATTCGGTGTGTTCGGGCACCAGCGACTGGATGAAAATGATCGATTTTTGCGGGTCGATGCCGCATGCCATCAGTTCGATGACCATGCGTTCGGTGTTGTTGCGCAGCTCCCTCGGTTGGTAAGGCATGGTCATGGCGTGCAGATCGACCACGCCGTAAATGCAGTCGTAGTCCTCCTGCATGGCCACCCAATTGGCCACGGCACCGAAGTAGTTGCCGATGTGCATTTCCGAGGTCGGTTGAATGCAGGACAGCACTCTTTTTCGTTCTTTCGTCATCTGATAGCTTCTCTTTTCTTTTGGTTAAAACATAGCTGGCAAAAGGCTCATTAAGAAAGAATGAGCCACGGATTAACACTGATGCACACGGATCCAAAACTCACACGGAAAAAACCTTTCGAGAAATGTTCCTCGTTTCCTCTCCACTGAACGGTGCCGAAGTCACCGAAACGCACCGAATTTGGTTGCGACTTTGTCGCGCCAGGTGAACAGGACTTCAGTCAACTGATCCGCGCAGTCTTTGTCACCGGTCCAGGGCCATGAACAGATTGTTGAGCGATTCCGCCAGGGTTGGGTGGGCGAAGACGCCGTCCCGAAAAGCCGTGTAGGGCAGCTTGCCCATCATGCCAGCTTGCAGCACGCTCATGACTTCGCCCCCTTCGATGCCGAGGATGGCACAGCCGAGAATCTGGTTGGTGTCGGCGTCCACCACGGCTTTCATGAAGCCGCGGGTTTCATCGACTTCTAAGGCGCGGGCGACGTGCGCCATGGGCAGCCTGGCGACCCGGATGTTGAAGCCGCGCTGCCGGGCTTCGGTTTCCGACAAGCCCACGCGCCCCAACTGCGGATCGATGAACACGGTGTAAGGCACCAGGCGATCGTTCAGAGTGGCCTGCCCTTGTTCCAGCAAGTTTGTGCGGATGATGCGAAAATCATCGTAAGAGATGTGGGTGAAGGCTGGCCCGCCTTTGACGTCGCCCAGGGCGTACACCCCGTCCACGTTGGTTTCCAGGCGTTCGTCCACTTGCACGAAACCGCGTTCATCGGTGGCGATGCCGGCGGCGGACAAATTCAGCCCATCGGTGTTGGGCACCCGTCCGGCTGCCACCAGCAAATGCGATCCCGCCAGTGTTTGTTTTCCTTTAGCATTTTGAACGGTCAAATGGATTTCTCCGTTTTTCGCCTGCGCCGCTTCAACCGCGCGGGTTTGCAGCAGCACTTCCACGCCATCTTCTCGTAAGATTTTGGCTACCTCTTCGGCCACGTCGGAGTCCTCGCGGGCCAGAAGCTGTTTGCCCCTTTGTACGATGGTAACCGCACCGCCGAAGCGCCGGAACATTTGCCCAAACTCCAGGCCAATGTAGCCCCCGCCCAGGACCAGCAGGTGTTCCGGCACCACATCCAATTCCATGATGCTCGTGGAATCAAGCGTGGCCACTTTTTCGAGACCGGCAACCTCAGGTATGGCAGGACGCCCCCCCGTATTGATGAAAATTTTCTCAGCGCTCAGGTGCCGAGTGCCGCCGTCGCTCAGCCGCACTTCAACGGCTTTGGCAGCGGTGAAGCGAGCTTCACCCATGATGAGCTCCACGCCTTCGGTGCGCTCGATGCCGCGTTGACTGCCGCCACGAAACATCTCCACGATGGCCCGTTTGCGCTGCCTGACTTTCTCCATGTCTACCTCAATCGATCCGGTCCGAACCCCGTAGTCAGCGGCCCGTCGGGTCAAGTAGGCCACGCGTGCGCTGGCCACCATGGTCTTGGTCGGCGTACACCCTTCGTTCACACAGGTGCCGCCCACGTGTTCCCGTTCGATCAAAGCCGTCTGCCAGCCAGCCCGTGCCAGCGTGGTAGAAAGCGGGCCACCCGCCTGGCCAGCGCCGATGACTATGGCGTCGTAATGACCTCCTCTAATTTCCATTTCTTCTCCTTCCTATTTATTTACGGTTCAACCGAACAATGCGCACTTTTGGGACAGCAGTCTCAAAGCGGCACGGACCTGATCCACCGCATGGGAAAAGCGGGCAGACCTGGCGCAAAAACCTTAAAAGGCTGCACTTCTCTAAGGTCAAAACCTTGTTGTTCTAACAGCGTTTCCGTCCTGCGTTTCATGAGCAGGTCGTACAGTTCCGCCCTCGGGCACTTTCGCTTCAGCGCCAGGGTGGCAGGAGTGTGAATCAAAAAATGGCCGATTTCCTTAAGCATGGCTCCTCTTTACTTTGCTCCCGCCAGGGCCCGGATGGCGTCGATGCGTGCCAGGATCGGGGGATGAGAATAATGCAAGAATACGCACAACGGATGTGGCGTGAGATTGCTCAAATTGTGCACGGACAGTTTCTTCAAAGCGTTGATCATGGAATCCGGATCGCGAGTAGTCTCTGCCGCGAAACGGTCGGCTTCGTATTCGTTCTTACGAGAAAATATCTGCATGAAAATGGCAAGGATCAATTCAACCGGGGTGTAAAGCAGGCCAAAAAAGATGAGCCCGGCGTAGACCGAGACCTGCTTGACATAAAACGCCTCGAAAAGACCGCGGTGACTGATGAAAATGGACAGCAAGAAAAACATGAGCCCGGTGTGCGCAATACTGATGAGCAGGCCCTTGATGATGTGCTTTTTCTTGTAGTGGCCAATTTCGTGGGCCAGCACAGAAACCAACTCCGGCACCGTGTGTTGGTCGACCAGGGTGTCGAATAGGGCGATGCGTTTGTTCTTGCCAAAGCCAGTGAAAAACGCATTGGACTTGGTGGAGCGTTTGGAGCCGTCCATGACGAAGATGTTTTTCAAGGAAAAATGCACAGACCGGGCGTAGTTGAAAATAGCTTGCCGCAATTCTTCATTTTGCAGCGGCGTGAATTTGTTGAACAACGGCATGATCCAGTTGGGAGCAATGAATTGGATAAACAGGGTAAAAGCCGTGGTTGCCATCCAGCAATAAAGCCAGGCCAAACTACCGGCATATTGGAAAAACGCCAACACCCCGGCCAGCAAAGGCGCCCCCAGGGCCAGGGACAAAGCGAGTAGTTTGGCAATATCGAGGATAAAAGTCTTTGCCTTGGTCTTGTTGAAGCCAAACCGTTCTTCGATCACAAAGGTGGAATAAATGCTGAACGGTAGCGACAACAAGCCTTTCAACAACACCAGAATTCCCACATACGCCAGGCCGGTCCAAATGGGATTCCAGCCCCGGCCCCGAACGATCTCGTCTAAAAAGTTAAAGCCGCCGGCAAACCAGAACACCAGGGTGAGCAGGAGACTGAAGGTGGACGTAATCAAACCAAGTCTCGTGGTGACCCGGGTGTACTCCTGTGATTTCCTGTATTTCTGCGCTTCGTACACGCCTTCGAACTCGGCGGGCAATTCCGGGCACAGCGCTCTTAAGTTCAAGATTTCTGTAATTAGATTCAGCAGGTAGCTGAGCAAAAGGGTTGCAAGAATGACAACAGCGTAAAAGTTCATGAGCTGCCTCAAGACGATATTTTTTCGAACGGCTGCTTGCCGACTCGAGCCCATTCATAGTTGCTCACCCGGTCCGTGGCAATTACGTTAACACCGTGCGCAACAGCAAGTTCCCACAATTTTTTGTTGTTGGCCACATAGCCGCGGGTTACGAATCCATGCTGCCTTGAAAACCACTTCATGGTCTCTCGCCACTTTTTCTTGCCAGAGAAAATATTGTAATTGAAAAACACTCGGTTCCCCTGGTCCGTCGGTGGCCGGTGGCCGCCATCGCCGTCACCCATAGATTGATCGACGAAACAAAGGCGATTTTTCGCATCGCTGTCGGCATAGAGTTTCTTTCGTTCGCCCACGTGCCTCTCCTCATCCTTTCCCGTGAGGCAAAAAATGAACTTACCCTGAAGCTCGCCCAGCTTAGGCCAGCCGCGCGCCATGGCCGCGGTGACCAAATCACTGCCATCTTCCATCAATGCTGCCGGCGCAAAAATCTTGTTCTCAGGTATGACGCGCAGCAGGTAGCTGTCCAGCCGCTCAGCAAACTCTTCATGCGAAAGAGGCGCATTCTTCAAATCCAGATGCACGGTGATGACGTCGTGCCCCGGATGTTCTTCCGACCACTTGTTGAGTTGCTCGAGATGGTCGCGTAGTTCCATGCCGTTGTTTTGCTTGAAAGGAGGAAACCTGAATCGCACGATGCAGCGATTGGCATACGGTTGATCGTGTTTGACCCGCCAGCGCCAACGGTTTTTGTGCTGCACCAGATCCAACTCCACGCCCCGACCACTCTTTTGGTAAGGATGGTGCGGATCCCAATGCAACTGCTCAGTGACAGGTTGTTCACGACGCTGGAAGGAATTGTGGGAGGCTTTAAATCTCACCTCATGATATCTCAAGTCGTGGTAGCTCATGACTTAATCGATTCAAACTTTCGAGAATGGGTACGCAGACCGGCAAAATTAACTTGAAAACGAATATACCACATCTGCATCAAAAGTCAAGAGAAAGTTGTCGGGATTTGTACTTTTGAAGTTCCTGAGGGGAACAAGCACACAATATCGCTCAGGCTTTCATGAAGAGTCTTACGTCACAACTCTTTTGCACAAGGTTGGGAGATGTCCTTGATCTGCAACAAATATTGCAAGGTCGCATACCGGCGAGGAGAAAGCACACAGGGTCCTGTTAGCGCCCTGGCATGAAAGGAAACCTGTCTGACTTCCTTAGCAAGGCTCGGGGTGGGTTATTGACTTGAAAAAGTATTTGAATTTCATAGGCAGGAAAGCATCTCTGGAGAGCAGATTCAACTTCAACTGAGAAGTCTTCTACACTAAGCGGCTTCATTTATCGATTGCATTTTTAAGTTGGGAAAGGGCTTTAATCAAATCTTTCTTTTCCATTTCCAACATTTCCCAGTCAATAAAATCGGACTCGATTTCATAACTATGTGGGTCTTTTATCTTGCCCTCATCCCACCCTTTCTCAAATTCTGCAAAAGATTCCCCATATTTTTCTTCGAATTTGAGAATTTCGTGATTATATTTTTCCAGTCGGCTTTCAACTGCAGACAAGAGGATGTCATTTATTTTTTCCTTCAGGACTTTCTCTCCAAAAGATTCCTGTAAGGCTTCGTATATCCTGTGATCGATTTCTAATGTGTGGGTCATACTGATTCACCTGTTTTCTGTTAAGAGAGTCATGTTATTTCAAATATACAAAATCCTGTGCTGAAATGTAAACACTTTTGTTCCACTTCGTTCGCCGCTTTTTTGAATTTCACCTTCCTCAATCATCTTTTTTAGTTGGCTGACTTTAGGGCCGGGCTGCAAGCCGCAGACTTCCATGATTTCATTCCGCGAACGAGTGATTCAGAAACCGACTTTCTCCGAGAAAGTCGGTTTCTGGTATGACTTCTACCCGCTCAGCACCGCATCCTTGATCTGCAACAAATAAGCCAAGGCCGCGTCGTGTTCGTTGGGAATCTCGCCTTCCAGAATGGCTTCCTCGATCATCTTCTTGAGTTTGCCCACCAGCGGGCCGGGTTTCAAGCCACAGACTTGCATGATTTCGTCGCCGCGTACCGGCGATTGAAAGGCGCTCATGCGGTCCTTGGCTTCCACTTCTTGCAGCCGCTTGACCACGAACTCGAAGTTGGCCAGGTGCTGCTTGACCCGCCTGGGATTTTGGGACGTAATGTCGGCGCGGCACAGGGTGAGCAGGTCGTCCAAATGCGTGCCGGCTTGCACCAGCAGCCGGCGGTAAGCCGAATCGGTAACGTCCTCTTCGGTCAGGGCGATGGGACGCAAGTGCAGGCGGGTGAGCTTTTGCGCGTATTTGATCATCTCGTTGGGCAGTCGCAGGCGTCGGCCCAGCTCCGGCAGCATGCGGGCCCCGATCTCTTCGTGGTTGTGAAACGTCCAGCCCTTGCCGGCTTTGAATTCTTTGGTCTTCGGCTTGGCGATGTCGTGCACCAGGGCGGTGAATCGCAGCGCGAGATCGTCCGATTTGACCGCCACATTGTCTAACACTTTTAAGGTGTGATAAAACACATCCTTGTGATGAAATCCTGCTCTTTGCTCGACGCCTTTTAGCGTGACCAGTTCCGGCAGGATGATCGGCAAGACTCCGGTTTCGTCCATCAACAAGAAGCCACGGGACGGTTTGTGCGCCGCAAGAATCTGCAACAGTTCATCGGTGATGCGTTCGGCGGAGACGATTTTGAGGCGGCTGGCCGTCTGTTGCATGCCGGCTCGAGTGACCGGGTCGACGGCAAAAGCCAGTCGGGTAGCAAAGCGAATCGCACGCAGGATGCGCAAGGGATCGTCGTTGAAGGTCACGACCGGATCCAGGGGCGTGCGGATGACTTTCTGCTCCAGGTCAGCAAGTCCGCCAAACGGGTCTGAAAGCTGGCCGAAACTCTTTTGGTTCAGAGCCACGGCCATGGCGTTGATGGTGAAATCGCGCCGGGCCAGATCGGCGGGCAAGTCTGCGGGCACCACTTCCGGCTTCCTGGAGTGGCTGCGATAGCTCTCCTTGCGCGCGCCGACGAACTCCAACTTGTAGTCCAAATGTTCTACCAACGCGGTGCCGAATTTGGCGTACACGGTCACTTTTTGGGCACCAAGACGCCTGGCCACGGCTTTGGCAAACCGCGGCCCGTCGCCCACCACAACGAAGTCGATATCTTTGCCATCCGCACCCAACAAACTGTCGCGCACGAAACCACCGACGGCGTAAACCTTTACGCCGTTCCGTTCAGCAACATCGCCGATGCTTTTTAGAATGGCGTTGCCTTGAACGGCCCGGATTATTTTTTTGTGAATGGGTTTCTGCATGGTTTAGTAACTTACTAAACTTTAACAAAAATTCAAGAGATTTTGTTAGGAGGCGTTCGTAAAACAAAGGGAAAGTCTGGGCAGGTTCGAAGTCACCGCCATCAGTGAGGAAGTCACCGGAAAGATTTGGAGAAAGACCGATTTCACGCCCTCAACCGGTTCGATTCAAATCCTTGCCGCCATAGTAGGCCAAGTCAATGGCCTTGTTGGATTTTACGAAATAGGTGATTTGCCCAACATGGTAGGAAAAGTGCTCCACAACGTGCACCAGAATGCTCACGCCCGATTCCTCGAACCCCTGGACCGTTCTCTGCTCCAGCAGAGTGCTGGGATCTAAATCGTGCAGCACTTCCTTGACGAGTTGCATGCTGCTGCGCAGGTGCTGTAAAAGCGTCTGAGTTGGAATTGGCCCGGGCTCCGAGAATTCTTTGGCGCGCTCACGGGTGTCGGGCTTGCCCCCAAGGGCAGCGACGATCCACTGGCGCACGTTGCCGCACAGGTGCAGCACCAGGTTGCCCACGCTTACGGTTTCGGCGTTGGGCCGGTGCCAGATTTCCTCTGGCGTGAGCAAGGAGAGACACCTTTCTAACCGGGGCAGCGATTCCTCGAACAACCGCCTCTCGCACTCGTCGAGGAAGGCTTTGGCAAATGCACGATCGTTGTTGGTCATTTCAGTCGTATTGAGTACGCTATTTCATAATTGCAGTAACGTATTTAGACAGGATGAACAAGATAAAATCTTATCAAAATCAAGGCAATCAATACCGCGGTCTACTCTTCAAGCCCGGTTTTGGGTGGATTGGAATAGTGTTTAGGAACCGGCTCATGAGTCACAGGAGCCTTATTTAGCCCTTGAGCCGGCTTTGCACCATGATGCAGGCATTGGCCAGGTAGTTAAATGCATTTTGTTGTAAAAAGCTCATGACCTCCGGGCTCTCGGCGCCCGGCTGCAGCCAGACGTTCTTCAAGCCTAAATCCAGACACTGCCGCAGCACATTCAGAGTCACCTCAGGCGGCACCACGATGTTGACGATGGTGGGTTTTTGGGGGCATTGGGCCAGCGATTCGCAGGTCCGGTCACCGTCCACGGTTGCCCGATTGGGATTGACCGGGTAGACTTGATAGCCTTTGCGTTTCAAATCGCGGTAGATCACGTAGCCGTACTTGGAAGGATGGTCCGTGGCCCCCACCACGGCAATGGTGGTGTCAGGCTCGTCTAAGAGTGTAGCGATATCTTTCAAAGCACTCGTTGCCGTTTCATTTCAAATGCCAGGTTCCGTCCCAGTGGTTCAGCTCAAATTTGTCGGTCATGGGGAAATTGGGCGGTCTGCGCGACTCCAAACGTTTGTCGAATTGCACGTGCGTCGCATAGCGCGGTTCTGTGGCCGAGAGGGAGCCAGCGGAAAGGCTGCCGTAAATGTAGAGTTTGGCCTCGCCATGGCCGTAAATATTGCGCACCACAAAACGCCGTTTGGCAAACATGGAAGCAAAAATATAGAGGTCCCCGGGTCCGGTGACAGAGGGGTGGGCAATCTCGATGTTCTTTTCGCTCACCAATCCAAGGTAATCGTCTGCAAATGGCGAAACCTCAGGATGCTGGGCGTAATTCAAACTGCCGTCGATGATGATTCTTTTGGCCGAATAAACCAGAATCTTGCCGTTCACCACCCCTTTGACATGAATAACCGATTTCTTGTCGCCTGAAATAATAAAAGCGGTGTCGTTTGGAATTTTGTTTTTTGTCCTATTTGCGTGTGCGGAGGCATCGCGCCAGGAATAGGTGCCGTCGCCGTTAAAGGTAATCCAGGTTTCTCCGCTTACCTGACGATAGCGACTGCTGTCGGCAGCGGCTTCTTTGACCGCCGGCAGGAAATGCTTGGGAACGTGAATGGGTCTGACACCGGTCTCAAGCCCGCCCAAGAATATGGATTCTCGATCGAAAAAAGGGAAACTGCCGCCCGACCGCACACGGAAGCCCGCTGTGGTGACCTTGCCGTAAAATTTCGGAACAACGCCAAAGCGGTTGCTGACCGCAAATGTGGTGTTAGAGTGGAAACGACCAACCAATTCATCGTTATGGACGGCGACGCGCGGATCCCAATAGTCGACAAACTGCGCAAAACTGGAGAACGCCAGCCGCTTCAGGCGCATTTCTGTGGTTAACTGGTGACCATTTTCTTGAGTGCTGATTTCCACCAGAATCTCGTCAAGACCGGTATTGGATTTCGTCGGCAGACGGCGCACTTTGACGTCGTATTGTTGTCCTCCGACGCTCCACACCAAGAGAGAGTCCGCCACACCTAATTCGTTCAATTTGTAGGACAGCTTTTTTACCTGCTTCTGCAAGCGCTCACGCTGTCTTTTCGTCATGGCGATTCTTGCAGGCACCAGGTTCGGATTGCGCACGTCGAACGGCGGCAGATACCGCGCCAAAGGCTTGAAGCGACTGATCACGTAGGGGTTGGTCAATTGATCCCTGTTTCTCGCCTCGGGAACATAATTGTCGTTGCCCACGTCGCTGTCAGAGGTCTCCGGCACCGTCTGATCCACAACCGCAGTCGCATTGGCAGCTAAGTTTGCTGCAGTGGCTTCTTCCAGCACCTCAGGGGTGTTTGGCCGTTCCGCATTTTCTGCTGCGCCTTCGTCTTCCAGCGATCTCACTGTCTCGGCGTCATTGAGTTGCCGAGGGTGCGGACGCTGTTCACTTTTTGTTTGCGCCTGTTTGGGTTTGGCGCTGTCTTCAAGGTGATCCCCTTGCAGGGTAACGGTTTGCAACCCTTCGGAAGGCACGTAAGCAAAATCGAAGACCAGTGGTGGGTTGTAAATCAGCGGGATGTTGAACAAGGAAACGATGAGAGCGCAAAACAGCAACAACAAAAAATGACAGACAATGGAAAGGACAAAAGCCTTCTTGAAGGAAATAGGCTTTCGCAACCACTTGAAATCTTTCCACCTGGCCAAGCCATGCAATAACTGCATAACGACAACTTCTATTTTTCTATGTTTCACGCAGAATCTCGTACAGATGTGAAATGTTAATGCGGTAAAAGAAACAAACGAAATTGTTCTTGACGCCAGTTATGTCGGCCGCGTCTTGCTCCGCCTGGTCGAGACTCTGTTTGTTGATTATGGAGTCGGGTATGCCTCCACGCCCAATAATAAACTATTTGATGCAAAAAAGCAAGGCAATTTTAGTGACAAAGCCTGATCGCATCACCAAAACAAGGGGCAACCATACTGACTGCATTTCTAAACGTAGGAGCAAGTACGGCGTGCGGAAGTCGTGGGCTTCGAGGACAACTGCACGGATGAAGTTTTTTCAGGAACCGCTGAAGGCAAGAATCGCAAGTCGTTTTGCATCCCGTGAATATTTAAAGGTGGAATGTTGAATCTAAAAATGAGTTTGTCTCGCTTTTGGGCAGAGGGGACTTCGGTGTAGAGCGAGCAAATAGCGTTGAGGTATTCGATTTGGTCCGTATGCAACAGACCGTTGTTGAGCCAACTGGATTGCAGCCGATATTGTTCCGTGAGAGCCCTCACCACGATTGGACTGTAACAAAAACGTTTGTCTCGCCTGAGGTTTAGCGTTTTGCTGACGCACTGCAACTGTTGATTTATGCTCTCCAATTTGTGCTGATCCAGATCAAATGTAAACGCTTTCTTGTAATTCAAAACTGTGTAAATGGCTTGCACCAGCTTCTTTTCATTGACCAGGTTCGGGTTTTGGTGATCGCTTAACAGGTTGATGACTAACCTCGCCTTGTCCAGGTAGTTTGCCGCGCCTTCCCGATCATTGAGTATTCGCAGCGCGGCAGAAATATACAGCAGGTGCCAGGGATTAATGTACAGCAACGTTCTGTCCCCTTGCAGCTTGAATCGCTGGTCGATAAGCTTCAAGATGTTTTCATGAGAAGAATCAATTTCTTGGCCGCGGCTGGCGTCCAGCTTCAGTGCATTTTGAAAACAGGCGATGGCATCTCGCAAAAGGCTCACGTGGCTTTGACGTTTGCCCTGCAGCCACAGTCCCCTGCTGGCATGGCTGGCGATACCGGCAAGTTCGAAATAAGCCAGGCCCAATTGTTCATAGAACCACACCTTTTGCGGCATTTTTTCCAGATTCAATTCTAACACCGTTATTGTTTTGAACAGACAATAGATGGCTTTGTTTAGTTCTCTCGTACTCAGCAGCCCGTCGACTAAAATGAGATCCCGATTCTTGAGGCCCCACAACAAATAATAAAGCCTTTGGGGGATTTTTTGGTCGAGCAGAGTAACTTCCCGGCACAGCGCTTCTTCAGTCTCAAACCCAAATCTCTTGTTGATGAGCGCAATGTATTTGTTTGAGGACAACTCACGGTCCAATACTCTCTTTACAAACTCCGTGGGGATGTATTCGTATTCGGTGTAATCATTGTTTAATCGTAATAGATCGTCTAAACGATGAATGTCGTCCCATCCCACAATATCGTCGTAATTTAGCCAGTTTGAGTAAGAATGGTTTTTACTTTGCAAGAGCACAAGCCTCCCGATTTTAGACGGTTTATGAATCTAACAGCAACCTAAGGCGTTGATTTGAATGGTTCGAGTTCTCGAGGTATCTAATGCTTCCTTGTTTTAGACTGGGTGCGGTCGTTACCACTGTGGACGGTACCTGGATTCGATTGCTCTGAAGATTGACATCTGAGCTGAGAAACACTGCGGCGAATATTACCACTTCTATCCCTGGTCACCCATTCAAGTGCAAAGCTTGTGCCAGAAAATGGTTAAATTCAGAGGCATTATCTTAATGAGACAAAGCATTGTTTCTATTGAACACATTTTCGTAATTGGGAAATCTTTACGCTCTGTTTCCTCTCGATCCGCCACAGATTTGTGTAATTATGGAGCACCCAACTGGTAAATTTCTTACCAGGCTGGATGGTATTTTAGCCAAGAACTTGATTATTAAAGCGTTATGAACCGAAGGCCTGCGTAAACCAGGCGTGTAAAATTTACACACGTAGTTCAACGATGATTGACTGGCGGAGCCGCGCACTATCCTACCGAGTGCTTGACCCAAAACGCCTCTTCGTACTTGTCATCTCCACTGGAGCAAGTGCTGAAGCCATCTGGCTGTTATGTCGTTTTGTGTGGGTAACATTGAAGAAAAATTAGAAAGCCGCGGATTCACATGGGTGAAACTCAGATAATATGAGTTTAGAATAGTAGAGTTCAGACGCTTTGTAGATTAACTCAGTCCGTGTGCATCAGTGTGAATCCGTGGTCTATTCGTGTTTCATGAGCCTGATTTACCCACATGGATCGACGTAGAGCCACTCTGACTGGCCCAACAAACTTTCTCTCTCTGTTCTCCGTCCAAATGACAATTTCACTCTATTCGAAATGACAGTACGCTGTTCACACGGGACAACTACTTTCCTAATCCAATGACGTAGTCACAAAAAATGCAAGGCTTGCACTTGAAGTTACAAGAATGTTATTGATTTTCAGCTTTTATTTGATTATTATCTTATCTGTTTTTTAAAGCAATTCGAAAGAAGAACAAGGACTGCTACAATTAGGAAGATCATTTTGTGAGATCTTACAAGAACAAAACCGTGTTAGTCACCGGAGCTTCTTCGGGAATAGGCGCGGCGTTTGCGAGGCTTCTGGCAGCAGAAGGCGCCAATTTGGTCTTGACGGCAAGGTCAGAGGGGAAATTGCAGGAGCTCGCCGACGCGCTTGTGCGGGAGCACGGCGTTGCCGTCCAGGTGATGCCCGGGGATCTGGGCCACACGCAAACTCCCCGAAAACTGTTTGAACAAACTCAAAAGGCCGGCCTGGAAATCGATGTGGTGATAAATAATGCCGGCTTTGGCAAGTGGGGCAAGTTTGAATCCGTGGATTATGAAACTTATCAGGACATGTGCCAGCTCAATATTCATGCGGTGGTGGCCTTGACGCACCTGTTTTTGCCCGGCCTGCTCGAGAAGGGCGATGGTGGCTTCATCAACGTTGCCTCCACAGCCGCTTTTCAACCGGTGCCTTTCTTCGCAACCTACAGCGCCACAAAATCTTTTGTCCTGAATTTTTCAGAAGCGCTTTGGGCGGAATGCAAAGATCGCGGCGTCACAGTTACTTGCCTGTGTCCAGGTGGGACCCAGAGCAATTTTCATCAGGTGTCAAAAATTGATCCCGACAAACTCGTCGGTCTTGAATCTCCGGACAAAGTGGCTAAATTAGGATTGCAGGCGTTTTTGAAAGGTGAGATGACGGTCATCTCAGGTCTCAAGAACTACTTGTTGGCCAACTCTTCACGCTTCGTCACACGCAGACTGGTCACGCAAGTTACCGCCAGCATGTTCAAACCAACGAATTGACCGGCCTTAATGATCACTTTGAAGCAACAGGTCCGTGTGAGCATGGATGGCGCCCTGAGTCTGCGATGAATGCACGACCTGGTCAAACAACCCTCTTAACGATTAATCCCCAGGAAAAATTTTGATAAGATTGCGACGATGAGCAAATCAATTTCAGCAAAGGTTAATTTTGTCGATATAACTTTTACTGTTTAAACAATCCACGCACCCGTACAAGAAGATGTCACAGAGGAATTAGAAAGATGCAAGATACCAGCCCTATTTTCAAACGGTTGAGCCAGGACAAGTCAGCCCGTGAAATTGCCTACTTTACCATGGAAATCGCGTTAGAAAATGACATTCCGTCTTTCAGCGGCGGACTGGGCGTGTTGGCCGGGGATACCTTGCGTTCTGCCGCAGACCTGGGAATTCCCATGGTAGGCATGACGCTTTTGCATCAGTATGGTTATTTCCAGCAAGGACTGGGTGATTCCGGCGATCAAATCGAAAAAGCCGTGCGCTGGCACCCCCAGTTGAAATTGACCCAACTCCCCAATTATATCGAAATCAAAATCGAAAATCGCACAGTTCAGGTGCGCGTGTGGGAATACGACATCGTGGGCAAATTCGGCTACGTGGTGCCGGTGTACTTTCTGGACGTCAATGTGCCAGAAAATGATGAACAAGACCGCAGGCTCAACAAGCATCTCTACGGCGGCGATCAGTATGTTCGTCTGTGCCAGGAAATCATCCTGGGCATCGGTGGCGTGCGCATGCTGCGCGACATGGGCTTTCGCGAGATCAGTCAATATCACCTCAACGAAGGCCACGCCAGCCTGTTAGCCCTGGAACTCATCCGTGAAAGCGGGTACAGCTCTTACGACAAAATAAAAGAAGATTGCATCTTTACCACCCACACGCCGGTGCCGGCTGGTCACGATGTTTTCGACTTCGACCTGGTACGAAGAGTGATGAAACCGGTGTACATCGATTACTTGAAAGACATTTTGGGCGGCGAGCAGCCCGTTAACCTCACGACCATTTCGTTAAAGCTTAGCCGTTTCATCAACGGCGTTTCGGCAAAACATGCAGAGGTCTCCAGGAACATGTTTCACAATCAAAAAATAGAAGCCATAACCAATGGCGTACATTCTGTGACCTGGACTTCCAGCAGTTTTCGACGCCTGTTCGACCAATACATCCCGGGTTGGGACATCGACCCTTGCGTTCTGGTGCGTACCATGTTCATTCCGGATGAGGAGATCTGGAAGGCGCACATAAAAGCAAAAGGCAAGCTGGTGAGAGTGGTTGCCGAGGAAACCAAAACGCAGTTGGATTTGGATTGTTTGACCATCGGCTTCGCCCGCCGGGCCGCAGCTTACAAGAGGGCGGATTTAATCTTTTCCGACCTCAACCGGCTGGCCAGGTTCGCCAAGGAGAAATTGCAATTCGTTTTTGCCGGCAAGGCGCACCCCATGGACAACGAGGGCAAAGACGTCATCAAGAGAGTTTTCCAGGCCATCCAGAATCTTCAAGGCCAGGTCAAGATTGCTTATTTGGAAAACTACGACATGAATTTGGGCAAGATTATTACCACGGGTGTGGATGTTTGGCTGAACAATCCCCAGCGGCCCCGCGAAGCCTCGGGCACCAGCGGAATGAAAGCGGCTCACAACGGCGTCCTCAACTTCAGCGTGCTGGACGGCTGGTGGATTGAAGGCTGCATCGAAGGGGTCACCGGCTGGGCCATTGGACCCCAAACCACGGACAACAACCTGGCAGACTACGACGAAAGCCAGGACCTGGAAGACCTTTACGACAAACTCGAGAACATCATCATCCCCCTGTACTACACCAACAGAAGCGAATGGATTCGGATGATGAAAAATACCATTGCCTTGAATGCCTCCTATTTCAACACCCATCGCATGATTAAAGAATATGCCCTGCGGGCGTACCGGGTCTCTCCATTGTTTCAATGATTCCAACGCCAAAATAAGGGCTTCAAAAAAAATGGACCTATCAGGTTCCCCACACCTGACAGATCCAATCAAGCTAACCGACCTGACCGCTCAGACAATAAGCCAGAATCTTGAACGCAATAAACTGGCAGACGATGACGGCAGCGATTAAACTGACCAACAAGTGAAAAACAATGCTCCGGGCCTTGATGTCCCATTTTCTCACCCAGGTGACCACCAGAATTACAGCAAGCACGAGAAGGAGGACGATGACCAGCCACCACCAATTCGCACAGCAGTTTCTCACGTAGTAGGCAACGATGCTGCCAGTTAGGGCCACAACCCAGCCGAGGCCAAACCAATCGCATCGGCTGGGGGCCGGACAGGCCGTTTTCCTGGTCAGGATATACCAAACTATCACAGCCGCGACCGCGAGCACCGCCAGGATGAGTATGACCTCAACAAGCCAGGCGGAAGGAGTTTGTATCAGATTGAAAATCTTGATAGCAACCTCTACCACCAGGGCACCGAACAGGATCGACAAGAAGAAAGCCGGAAGCAACGCCAGCAGGAAACACCAGGAAGGTGGTGGCGCAGTGCCATTGACGGATATGGGCACGATCTTTTGATCCGAGTCCCGGCAGTCCTCTGGCCCGATGGTTTTTACGGTGACCGTGTAGTTTGTCGTACCACTTGCAGGTTTCTGGTAATCGTGTGTGACGGTGGGCTGCGTCGTGGTTTCTTTGGGCGAGCCGTCTCCCCAATCCCATTCAAATTTCTCGGGGGTCCCACCGCTGGTTGTGAGGGTAAATGTGACCGATTTGGTATTCTCATCTTTGTCAGCGATCACGTGTTCGAAGCGGGTGATTTCCGGACAGGGGGAGCACGGTTCGAACCCTGCTTCGGATAAGTTCATTGTTGTGGATTGCTCATCGCAGGCTCCGGGCCCTGCAATGGAAAACTTTGGTGCACTGCCGGGCATGCCATCGTACCAATGCTCGATCTTTGCCGGCGGCTTGCCTTCTCCGGTTTCTCTGGCACCATCGCCGAAATCACAGGTCCAACTAACTGGCTCTCCGTCCACGCTGATGGCAAATACCACTTGGCGAAGCCGTTTCTTGCCTTCTGTTTTGCACTCCCCAACCGTTACTCCCATGTCCTTGATTTCTGGACACAAGACGAATATTTTTAGCGGGTCCTTGCTGACAGGGAATCTTTCCGTCTCCTTGAGCTCAACAATAAAGGTCCAGCCGGGCTGTTTGCCCCATTTTTCGCTCCAACCGGCTTCATCCAAATTCGCCTTTCGCGGATCAAGATCAGCCTCCGGATCGTCCAACTTCCAATTGCCCTTGAGCGTGGTGGAGCCTCCTTCCTCAATCCCAAACTCTGCCTCGCGGGCAATGCCAAACACATGAGTGGTCTTGGGAGCATCGGGAAAATTATCGCGATAAAAGTAACCACCAAGGATCTCAAAAAAGAGATTCCGATCGCTTTCTGGATCGCCTTTTTTGCCCATTAATGCTCCCAAAATTAGCTTGGGATCCAGGCCCAGGTCGTCCTCCGAACGTGCTTCATTAATAGTAAAAATCACCCCATATTTGGGAGACGACCCCTCTTTGTAAATTCGGCCCGAGCGAAGGCCGCCGCGCTCGAGAAGTCCTGACTCTAACAAGGTTTTAACCCTCATAACCAGTTCCCTCCTTCTGATTCGTTAACAACTTGTCTCCAATTCATTGGAAAAACTCGGTTGCCTTGGCATCCCTCCTTTCCAAATTAGTGATGATTGATTGCCTCCAGGGGACGTTGCGCCACTTCCAATCCAACACAGTTTCTAACCTGGCCTTGGATCAAGCGACTGCAAGGCCCGGTTGCCAACCATGTCGAATCAATCCACCGTGACTGGGACTAAACCACAGGCACTGGAGAAACGAGACTTCTCTTCCGCTACGCTCCGTCGTAATGACACTTTCGACGTTGTCGGCCGGGCCATAATTTAGAATGGAACGGGTGTTTGTTTGTGAGATGGCAAACGGCTCTCATCCGGCACCGCCTGGCAGCCACCTGAACCGCAAACGGGCGCAACACGCCACTCTCGACCTCCGTGTCGAGCCTGAAAAGCTAATCACTGAGATTGGCGAGCAAGTCAAGTTCTGAGATGTCTAAACAAGGTTCTTACTGGAAAACTGAACAACTATCTTTCTGCATGTCATCCACTTTCCGGGAGTTTAGATTGCGATAGGCAGGTAGGTGAGCAGATTTCAATATAGAGATGACATATATTAAATTTAAGCAACAAATTTTGTAAAGTCAAGTAAATATACCCTTAGGCTGATTGTCTTATTTTTTGAACCCGGCAGGGCGTACCGGCCTCCGCCATGGCTGGGTTGCAAGTCCTGCCGGTGGCAGAGGCCGCTTTGCTGGTTCACACCTTTGTCGGAGAGCAACACAAGTACTTCCGCGGACCTGCGCCCTGGTGAGGAAGGGCAGCCTACCGCACCAAAGTCATCCGTTTAACCTGGCTGAATTTTTCGCTCTTGAGGTGGTAGAAATAGACGCCGCTGGTTACCGGGTTGCCGGCGTCGTCTTTGCCGTCCCAGCGAACGCGGTGATCGCCTGCGGCAACCTTTCTTGCGACCAGAGTACGAATCACCTGCCCCAGAACGTTCAGCACCTTCAAGTCGACAAAGGCAGCCTCAGGAAGCTGAAATTGAATGACGGTTTCCGGATTAAAAGGATTGGGATGATTCTCTTGCAGTGCGTAGTCTAACGGTATGTTCTCAGCAAACGCCGCGGGTTTGGTCAGGCCTTTCGACCGGATCAGCACGCAGTCCTTGCCTTCAATGGCAACGCCATCTTTCAACTTGCCGGTCAGCGTCAACACTACTTCGTCGCCATTCTTTGCAGAACCGACGGCGGCAATAATGGGTTCGGTTTCAAAATTCAAGTGCAGGTCTTTGTCACCGTCTGCTCCTTCGGTGGTGCAATCGCAAGCCTCGCCCTCCGGTACGGGAGTACTCAGGTCTTCGACGCGATGGCGAAAAGGCGCGGCCCCGGCGAGGCGCACCGTGGACGGATCAATGTCGCGCACGTCCAGTTGGTTGCTGCCCAGGATGGCCACCGAAAGGATCGCGTTGTTTTCTACGCTGAGTGGATTGGGACATCGCCTGGGCTTGATGTCTACTGCAACGCGCAGTTGCAAATCAAAGGTGCAGGTGGTAGCGTTGCCTGCCACATCGCTGGCCTGCAATTTCACCGTGGCGCTTTGACTCAGATCTGTCTTGGTGGCCACGACTACCACAGGGTCGTTGGTGCCCTGGGCAAAAAGAGGAATGGCAACCTGCGCATTGACCGTCCCCAGCACCTGGATTTTCAAGAGGCCGCTTTCTGGGTCTTGAATGGTAATTTCGATTGCAGTTGCGGTAATGTTTGAGCGAAAACAATCCGGCGGCGTTTGATCAGGCGGCGGCAACATGGTCTTGCCATCTACGGTGGTGCCCGGGGAAAACAAAGCGCCGGCAGAGCCCGTGGCATTCGTATGTTGTACGAATGGGCCGGTGCCATCTGGATCGCGTGTGAGGGATTGGTCGTCGCCACCTTCGCTGCCGTACGTGTGCGCGTCCTGTTCCACACCAGCGGCATCTGTGAGAGTCACTGTGTCGCCGCCATTGTTCAACGAAAGGTTGCCAGAAGAGACGGTAAAAACCTGGCCCGGGATACCCGTCGGTGTACCCCCGCCAAAAACGACCACAAATTCCCCGGGGTCCAGGCTCGTGCCCGAGGGGAAGGTGAACCTGTCTTTTACGGAATCGCTGATTTTCCAACCGGAGAGGTCCACGGTGGAATTGCCCACATTGACGATTTCCACGAACTCGTCGTCAGTGGCACTGCGTACGCCATCGCCATTGGCATCCCCGGCCAAACCGGGAGCAGGGTCTGCAAGAATCTCGTTGAGAACCACGTTTTGAGCCTGAACCCTGCCGGCAAAAATGCCAAGAGAGATTAAAACAATCCAGCCCAGGGCAAGTTGGCTACGCTTACTCCCTACTACAATAGGTAAATCTTTCATAGTCATTCCCTCCTCATTCAGGATTTAAGATGATTGAAGCGAATGCTTCTGAAAACTAAACGTTATGTTAATAAAACTAAGGGTAAGGAAAAGGTTGCAGTTACCGAGGGAGCAGTTGCCTCTATTAATAAGACCGGAAATTCGCCTCAAATCTCACAGCTATTCTGAAAAAAGACAAATATTTTTCGAATGAATTTCAACCAGATTCTTCTCAAGGCGTGCAAGCTCATACAGCACTGTTTGAATTTCTCGCCGCTTTCGTATGGACAAGCATAAATAAATAGGCAGGCTTACCGCTTCCGTTCATACCTCTCAAACCGATACCCCTCTCTTTCCTCTTTCGCCACAAGGTGAAAGCGCTTTCCTATTAGGGGTTCATATTCCGGAAAAAACGCATCGCCCTGGTAGTCGCCTGCCACGAGGGTGAGCTCCAGCCGGTCGGCCAGTTCGAGCGTTTCCTTGAACACCGTCTCACCCCCGATGACAAACACGGTGGGTTTGTCTGCGATCGCTTCCAGGGCGGCCGCCATCGAAGGGAAGGTTTCCACTTCAGGATGCTTGGGAAAAGACTTGCTTCTGGTCAGCACCAGGTTGCGCCGGTCCGGCAACGGCTTGCCCAGCCGCCGAACGATCGATTCGAAAGTCTTGCGCCCCATCAGCACGGCATGGCCCAGAGTCAACTGCTTGAAGCGGCGCAGGTCTTCGGAGAGGTGCCAGGGCAATTCGCCCTCTTTGCCGATGACACGGTTCTTCTCAGCCATGGCGGCAATGATGACAATCTCAGGACGTGGCATCAAACCGCGACTTCAAATTTCAGGGGTTCGTGGTGTCGGTAGCCGATTAGCTCAAAATCTTCAAACCGCAATTGGCTGAACGGCTTGCTGGCGATTTTTAGGCGTGGCAGTGGCAAAGGCTGGCGTTGGAGCTGTTCTTTGAGGCCGGCAATATGATTGACATAGATGTGTGCGTCCACCAGCGTGTGGGCAAATTCGCCCGCTTTGAGGCCCACTTCCTGGGCGATGGCCTGGGTGAGCAAAGCGTAGCAGGCCAGGTTGAACGGAATCCCAATGGCGATGTCGGCGCTGCGTTGCGTGAGGTGGCAATTCAGACGATCTCCTTGCACGTTGAGCACCCAGGAGAAGTGACATGGCGGCAGTTTGCTGACCACCGCATTGGCTGGATGCCAGGCCGTTATCACGATTCGGCGGGAGTTCGGATTGTGCTTGAGCTCGTCGATGGCCCAGCCCAGTTGGTCAAAAGAAAGGGAACCGTCGGGCTCTCGGTGCACGTGTGGGTGATTTTCGTCCACAAAAACCTCGGCACCGCCGGCCACGCCCTTTGGCGGCACCGGGTAGCGCCGCCAGTAGCGCCCATACGCGGTCTGGAGATTGCCTTCTGCGTCGGCCCAGGCGTCCCAAATTTTTGTGTGTTTCTGCAATTCCCGAATGTGGTCGGCCCCGGAGAGGTACCAAAACACCTCGCGCAGCATGGCGTTGAAGTTGATTTTTTTGGTGGTCAAAAGGGGATAGCCGTTGGTCAAATCTACCCGGTAGAATTCGGCGAAGGAAGAAATCGTGTCCACGCCCGTTCGGTTGGATTTTCGACTGCCTTTGCTCAGGACCCGTTCGACGAGGTCTAAATAAGGTCGCATGGGGTTTAATGGGCCTCGCTTATTCTCATTTCTAAAGCAAGTCTCGCGCTAAAAAAAATGGCTGTTGGTTTCGCACGAAAAAATATAATTCAAAAAACACTCAGATGCAATCAAAATGCTATCCAAATTTTGGATTTCTGACTTTAGAGGCATGAAGTCCCATGGAACGGAGTTTATTAGAACTAATCTTTACGGCCAAAAAGTGGGAACAGGCGAGCTAAATCAACCCGTGGTGCGGCCCCCAAAATGCCACGATAATCGTTGTAATTACCGCCAGCCAGATTCCCACGTACAAAGGAATGAAATATTGGCGCTTTCTGAGCATCTCCGGAAAGGCAATGGCCTTGCCGGCAAACTTCCCGCGTGGCCTGCTGGGAAAGAAAAACGTTTTGTAAGTTTCGATGGTACCCACGGTAAAGCCCAGGGCACCCATGGAGATAAACAGGTAGTTGGTGGTAAAGTTGGCCAACATGAGCGCGTACAAAAGCGCGATAACCGGACTGCGGAAGAATTTGAGGATTTCAAAGCCCTCCTTTGGCGCGTCTTTCCACGCACCGCCAAAAGCTGAAATCCAGCCGCCAATACTCCCGATTGTGAGTACGACGACCAGACCTGTTGCCCCTAAATTGACCCGCTGCAAATAGTAAATCCCATAGACGCCAAGCAACACGCCGGTCATATAAGCCGCACCCACCGATAAGCGCACAGCGCGACTCTTCACCACATTGCCACCAACGCTGAACTGCATGGGAATGAAGTATTTCGATTGATCCTCTTCGCGTAAAAACGTCTTGTAGAATTCCATGGCCGCGCGTTCGATGACGTAGGTAAAGCCGTAAAGCACCACCATATTCGGGGCCGTGGTTACATCGAGACGTGTGACCAGCACCACGATTATGGCGCTGAGCCCGGCAACCAGGGTGCTGCGAAAATATTTACCCCAGGTAAAGCCTTCGTGTGGCGAATCTTTGTACATGCCCCAGGTAGAAGCGTGCAACCCGGCCAGCCCTCCGATAATAAGTGCGATCAATAGGTTCATAGGATGGTTTTCTCCGTCATGTTATTGTTGGTTCAGTGATTCGTAGATTGATTCGATGAGCACAAGATCCTGCTTAGCCAGATTCAGACCAAACTCAGGTTCCCGATCCTCGCGCAGAGCACAAAAAAAATCCCGAAACATGGCTTTGTAACCCGCAATGTCCTTCAGTCCGGGAAACACGAGTCGTTTTCGCGTTCCGCGCACAAAAAGAAAAACGCCGTTGGACTCAAAGGTGATAGAGCCCCGGCGACCGTAGATCTTGGACAGTCTCAACCCCTTCAACAGCGAAGGGACTTCCCAGGAATAATAAAACGCACCCACGGGTCCGTTTTCGTATTCAAGAGCCACTAAGATGCTCTTTTCCAGGCCGTCGGTCGGCGCCGGTCGCATTCCTCGCACGCTTTTGAGCTCGAGTCCCAGGTTGGCCAGGAAATCGATCCAGTGGATGCCGCCTTCGAACAGGGCGCCGCCGCCAGCGAGCTCGGCGTTGTCGCGCCAGTTGCCGGTGGCCTGCTGTTTCAAGGCATTGACGTGCAGGAAGAGCACCTCGCCGATGGCGCCCGAACGGAGGATATCGCGCAGTTTGACCGCCAGCGGTTTGTAGAAATAGTTCTCGGCAATGAACACGCGGCGATCTGTTTCCTCACAAACCTTTCGAACTGCCTCGAAATCGTCGGAGTGCAGGAACGGTGGCTTTTCAACGATAACGTGCTTGCCGGCCTGCATGGCTTGCTGCGTCAACTCCAAATGCTGGGTTGGCGGCGTGGCCACCAGAACGACGTCGATTTCAGGTGAGGCCAGGGCAGCCGCGTACGACTCAAAATAGCCACTGCCCTTGTATTTGCGGTTGTAGCGGGCCGCCTTCTCCGGGTCGCGGCTGGCGTAAAAGCGCCGCACTTCGTTCTTGAAGCCGGACAGGGTCTTACTGTGCAGATGGGTAGCGAAGCCGCAGCCGAGAAAGGCTAAGTTGATCGGTCTGTTTGTAAAGCTGCTCATGCGCGTTGGGCCTCCACCGTGGCTTGTGCGATTTTTTCCCCAACCCGCAACGCATTGGCGGCAATGGTCAGACTGGGATTCAAGCCGGCAGAAGTCGGCATGAAACTGCCATCGACGACAAAAAGATTCTCCACTCCGCGAAATTGACAATTGCGGTCAAGGGCAGAGCTTTTCGGGTCGTCGCCCATGCGTACCGTGCCCACCGCGTGCGAAAAAGTTTTGATCTTATGCTCGTAACAAAACAGGGCGCCAGCTTTGCGAAGAATCTGCCGGGCTTTCTTGAGCAAGGCCTTACGCGCGGCGTAGTCGCGTTCGCTGTAGTAGTGGGTCACCAAAAGCTGGGGCAGCCCAAAGCGATCCCTGGTGTTCGGGTCAACGGCGACATGATTGCGAAATTGCGGCTGATCTTCTGCCATGACCAACAGCCCGGTCAAATTCTCCACGCCAAGTCCAACAATTTGGCCTAAAGGTTTTGGCAGCAGCGTATGCACCAGTCCGATGGGCGGTGTTTGCAGTTGCTGCATGCTGCCCAACTTTCCGGCCGGGTCTCCGATGGTCGGGTGGCCAAAGTAGAAATCTTGAATGCCCAGTTGCTTGTGAAATTCTTTGGCTTTGTTGGGACGCCTGGGGAAGAATCCGAAAGCGATGGCGTTGCAATGGCGCATGAGATAGCGCCCCACCGTATGTCCGCCCGGATTCAGGCGTTCTAAATTGGACGCCAGGATCAGGTGCGGCGAGGCCATGGAACCGGCGCTGAGCACAAATCTCTTACCCCGGTACTGCACTATCTTGTCCAAATCTTTGTCAAAACATTGGATTGCAACGATACGACCGTTTTTTTCTATCAGCTTAATCGCCACCGTTTTAGGTTTAAGGCTCATACCTTTGCGGATAAGGTGCGGAATTACACAGGTGGCCAGATCGTTTTTGGCCTCTACGGCGCAGGCGAAGGTGTCGCAAGTCGTACAGGAAACGCAAGTTTGACGACCGTTTTGGGAAGCGTAGTTAATTGCCAGAGGCAAGCGAAAAGGCCGCAGCGCCAGACTGCGCGCAGCCCTTTCGATCATCTGCGAAGTCTGTGACAGTTCATTGAGTTGCTGCGGATAAGGACCACTGCGGAAGGGTTCGGTAGGATCCTGTCCGGCTTCGCCGGCGATGTTGAGAATCTGTTCAGCCCGGGTGTAATAAGGCTCCAACTCAGCATAGGTGAGAGGCCAGTGGGCTTCGGAATCGCCTACGATTTCAGGATCGGAACGAAAATCGGCTTCGCGAAAACGCATGGAAACCGCGCCGTAAAACACCGACGGCCCCCCCACGCAGGTGTAGGCGCCCATGGTGGAACTGTTGCCACCGGCCAAAATGCGATAAGGCGACTCCCTGGAATAAAAAGGGGTCAGATCAACCGAGCCCCGGGGCGCCCAGTTGTGCGGCCCGCGCGGCACCCAGTCGCCGCGCTCCAGCATGAGCACTTCCTGACCAGCGTTCACCAATTCCCTGGCCACCAAGCAACCGCCAAATCCGCTGCCAATGACGACCGCGTCAAATTTGGCTTGTTTTTCTCCCTCTTTTCCCATTGAATTCCGGCGTACAAATTAAACGCCTCCCGCCTTGCGCACAGCGAGGGGCGTTTTCGTGAAAGACGAAAAAGTCAAAATGTTACAAATAATTTGCAAAAATAATCTTTTTGGGGAAAAAATGCAAGCAGTTTATTCAGCGTTTATTTCTAAAATAAGCCTAAGAGCGCTCTCAAGCTACCGGCGAATCGCCGACGCAAATATCCACGGCTCACAAAAGGAAGGGATGAAAACAGTTTGTGTACTGAAATCACTAAAGGAACCGGCAACGGTCTCTTTGAAAACCCGGAGGGTAGCACTATCGAATTTGGAGCAGCACTGCATGCTCAGAATGCCACCACCTTTCAAGCTATTGTGGATTCTGACACACAGTTCCTGTAAAAACTGGCGCTTGTCTTTGCGGGTCAAGAGCTCAGGTTCTGCGGTTAAATCGTAGATGACCGCGTCCAGGTTGTGGACCGTTTGCAAAAACTTGTTGGCGTCGTCGACGATCACCTGCACGTTAGGCTGCTCAAAAGCGTAGCCACAAACGTCATAGAAAAATCGTTTGGAAACAGCGACGACCTCTGCGTCGATATCGACCAGGGAAACGCGCGCAGGATTGTGTTTCAGCAGTTCGCTCAACACGCCACCGTCGCCACCTCCGAGGATGGCTACATGCCCCAACGGAGCACCGTTCAAGAGCGGGGCTACCATGGCCCGGTTGTACAACTCCACGTCGTATTCGGCGATCTGCAAATCGCCATCAAGGAACAGCATTCTGCCAAAAGTTTCGTTTTCAATGACTTCGATCTTCTGGTATCTGGAGTTTTCGTCATACAATTTCTTGTTGAACTGATACCGCACTTCGAAACCGTGTCGCGAGAAAGAGGTGATGGCATTGTTTTCGCTCAATTCCAACTTGTTACCACGACACATTTGCAAGAATCTCACGGACTTTGGCTGGAGCTGGCTCTTCAGAAATTCCAATAGTCTGAGAACCCCGTGGGAATCCGTTGAACAGTGAAAAATGTCAATAGAAGCATGGTGCGCTTCCGGGTAGGTGTGGATGGCGATGTGCGATTCGTTAATGATTGAAACCACCGTTACGCCGATGGGGTCATATTTGTGACCGGTGATGGTGACTGGATGAAAGCCGCATCTTTCGATGCCTTCTAAAAAAATGTTTTTGAGGAGAACTTCGTCGTTCAAAACTGCGGGTCGGCAACCAATGAATTCTGCAATCAGTTGGATACCAGAAGTTTTCATTTCTTGGTTCCTAAGTTTTTAGTTTATTGTTTT
>JBHHYI010000030.1:0-32865 GCA_046757525.1 bacterium | reverse complement strand
CTTAGGCATCCGTCAGGAGCCGGACTGGTCCGTCAGGAGCCGGACTGGTCCGTCAAGGGCCGGGCCGTTGACTGGAGCCAGGCCAACACAATTGGTTGGCACTGTCTTTGCTCCTGGGGAGCGTTGGCTTTGGCGTGCGCAAGCCCTGCTGGGGCACCGCGGGGCGAGACTTCAGCAGTCCAGTCTGTCCACGAAACCGTAGACTTGCTTTGTAAAGGCTGAAGCAAGGCTTCAGCACTCCAAGGAAGGTGGCAGTTTGGGAGTGCGCAAGCCCTGGTTGCGCCTTTTGAGCAGCAGACCCGCAACCAAAATCAGCTAAGTTTTCCTGACTTCGGCGTCATTCGCTGGAAATATTTCTCAGTTTACCTAAGGCGCTGAAAGAAATCTTTATCAAATAAGTACAGAAATTGATACGATAAAATCCAGAAAAGAATTATCTTGTCTTTAATCATTTTCGGCGTGTCACACGGTAAATGCTTGCCAGGCCATATCCAGCCAGCAGATACAAGTAAGGCATGGCCGGAAAGCGGAAGCGCACCGAACCGGCTGGCAATGCCAAAAAGACCAAATAGACCGCGGCCGCAGCCAGCAGCAGTGCAGGCAGAGGGCCAGCACCTCGCCACACCAGGACAAATCCGTACGCAGCACAGAAGTAGACGACCAACTGCAAGATCAGCAAAAAGAAAAAGACCAGCAAAGCCGGGCCACCTTTGCCGGAAAAGAGAGCGCGCAAGCCTGCCTGCGGGCCGCGTTGAAAGAAGAGCGCGCGTGCCCCGGTCAGTCCCCTGCCATGGCCAAGAAAGTAGCTGATGTCGCGTGCGTTGTTGTCGATCAACATGGGAACGAGTCCTGCGAGGTGCACTTTGGTGTAGCGCAAGGGAGCAGAGAGGATTTTCTCGAGCGCGAACCGGCGGTACACCCGGGCACGCTGTGCTTCGTTGGCCTGCGCCGGCATGAGTGGTTCAGCTTCGTCCTCCAGCACAAGCTCGGCTTGTTGCACTGTTAGTCCGCGTTGGTCCGCTTCTAAATAGGCAGCGTTGAGCAAGTAGTGAATGGAAGTGAAATTCCACACCCTGAAAACAACGTAGTTGCGCACGAACCAGGGTGCCACCACAACAGCAAAGGCAGCGGAAAACACCAACCATTGGCGCACAGCCCGCCAGCGCCAGCCAAAACGCACAACAAACAGCAGCAGTGCCGGAGTGTAAAAATAGAGCGCGATGGGACGGCACAACGCGGCAAGGCCCAGCACGCCTGCGGCAACAAAAAGCCAGCTCCACTTCAGAGAAACAAAGTAGCGGTACAAAGCAAAGACCGCCACGAGGAAGAGCAAAGCGAACAGCGTTTCGGTAAGAATGCCGTTGGCAAACACAAATGCTGACAAATCCAACAGCAGCAGCACGGCCGCAATCCTGCCGCTCAACTCGCTCAGCAAAATTCGTCCAAAAAGGTAGACCACGACGACCGTGAGCGAGGACAACAGAATCTGTACCACAACCACCGCAACCAGGCTGCCGCCGGAAAGCCATAGCACAGCGGCGAGGAACAGCGGGTAGAGGGGCGTGCGCAGGTTATCGGGTGCCAGAGGCGGTGCGATTGACTCGGAAAACTGACCGTGTTCGTTGAGGTTCTCCGCTATTTGCAGGTAACCTTCGGAGTCCGGATTGTAAATAAACAAATGGGGGTCGGCAACCAGCAGAATGGTAAACGCAAGCTTGGTCAGACACGAGACCACGAACAGGGCAACCGCGGTGCGATTAAGGCGCAACCATTGCCGCAGTCGGGTCGTCACAATCCCCTCGCAAAAACCAATTCAGTACCATACCTCTCAACTTTCACGGCACTCTTACTTAGGCATAGGCAAGTCAACAATCACCTTGCTTGAACTATTTTGTAAATTCCAAAACAAAGGCCCAATAAAGGCTTTTCAAAAAAGGGAATTTCTTGAGAAGATAGCAGTCAACTCGGTCCAATTGTACTGAGAATTTGTTAAAAAATGGCAAGCGGGATATTTTTCTAAGGAATAAAAAGTACTGTGCGTCAAAAGCCGAAAAATATTGCGTTAATTGCCGCACTTCCCGGTCGCTCAATTGTGCACCGCCCGGCGATTCAAAACATTTCACGGGAACCAGGCTTCGGAGAACAATGAGCCCTTTGAACGGTATTCTCGGTTCCAAAAATATGGCTTTTCCACCCGCTTTGAGTACACGAGATACTTCTCTGCCACACAACGTTAGATTTAGGTGGTGCAAAGCCCCTAAACCAACTGCGTAATCGAACGTGTTGTTTTGAAAACTCATCTCTTCAACAGACATAACTCGCAGATCTACGCGTTGTGCAACCTGATTGAATTGGGCGTTTTTTTTTGCCAACTCTATCATTTTAGGAGAAATATCTACGCCGGTTACCAACGCGCCAAGCTTTGCACACTTCACCGTCGTGAAACCGTAGCCACAACAACAGTCGAGAACATGCTTGCCGCGGACCTCTTCCAACAGAGAATAAAAGTACTGATGGCTTATCGGTAAGGCTTCATTTTCATCGTACAAGAACAGTTCCTCATCGAAATCCCGCAAATATTTTTCCGCTTCTTTATCATAGAACTCTCTTTCCAATCTGTCTTTTTGAGGAAGGTTCTCGATTTTTTTCAGAGGGTTATCAAGTGACCGCAATACCCTCTTCATATTTTGCAAATAATGAACCATGGTAGCCTTCTCTTGCAGATTAATCACGGCAAAAAGCTCAAACGTAGCAACGAAGTTTTTCGCGCACAGTGCAGCTTACTCTGTCTTTTCCATCTCCAACGGTTTCACTTCCGGCAGGATGTTGCTCTCGGCCTCTCTCACCTGCCGACGAAAATCTGCAACAGGCCCTTCGAAGAGCTTGTTGAAATCCACCAGGCACCTGCCCTGGTCTGACGTAAGTAGGTCATTTGCGTGGTGTTCGGGGCCTCCCTGAACGCCACCAGGTTCACCTCCTCAACCGCAGGCCACCGGGCGACGTGCGCGGTGAAGTTTTTCGACCTCTCTGCCACAGACTCCGATCAAATTTGTTTGCGATTGTCAACTTTGTGTGCAAAGAATGGGCAAGACGGGTTACAATATTCTAAAGATAACAACAGAAGATATTAAATTCAAGGGATCAGGTGAAAAAAACTCTGCGGCGTGAAAATACTTGCTGAGTTACGCACCTACTGGCGTGCTCCCCGTCCGACCTTGTGGCTTTTTTTTCGGGCAAGACAAGAGTCGGCCCATCAGCGTCAGCACGATTCAAGTGGCATTTCAACGGGCGTAAAAAAAGCCTGCATGGCCAAACCCGCCAGCATTCATACGCTGGGCCATCCGGCAGCCGCCGGACCGAAGGGGTATTTCAAAGTCCGCTACCATGGTATCCTTGCCAGCCGCAACCGTCAGAGGTCGTGGGCCAACCGGTTTTTGGCGTAGACTTCAATCACTTTCAGCAACTCCGTGTGAGTGAGTTGTTCAATTGAGTGGATTTTCAGAATACGGCTGCAAGTGTCGAGGGAAATCGGGAAACTTTTCCTCCTTGAACACGGGTTCTGCATTATGAGACCGGTTTTATCTGATCTCTGTGAAAGGTAAACCGCTGATGTGTGGGTATGCCAAAGAGGAACTTGAGGGCAGGAGAAAAGCACGATAAGCTTGGCACCAACCCGGTGTTGGAATTGCAATTCTGTGCGTTGTAGTTCAGTTTCTTTCCGAGTGTAACAACCCGGCGATCGTCCTTTTGAGCTCGTTTAGATCCGAAGATTTGACCAGGAAGGCATCCGCTGCCCAGGTATGAAAATCCAGTTTGTAGGTCGGATAGGCTGTATTGATCACCACCTTTACATCTCGCTGCAATTGCAACACTTCTTGCAAGTATTCCAGCCCGGAGCCGTCGGGAAGTTTTAGGTCGAGCACTACTAAGTCGACGGGTTCCCGATGTAATCGAGTCAAGGCCTCATGACCGTTGCCGGCAACGAGCACGTTGTAGCCTTCTTCTTCTAACTCTATTTGGTACAGCCCCCGCAGGTGTTCTTCGTTTTCAATGAGTAAGATTTTGTCGGTCATGACTTCTCCTGACAAAAACGCTTTATGCTAAAAAATCCTTCTTTACCCTTTTGCAATTCTACAACAAAGAAAAAGTCATCATGGATGCGGCACGGCCCCTTTAAGGAACGAAGCGCGAACAGGTGTTGCCGTGAGAATTCCTGATAACGCAAGCCGTTCCGTTGCGGTTGCGGCTCTGCGGTGTTACGAAATTGGCCTGCGCTCCGATTCTTTCAGTTTGAATGCAATGGGAATTGACACCCACACTTTGACGGTACGGTCTCGTTGTTTTGCCGGTTTCCATTTGACTGCCATAACCGCAGCCCGGGCTGCTTCTTCAAATCCGATGTGTACCCTTGACTCTTTCAGAATCTGCGTTTTGACGGGATTGCCGTGCTCATCGATCAACACCCCGATGACGACCAGGCCTTCGACGCCAGCCTTTCTCGCTAACTCAGGGTATCCAAGATGCTTTTGAATGGCTGCCATGCCACCAATAGGTGCCGGTGGTTTGTCGTAGGGCACAAAAACGTAGCCCTTGTCGATGTCATTTTCCACGGGGCGCTCTGGCGGTGGTGGTAATTGCGTCCAGTCCAATTCTGTAGAGGCAATCGTTAGGTCTTCGGGCACCTCTTCGTTCTCGGTTGGCACTGGAATCGTAGGGCGTGGCGGTGGGGGTGTCTGCCTCACTTGTTCTGTTGGAGGAATGTTTTCCACCTCTATTTCCAACGCCCTGGCATGGAACTCCCTGGAACCAACCTTTATTTTAGGCATGGTGTGCATGATTACTAAGACCATCAACAACGAAACGATGAGAGCCAACTCAAGCGTTTCGCGATAATGGAGCTTTAAATTGGCTTTCGGGTATTTTGCAACCACATTTGCTCACCTCCTTTGAGATGAATATAAGCTTCTCGTCCAACACAAGGTGACTCAAGGTTGCCTGCTCAGGCGTTTCTTCCCACCTTTAGTCTCCTTTTGGAGGTGGCATCAAAGGCGGGTGCAGAGGCCAGTTCTTTTTTCCCTCTAATTCCAAAATCATATCTCTCAGCCGGGCAGCTTCCTCGTACGATTCGCTTTCGATGGCATCTTGCAATTTCTGCTTCAACAGGTCGATCGCATCCTGGTGCTTCTCTGCAGATTCAGCATCGTCGTTCAACTCGGCCAGTAGAGACTCGGCAATCGAAATAGAAAGATTGCAACGAACCGCCAATTCGATGGCTTCGCCGGCTGAACTTTCCAGGGAAAAAGAATTGGCGCCACCACGATTATAAGTCACCTGGCCCAAGATTTCATGACTATGGTTCCGCATGAGTTCTATCCGCAGACCGCGCACCTTTAGTTTTTTGAGCAGGGTTGAAACCAGTCGAGGCCGCTTGTACGGTTCCTCGGAGATTTGATTGAGCAAGACCTCGATGGTCTGAGCTTGCGAGTCTTCCACGATGATCGGACATACGCGGTCTCCAGAAAGTTCCTTTAAGAGTACCACAGGCTTCCCATAGATGTTGGACCAATCCACCTTAAAGGCAGAAACGTCGACCCGGGCTGCCATGCTTCTGCTCTTAAAACGCAAACTGCCAAACATGATCTCACCTCAACTTTCTATTTAGTAGCTGAGAAATCCGGTAGCTGTTTGAAACGCCTGCTGGACGAGTGCACCCAAGTCATTTTTCCTATTTCATGCTAAGCTGCGGGGGCGGTTTCAAAAAGGCCACCAAATCTAACATCTCTTCCACGGTCAAATAATGGTTGTATTTTCCCATGCCAGCCTGTTCATGGCTTATCTCATAGGAAGGGTCCGCAACCACTGAATGGGCTTTGATGATTGCTTCAGCCAGGTATTCTCTGGGCAAATTTGAGTAGCTAACCGTCAAATCCGGACCAATGTCGCCCATTTCCCCGGTGAAGGTCTCCGACGCCAGCTTCATCCGGTGACAGCTATAACACTGCAGCTTCACAACCAATGCTGCGCCGGCCGAGGCGTTGCCATCGGGTAGCTTGAACGCCCAATTTTCGGGAAGTCTGGCATTCTTAACTTTGCTGCTTTGAATAAACGCTATGCCAATGACGAGCACCCCCAGGGCAACCAATATGCTCGGAATGTACCCTATTTTCTTCATGATAGGATCTCCTCATTGAATGTTAAATTTGCAACTGACTGGGTCCTTTGTCGGCCTTGTGATTGGTCAGCTTGCCGTGCAAGAACTGCTGCACCACTTCCTCTGCTTCCCCACGAACCCAGGGAATAACCTGAATGTGACAATCGCTGAGTTTGTTGGCGCAAGTTTCCGTAAGCCCCCCACAGATTACCACATCGGTTCCCAACTGGGCTAACATGTTGATTCTCTCCAAAGGATTAGCTTGCACAAAACTCACTCGCTCCACCCGATTCACCTTTCCTTTCTCTGATGTCACTACCAGAAGATTGTCGGCACAATCAAAACGGGAAGAGACCCGTGTCCCGAAAATCGGTATAGCTATTATTTTCATTTCGTATGAGTTATTTCCCAAGTTCAAGCACGGCAAAATACAGACCAAAGATTGTCAAGCTTGGACAAGTTATTTATAATTAAATAAATGGCCCTGGAAAATATGAGTAGAAATATGAAGTTGGTCAAAGCGAATGGTTGCGGTTCTGCAACTTATAGGATGCAACAGTTGCAGAATAGTACGTCTCATCAGGACGATCCTGGTTTCGCCTTGGAAACCTTCAGATGGGATTTCATGGTTGAGCAAATACGGGCTGTTTTCGCTTTGTGCAAAAACCTGTTCTGGCTGTGAATAATTTTGCACCTTCGGTTGACTGTGACATTTCTACGCTAGAAAAACAGGGGTCTGCAAATAGCAAGGAATTAATAAATTACAGACCGCCTGGTTTGTTGTAGTTTACTAAGGAACTGTTGGCACCATTATTGCAAAACTCAAACCAGACAAAATGGTATGAATTGAAGATACTTGCATGGGGTAGCGGCTAAGAAAGTAATTTTCTTAGAATGCTAAAGTGACACGGGCCAAGTTCACGCAGTAACATCTCTGAAATGCAACTTTGAGATTTCAACGCATCAACCCGCAGATTGCACGCAGGACCTCGGGCTTCAGGCTGAAGGAATTGGGCTGCTCTGTGCAAGCAATTTCAGCGAATTCCAAAATACAACTTTTTCAGTTTGGTAGACTTCATGTTAAGCAAAAAGTCTACGAGGGTCTTTTGTTTACGGACTTTAAGTGAGGTAAAGGAGTATGAGCAAAAATGGTATCGAATCACTCAATTCGTTTGCAACCGGGTGCCAGTCACGGCAAGCAGTTTTCAAGCCCAACCAGAGAGATTCCTCGCCGTTGAGCGCTCAATACCGTTCGGAGTTCATGATAGGTAAGTCACGAGCCATGCAAGAGGTGTTTCGAGTCATGGATAGTGCGTCGCAAAACGGTTGCACCGTGTTGATTACGGGTGAAACCGGAACCGGCAAAGATTTGGTGGCGCGACAGTTGCACCAGAGGAGCCCGCGCGCCGAGTTTCCTTTCGTTGTTGTGGATTGCGCCGCCATTCCACGGGAACTCATGGAAAACGAACTGTTTGGCCATGAGAAGGGCGCCTTCACCGGGGCGTTCAAAAGGGCACCGGGGAAGCTGGAAATCGCCGGTGCCGGCACCGTCTTCTTCGACGACATCAACTGTATGCCCAGGGAGTTACAAGCTAAATTGTTGCGAGTTCTTCAGGAAAAGAACTTCGAAAGGGTAGGGGGGACCAAAACCGTGGTTGCGAATTGCAGGTTCATTTTTGCCACCAACCAGGATCTAAAGGAAGAGGTAAGGCGAGGAAATTTTCGGGAAGACCTTTACTACCGGATTTACGTGTTCCCCATCGATTTGCCTCCCTTGAGAGACAGAAAAGAAGACATCCCATTATTAGCGAATCATTTTGTCAAGAAGTCCTGCCTCGAGCAAGACAAGCCGGTTAAGAAGCTCACACAAAAAACGATGAGTTATTTGCTGAGCTACTCCTGGCCTGGCAATGTACGGGAACTGGAAAATGAAATTGAGAGAATAGTTAGCCTTCTGCCAAGAGAGGTGGAAAACATAACGCACGATTTGCTTTCGGACAATGTGTTGCAATGCAAACACGGTTCGGACGGTCAGGCTGGCAAGGGCAGACTGAACGAAGCCGTTGAGGCTTTAGAAAAAGATTTGCTGTGCCAGGCATTAAGGAAGTTTAAAGGTAATAAGACGGCGGCCGCCAAATATCTTGGATTGAGCCGAAGAGGGATCGACAAGAAGCTGGTGCGCTACCGAATGGGCAATGCTGATTGTCTCAGCCGAAACTAAGGCTTTGGGAGCAATACGCTAAGCAATCCGTACCGGTCCAATCCGCCACCCTTTGCAGGGGTCCATAGGCGTCCACTTAAGCCCCCAAATTGTCATTTCGAGTCAGGCGGCTGCCTGACTGGTCTATGCCTGAATCAGACCGCTGGACTACGCTTCGCTACGTTCGAAATGACAATAGGGTGGTTAGACGCCCCTAAAGTTGACGCCTGTGGGCAGGAGCCTGGCTTGAAATGACAAAACGGCAACGCTTCTGGAACGGTCTGAAATACCGCAATATCCCCCCTTCTTACAAGAGTGTTGTTCTTAGCTCACCTCAAAAACTGAGTTTTTAAGATCATTAACTAACGAAAAATAAGTTACCGGAAAAACTCAGTTTTTTTGGGGTTACTCCAAAAAGAATCCAAATAGATCCTATCTAAAGTCCGCATTATTTGAATGAAGCTCATTTTTTTCCCTTCCAAGATTGAGCAGACACCTTAGTCCACCTTTACTTCACTTGGCAGAGTTTAGTAATGGTGGACGGAGCCGAGCACCTTAATCCTTTTGCTCCCCCCCGACTGCCTGGAACTAAGTTCCAGCTTTTCTAATCCTTGAAAAACAAGCTCATAGGATATTCCCAAAGCAACCGGTTGGAACCTGGTGCCAGGTCGGTGCGCCCATCGCGCCTTGGTCAGGGTCTGAAGAAGCGCAACAAAAAGGTTGAAAAGTAATTAATAATAAAAGACTTAAAATCGTACGGTTTGAGCCATTGTTTGGCATACGTGGTGTGGTACGAAATTTGACAACGGCGTAACGGAATCGAAGTTCAAGCGAATTCAGGTGATCGAAGTCCTCGAGAGTTGCCTGAAATTTCAGGTTTGGACGGTCACCAGATATTCAACTCAAGTATTTAAGGAGGTGTAATATGCTGAAGAAGATTTTACTCTTAGCAGTAGTATTCTTTGTGCCGGGCGGTTTGCTGGCCGGAACGGTGGGTAAGATTTCTGGCAAGGTGGTCGACCGGGAAACCGGCGAGGGATTGCCTGGCGCCAATGTGGTGATTGTAGGGACCACGATGGGTGCGGCCTCAGACGTCAACGGTGAGTACAAGATTCTGAACGTTCCTGTTGGCACTTACACGCTCCAGGCCAGCTTCATCGGGTTTCAGTCAGTAAGCATCAGCAATGTCAGAGTGCACCAGGATCTCACCACCGAGGTCGATTTCCAACTGCCTACGCAGGCGGTTCAGTTGGGGGCCATTAACATCGTGGCGGAACGGCCCCTGGTGAACAAGAACGCGACCAACACGATTCGTATTAAGACCGCAGAAGAGATTCGGAGATTACCGCTCAGAGGCTTCCGAAATATTATCAGCGTTGAAGCGGGCGTCACCAACGTCGGGGGGCGACTGTACGTGCGCGGGGGCCGGCGGGAAGAGATTGCCACCTATGTGGATGGTGTCTACCAAAACAATCCCCTCACCGGGCGTGCCGCTGGCGATATTTCGAATACGGCCATCGAGGAAGTGAACTACCAGGCCGGCGGGTTTAACGCCGAGTACGGATTTGCCAACTCTGGAGTGATTAACATCACCACTAAGACCGGTGGCAGCGATTACCACGTCTCAGGGGAGGTCATCACCGACAGCTACTTGAGCAAGACCAGTAAGTTCTTAGGCGCCTACTCTTACGGGTACAACGTGTACAATATTAATCTTAGCGGGCCCATTCCCGGCCTTGCGAGCAAGAAAGTGAAGTTGTATTTCGGGTTGGAAAGAAGAGACCTTGCCGACAGCAATCCCTCGGGCTTTGCCTTCAACAAGCTCATGATGGACAAAGTGGGCAACCCGTTAGATGCCAACGGCAACCCCATCACCTTTAGCGACACTTCGGCCACGGCAAGATATGGAATCAACGTCGAAGATGCCTTCCCTGGTCAAGACGGGAGCTATAAGCTGTACCAATGGGAAGAGCAGGGGCCCTGGCCGCACCGGGATTCGGACCAGTGGCTCTGGAACGGCAATGTCACGGTGGACCTGAAGCCTTTGTATTTGAAGATCGGAGGCAACTCCCAACGAGAAGAGCGGCGCTTGCTTGCCGGTTTTGCCCCCGGAGCTGATTTTCAAAATACCACCGTGGGCGCCGGAGTAGGTTTCTCCTTGTGGAATTCCGAGAACAATCCTTTGCAAAAGAACTGGCGCGACTCCTATTTCTTAAAGGCCACCCACACTTTGGGACCCAACACTTTTTACACCGCCCAAATAAATTATTTCCGGGATAAGTCTGTGCGTTCGAGCAATGCCTTTGGTGATGCATTCTGGAATATTGGCGATGCGCCAGGCGTCGACATCGGTGAATTCGGGCCGGAAGGAGATGGCATTACCAATCCGGCCATCGTGCAAGAGGGCACCAAGCCACCCCTGGACCCGCGTTCTGCCAATCTGTTTGCCAGCGCCGGCACCCAGCCCGGTAATTATTGGAAACAAAGCTGGACCTTCTGGGGTGCCAAAGCCGATCTGACGCACCAAATGCGGCGACATGAAATCAAGACTGGCTTTGAATATCGTTACAATACTTACCGGAATTACAGCATCGGCGGTTATGGCGCGGCCGATTTACACTCCCTTGCCCAAAGTTTGGCACAAGTAGGGCCTAATTTTACCGCAGAGCAAGCTTACCAGATTCGGTTTGCCGACGCTTTTGGCTACGACATCTTTGGAAGAAAAATATCCGACGCCCAGGCAGGTCGAAATGCCGCCAAGCATCCCAAAATCGCTGCATTTTATTTGCAGGACAAGATCGAGTTTGCAGACCTGGTGCTCAACCTGGGGCTGCGCTGGGATTATTTTGACCCGGCCTACGATGGCTTCAAAGATGTTGAGAATGTCATCACGCAAACCAACGAGGCCATGGGGGGCATCTCCGACCTGGCCGCAGAGAACTTTGTCCCCAAAAAGACGCGCTCGAGCCTTAGCCCTCGACTCGGATTTTCCTATCCGGTCTCGGACCGCACCGTGTTCCATGCCCAGTATGGTAAGTTTGTGCAGACGCCTGAGCTAAACAGGCTGTACGTTTCTACCTTCAACTACGCTTTTTCACTGGACTCCGGCAACTTTTTCACCATGCAGAACCCAAATTTGGAGCCGATTCGCACCACTGCCTATGAAATTGGTTTTCGCCAGCAATTGGGAGACAATGCCGCTTTGGATGTCACCGGATATTACAAAGAAATCCGAAATTATGTGCGGCTCACCAACCTGAATTTTGCCAAGCCGGTTCCGTACGCCATTTACACCAACAAGGACTACGGCACGGTTAAAGGTTTGGCTTTCACATTCAACTTGCGCCGGACCAATCGCATTTCTGCTACGGCCAACTACACGCTGCAGTATGCCGCCGGAACGGGCAGCGATGCCAATACGTTTTTTAACATCGCCTGGCAGCAGGGTCGGGTGCCTACTTTTGTGGCTCCGTTGGACTTCGATCAGCGGCACACAGGCTCCTTTGATGTGGATTTTCGCACCAGGCGCGATGACGGCCCAACTTTTCTCGGCAGCAAGATTCTGGCCAACATGGGACTGAACCTGTTGTTTACCTTCGGAAGCGGGCTGTCCTACACCCCGGTGCGAGTGCAGACCGAGGTGCTGGGCGGCACGGCTGGCTACTTCCCCATCGGTCAGGTGGGCTCGGCAACGGGTCCGTGGACCTACCAGTTGGACATGAAACTGGAGAAAACTTTTGACTTCGGTCCCACCAATTTGACCACGTATTTGTGGATCATCAACGTGACCAATGCTTTGAACGCGGTCTATGTTTATCCGGAGACCGGGGAGCCGGACAACGATGGCTACCTGGACACGGTTGCGGGTCAGAGCTTTGCCCGAACCTGGGGAGCCAACGGCGTTGCGCTTTACAAGTTTATGCTGCGCAACCCCAATATGGTCGGGCCACCGCGCCAGATTCGTTTTGGTTTGCAATTCAATATGTAGACCAGAACCAACGCGTAATGGACGAACATTGGGCGAAGGCCAGAAATAATCCGGGCCTCCGCCCAATAAGAGCTAAGAGGTTCATAAATCTTAGAAAGGAGACGGTTATGAGAAGAATATCCTATTTCCATTTGCCCCTGATTACGGCCGTCATTACTCTGCTGCTGAGTTACTCGCTGGACGCCAGGGAACCAGACGGTGGCAAGCTCAGGGGCCCAAGGCTTGACAAGACGGCTGTCGTCGATTTGGAAACGGTGGACGGCAATCGTATCTTTGACTACATCAACAATCGCGGTGCCTGGTGCACCCACAACAATCCCATTGGCTTCGGCATGCAGTGGCCGGGCCAGAGTGGGCATTCCGTCGATTTTGCTTCAGGGATTTGGGTTGCCGGCCTGGTCAACGACAAAATCCACACCGCCGCGGCTGAATATACCTACGAATACCAACCCGGAAATATCAGACCTGATGGCACACCCGAAGATCCAAACGATCCCAGGCATCAAATCTTGAAAATCACCAAAGCCGATCTTCTGGATGAAGGCTTTAGCAATCCCGACTACGGTGCCTGGATTAACGATCTCTACCAGCTTGGCGCGCCCATCAAAAGAGACGCCAACGGACAGCCCATCCTGAGTCCTTCCGGCAAGCGCATCCCGGACATGATTGGCGACCAGATGCTGTGGATGGTCTACAACGATGCCAATCCGGGCAACCACACGTTGTTCGGCACCGCACCCATTGGCCTGGAAGTCCAGAATACCGTGTGGGTCTTCAACCGGCCGGATGCCTTCGGCGACATGATGTTTATGAAGTTCTTGCTGGTGAACAAAGGTGAGAACACCCTCAAAGATGCCTTTATCGGTCTCTGGTTCGACATCGATTTGGGCGATTCTAACGACGACCTGGTCTTTTGCGACTCCACCCTGTCGCTGGGCGCTTTTTGGAACGACGGCGACGGTGCACCGCCACCTCCGGGAACAACCATTCGCTTTGTCACCACCAAGCCCAATTCGGTCAACGATGTGTTCACGTTCAGCACCCAGGACTACCAGGCCCTTGCCACTCAAACAGACGCCGTAGCAGCCGCTCAGTTGGTCAACATCTTTCCCAATCCTTACTTCGGTCAAAACCCTGCCGAGATAGACCCGGTCAACCGGTTCGTGACGATTACGCACTTGCCCGGCAGCAATGTTACCATCAGGGTGTTCACCCTTGCCGGTGATATCATCAAAACCATCGATGACGGGGTCAGGCAGCAGCAAGGTACCCTGGGAACGCAGATCGCTTATTGGGATTTGCGCAACGACCAGGATGTGCCGGTGGCAAGCGGCATGTATCTCATTCACGTGGACATGAAGGAATTGGGGCAAAAAGTGCTCAAGGCTGCCATATTTATGCCAGAAGAGAGGTTGGACAAGTTCTAATCCAATAGCCGTCCTGGAGGAACTTTCGGTCCGGGACGGCTTTGGCAGGTGAGCCAAGAACCATTTTCCAAGGTTGAACAAACGGATTAATAAAGGAGACTTAGCCATGACAATCAACAAGAGTTTAATCGGTGGTTGCGCCCTGCTTGTGGCCGTTCTCTTACTCGTCACCCAATCGTTTGCCGGTACAGGAAAACGGACCGGCACAGCGGGCGCTCTCGAATTGCTGATTCCGGTAGGATCGGTGGGCACGGCATTGGGTGGCGCAGACCTTGCCAATGTGGCTGGGATCGAAGCCATTCACTGGAATCCGGCCGGTCTGGCGGCCAGCCCGGATGCCGCTGCGGTTATGGTTTCGCACATGAAATACATCGCAGATTTGAATGTCAACTATGTGGCGGGTAAGTTCAAGCCCGGCAATTTTGGCGCCTTGGGCTTCAGCATCAAATCCATTGATTTTGGCAACGTGGCGGTAACCACCAATGAAAGCCCGGATGGCACAGGAGAAAACTTTTCACCGACTTTCCTCACATTTGGCATTACCTATGCCCGCGCCATGACGGACAGGATAAATTTCGGGATCAATGTGAAAGGGATTTCTGAGCAAATCATGAGAGAAACTGCCACCGGAATCGCGGTCGATTTCGGCCTCCAGTACATGACCGGAATGGGAATCGGCTTCGGTGTTGCTGTGAAGAATTTAGGGCCTAACATGAAATTCAACGGGGGAGATTTAGAGATATTTACCAAAGACATCTCCCAACGGCCGGACACTGAGGGCGAGAATCTCCGCATCCCGCTTCAGAGTTTTGAGCTGCCTTCTTCCTTTGAGATTGGCATATCTTACAACCATGGCATGGGCGAGATGAACAACTTGACCATCATGGGTGCCTTTATGAACAACAATTTCGCTCTGGACCAGTACCGGGTCGGTGCCGAGTACAGCTACAACAACATGGTCTTTCTCAGGGGAAGCTACGTCCTGGCCTACGACAGCGACGCAAACAAATTTCGAACCACAGACGAAAGCAATTTTATCTGGGGACCCTCTTTTGGCGGCGGCGTTAACTTGAATCTTGGCAAGTCCATGAAGTTCAGTTTTGATTATGCCTATCGGGTTACCAGGTTATTTGACAACAACCAGTGGTTCACATTAGGATTTCGATTCTGAGGCGAAAGCCAATCATGGACAAAAAGGTCGGTTCAATATTCAATATGAGACCGACCTTTTTAATTTCATTTCAACCATCGTCGCAAGGAATACGAATGCAAAACCAAACACGCGGTCTCGCTTTCTTGATTGGTCTGTTTCTCGTATTGGCGCCATGCTACGCGCTGGCACAATTGAACGTTGCCCTGGACGTGGCAACGTTTCGCTACAACTCTCAGAATACTTACACCGAGTTGTATTACGCCATCCCTGTTTCCGAGCTCGACTTCGTTACCACAGAATCCGGGTCCTTGCAAGCTCAGGTGCTGGTGCAGTTGTCCATCACAAAAGACGGAGAAAAATGGGCGGAGAAGGCCTGGCGCCTGGCCAGGTCTGTGACCGACTCGTCACAAATCCGACGGGGAAGCCAAATGGTCGATGTCGTCCATTATCTGATGCAGCCAGGGAATTACCAGATCTCGGTGTACGTTGAGGACCTGAACAACGCGCAGATTGCCCGCACCGTGCAAAGGGACCTTACCATCCAGGCATTTTCAGAGAATACGCTCCAACTGAGCGATATTGAGCTTGCCAGCGCCATAAGAAAACACGCCGAAGCTTCCGGAGACCCGTTTTACAAAAATGGCCTGGAGGTGATCCCCGAACCTGCAAGAATCTTTGGTCAAGCCAACCCAATCGTTTACTTTTACCTTGAAGCTTACAACCTGAGCAAAGGCATGGAAGGCGGCCTTTACAAGACCCGTTGCCAGATTACGGATCTGGAGAATCAACCCGTGAGCAGCATCAAGCCGCAATTGCATGTGAAAAAAATGGTCGGATCGAGTGTAGAGATTGGTACGGTGAATATTGCCTCCCTGCCCTCAGGCGTCTACAATTTTCTATTTGAGATTTTGGACGCCCGGGACAAGCTCTTGCAAACAACCTCGAAGAAACTTTTCATTTACAATCCAGGTCTGACGGACACCCTTAAGATTGCATCAACACCGGGGCAGGCGGCCGTGGCCAACAGTGAATTCGCCGGCATGAGTGCAGCACAGTTGGATTCTGATTTTGTCACTGCTAAATATATCGTTACGCAACAAGAGCAAGAGCTCTACAACAACCTCAAGGAGGTAGAAGCCAAAAGAGCTTATCTTTTTGAGTTTTGGCTGCGCAGGGACCCAACCCCCGCGACGGCCACCAACGAATTCAGGATGGAATACCAGCGACGGCTGAAATACTGCGACGAGCATTTTGGCAGTTACACCCGCCCGGGGTGGAAAACGGACCGCGGTCGCGTTTATATCCTCTACGGCCCACCTTCAGAGATCGAAAGATTTCCCAATAACCCGCTCTCTTACTGTTACGAAATCTGGCACTACGACCAGATCGAAGGTGGGGTTATTTTCGTTTTTGCGGACCTGCAAGAATTCGGCGAGTATATGCAGATTCACTCCACCAAACGGGGTGAGCCTATGAATGAAGACTGGAAAAACGAGATTCGGAAATTCTGACTGTTAGATCAAGCCGTACTTTTTCATTTTCCGCCACAGCGACGTCCGGTGCACACCCAGGGCTCTGGCGGTCGCGACCTTGTTCCAGCCATGTTGGTTTAAAGCTTCCAGAATGGTGTCCCGTTCGACGCTCTTGAGAAAGGATTGATCTCCGTCCGGGGGGATGCGGTTTGCTCTTGAGCGGGTCAGTTCTGGTGGGAGATGTTGAAGTTGGATTTCGTGCTGACGACACATGACGAAGGCGTGTTCGATGATGTTTTCCAGTTGGCGGACATTGCCTGGAAACTCGAACTGTATCAGCACCTTTAATACTTCATCGGACACACCGGAGATGTCGCGTCCCATTTTGCGGTTGAACTTGTCGATAAAATGACTGATGAGCAGGGGGATGTCGTCGCGTCGATCGGTCAGCGGCGGCAGATCTATTTTGACTACATTCAAGCGGAAATACAAGTCGTCGCGAAAGCGCCCTTGTTCGACCAGCGTGGCGATGTCTTCTTTGGAAGCGGCGATCACCCGCACGTCCGCTTTAAGCCGGGAAGTTGCGCCCAGCGGTTCGAACTCCTTTTCTTGCAACACACGCAGCAGCTTCACTTGTGTCGCAGGCGACAGGCTGTCGACCTCGTCCAAAAGGATCGTACCTTTTCTTGCCAAAGCAAAGCGGCCGGGCTTGTCTCGTTTGGCATCGGTGAACGCCCCCCGAACGTAGCCGAAAAGCTCCGATTCCAGCAGCGTGTCGGGCAAAGCGCCACAGTTGATGGGCACAAAAGGCCCCTTCCGGCGCGGGCTCAAATGGTGGATGGCGCGGGCAAACAACTCCTTGCCCGAACCGCTGGGTCCCTGAATCAGCACCGTGCTTTCGCTCTTGGCCACATTGGGGAGAATGTCGAAGATTTGGAGAATGCGGTGGTTTTTGGAGATGATGTCCTCGAACGTATAGTGCCGTCTGATTTCCTTGCGTAATTCCTCGAGGGCGGAAAGGTCCCGGAAAGTTTCCACGCCGCCGGCAACCTGGCCGGTTTCATCCCTCAGAATGGAAGTGCTGATGCTTACCGGTATCTGTTTGCCATCTGAACGCAGAATGTTGACGTGCTTGTCGATGATCACCTCACCGGTATTGAAGGTGCATTTTAGTGCGCAGGTTTTCTCACAGATGTTGGAGCGCAGCACTTCGAAACAGTACTGCCCAATGGCGTCCTGCCGTGACACGCCGGTGATCCTTTCAGCAGCCCGGTTGAAATAAGTGATCACTCGGTTTTGGTCCACCGTAAAAACGCCTTCTGCAATGCTGTCCAAGATGATATCTGCGTGCGAGGCTGTGAGCAATTTTTGCGAACGGTTACCCATGCCTATTTTCCAGTTGAGTCAACTTAATGTATGACATTTATTTGACTTTTGCAACATCAGCGCTGTTCCAAGATTCGCCGTAACCCCTCCGTGGCCGTGGGGTAACCAACTGTGCTCATGGGGTTGTCCAAAAAATCAAGAAGGCCCCCGGGGTGTCATTCCTGCGAAAGCAGGAATCCAGAAAAATCAACAAGTTATAGATTCCCGCTTCCGCGGGAATGACACAAAAATGGACCTTTTTGGACAGCCCCGAGAGGTTGCCCTGACAGGGACTGAGGTTGTACGATTCGTCTGGTTTTTTTTGTTGAAATAATGCTTTTAAAGGATTAAATTGTCGCACCCAAGCTTTCGCAGTACTCTTGTAATGAAATGAAGGAGGGAGTTGTGACATGCTTAAGATAAAAAGGATTCTTCACCCGACAGATTTTTCGCCCAGTGCCAATCAGGCCCTGCCTCATGCCCTTTTTTGGGCCAGGCAGTACCAGGCTGAGCTTCATTTGCTTCATGCCATTGTCTTGCATGAGGATGACCCACATAATTCGGCGCACCATTTTCCCAACGTTGCAGAGCTGCAGCAAAAGCTTAAAGATTTGGCTGCCACTCAAATGGCCGCCGACATCGGCAATCACCAGGTCGAAGGGCTAAGCATTAAGCAGGCGCAGGTCCGCGGCATTGCGCCAGCGGCCGTCATCCTGGATTATGCACAGAGCGAGGATATGGACCTCATCGTCATGGGCACCCACGGACACCGGGGGCTGGAGCATCTGTTTATGGGCAGCGTGGCGGAGGAAGTGGTGCGCATGGCCCGCTGTTCGGTGTTTACCGTCCGGCAACAGAAGACGCCAAAATCGGTAGAAAACATTAGAAACATTCTGGTACCGCTGGATTTTTCCGACCATTCTAAGACGGCGCTGGCCTACGCTAAAGCCATGGCTGCAAGGTACAAGGCTAAGCTGGCGCTTCTGCACATCATTGAAGAGAGCCTGCATCCGGCCTTTTATGTCACCGGCGAGTCCTCGATTTTTGATTTGGTGCCGGACATTAAAGCCAAATCGGAAGCAGGGTTGCGCAAGATGTTCGACGAAACGCCAGGGCCGACGGTAGAAATAGAGGTTCAGGTGGCTGAGGGCCGGGCCGCCCGCGACATCGTGAAATTTGCCGAGGAACAGGATTCGGACCTCATCGTCATCGCCACGCACGGTCTGACCGGCATTGAACACTTTCTCATCGGCAGCATTGCTGAAAAGGTGGTGCGACGGGCCCCCTGTCCCGTGTTTACGGTCAAATCCTTCGGCAAATCGTTGTTGTGAGGCGACACAAGACCCGGGGACGCCAGAATCAATCGAAGGGAAAAAACTGCTTTCAGAGAGTCTAAACAAAGGACCAAACCATGTGCCGATTTCTTGCTTATATTGGGGCGCCCATCCTCATGGACAAACTGCTTTACCAGCCCGCAAATTCTTTGATCCGCCAGAGCTACAAAGCCCAGGAAAGAGAGGAGCCCCTGAATGGCGATGGGTTCGGGGTGGGTTGGTACGTCCCGGCCATCGACGCCACACCGGCGGTGTTCGTCTCGGTTCGCCCGGCGTGGAACAACAAGAATCTGCGTTACATTGCACCAAAGATCCGGTCAAATTGCATTTTTGCTCACGTGCGCGCCGCCAGCACAGGAGATGTTGCCGAGGACAACTGTCACCCGTTTCATTATAAGAACTTGTTATTCATGCACAACGGCAATATCAAGAGTTTTTCGGCCCTGAAGCGTAGCCTGAGGCAGCGACTTTCGGATGAGATTTACAATTGGATTAAAGGGGAAACGGATTCAGAGCATTTTTTCGCGCTATTTTTGAATGCCTTGCTGAAAAACGGAAATGGCCAGAGCAGCCAGAATTTCGTCACTTCCCTGGAGGAAACCATCGCTGAACTCAGAGAGCTGACGCAACAGCAGGGCATCCACGAGCCGTTCTTTCTCAATGTTGCCATGACCAACGGCAAGTTTATGGTGGCAACACGCTACGTCTCCGATCCGGATTTGAATCCGCCCACGCTGTACCATTCGGAAGGGAGCCGGTATGAATGTTACGACGGCGTTTGTAAAATGGAGCGTTCCGAGCCTTCCGAGCACGCCGTTCTCATCGTTTCCGAAAAGCTCACCGATTTGGAGGAGGATTGGCACGAGGTACCGCCGAACCATTTTGTGGTGGTCTCCGAAGACCTCTCGGTCTCCATCGTGCCCATTCTGGTCTGAGCATCTTTGTCCCACGCCTCTGACGTGTTCTCGCCCTAACCTCAGCAAATCGGAACCAAGCACAGACGGGGCGACAGGGTGCGGGCGTTAGTCAGTTACTGGTGGTTCGCGGCCTTGTTTATTTTGTCGATTTTCTTGCTCGCCTTCTCAGCGATTTTTTCGTTGGGGTAGTTGTCGACGATTTTTCGGTAATGAGCAAGAGCTTGATCCAGGTCTTGCAGCTTTTTCTCGTAGATCTCCGCCGCTTTGTAAAGATACTCCGGCGCTAACCTGTTATCCGGATATTGTTCGAAAATCTTGTAATAGACGTTGGCGGCGTTGGCGTAGTCCTTGAGCTCCTTTTCGTAGATCCGGCCGGCTTCGGCCAAAGCATAGGGCGCTTTGATATCGTCGCCGAAATCCCGAACCACCTGGGTGTAAACTCTGATGGCCTGGTCGTATTCCTTGAACTTGTCTTCATAAAGGCGGGCTGCTTCGAATAGCGCCGGCACAGCTTCCAGACTTTTGGGGTATTTTTTCGCCACATCCAGATAAGCTTCAAGAGCTTCCAGGGGCTTTTTCTTTTTCTTCTCGATGATTTTCGCCATGGTCAGCAGCGCAAATCCAGCTTGCGGGTCCTCAGGATATTCCACCAGGAATTCTTCCAGGGTGAGAATGGCATTTTGGTGCTTCTCCAACTTGTTTGTGAATAGGGAAGCCATGCGCAATTTGCTTGAAGTGACCAGAATGCTCTTCTTGTACAGAAAGGTTAATTTCATGTACGTGGCAAGGGCCTGGCGATACTGTCGGTCCAGGTTCAACAGCTCAGCTTTCCAGTAGAGGACCTCCTCAGACTTCCGGGTCGACGGGTATTTCGTGAGGAATCGATCACAGGCTTCGATCAACATTTTCGTTACGGGTGCGAAGCGCAAGTCAAATAGATTCTTGATAAATGAATAAAACCTTCCCTCTGAAGTCGAGTCCACCAGGGCAGGCTGGAGAATGGCTTCGGTTTGTTCCCTCAGCGGCTTGAACTTCTTCTTTCGCATCAGAAGACTGCGGACCCGGTCTTTGGCCACCTCCAAGTGTTTGGAATCCGGATAAAGGTAGATCAGCTCCGTATGAGCCACAAAGGATTCAAGTTCATGTTTATTATTATTGTAAAGGGTTGCAATCAGGAATTGCATGTCGTCGAGATTTTGGGCGTCCGGGTACCGCATCACATATTCCCTGATCTGGTCAATCAAGATGTTTGAAAATTTTGTGTCTTTCAAGTTTTCCAGGGCATTGATATAAAAGGAGTAGTCAGACTTTTCATCGGCTGACAGTGGTGTGGCAAGAATCAGCCATGCCAAACAAAAGCTGGAAAAAGCCGCTGTTTTTCGAAACAATTTCCTTTTCATTATTATACCTCGACTTTTTAGTTATTTGAGCTTTTTCAACTTTTCCAGGTCTTTATTTTCTCCCATAACGACCAGGATGTCGCTGTCTTTGATGACATGATTGGCCCTGGGAATGAGGATGATATTTTCCGGTATGATTTCCTTGATGATGATCACCTGAATGCCGTATTTGTTTCTGAGATCCAGTTCGCCCAGCTTTTTCCCGATAAAATGCGATGGCGGCGCTAAGTCGAGTATGCTGTAGCCTTCGGTTAGGGGGATGTATTCCAAGACATCCGGATTGTCGATTCTCTGGGCGAGATTGAAGGCGCTGTCTCTTTCCGGAAAGATGATGTTTTCAGCCCCGATGATGTGAAGAATTTTGCCGTGTTCTTCAGAGAGGGCCTTCACATAGATTTCCGTTACCCCTAATTCTTTCAAATAAAGCACGACCAAGAGGCTGGCGTCGATTTGTTCCCCCAGGCTGACGATGACGGCATCCATTTCACCCAAACCGAGATTTCTTAGCGTCGCCTTATCTGTCGCGTCCGCTATGATTCCTTTGTTGACAAAAGGTTTTACCTTCTCGACGCGTTTTTCGTCGGAATCGATGACCACCACATCGAGATTTCTTTCCGAGAGAAATTGTGCCATGTACTGTCCGAAGGTGCTCAGGCCAATGATGGCAAATGTTTTCATTCCAATTCACTCCTTGCTGGTTAATGGCTTCGGTGTAGTGGATCTTACCCGACCAAGACTCTTTCCCGAATATACTTGAACTTTGGCGCTGTTTCTCGACCTTGTACAGCCAGCGCAATGGTGACGGGGCCCAGTCTTCCGATAAACATCAGAATAGTGATGAGCACGCGGCCCAATTTGCTGAGCTCTGCGGTAACGCCGGTGCTCAGGCCCACAGTCCCGAAGGCTGATACCACTTCAAACATGTATTCCAAGAACATGCCCCGGCTTTCCGGGTGTGGCCGGTCATGCAGTTCTGTGATGAGAATGACCATCGTGAACAGCACCACGATCACGGCTGAAAAGATGGCAATTGAAATGGCGCGCGAAACCGTGGCGTTTGGGATCCGGCGGTAAAAAATGTTGACGTCTTCCTGCAGTCTAAATCTGGCTAACACGGAGGCTGTGAGAACGGCGAAGGTGCTGGTTTTAATGCCGCCGCCACAAGAACCGGGCGAGGCGCCAACAAACATGAGCAGCGCCATAAAAAACAAAGTGGAATTGGCTAAGGTGCCAATTTCCAATGTGTTGAAACCAGCGGTTCTGCAGGTAACGGATTGAAACAAGGACGCAATCAATTTCGTTGGCAAAGACACTTGTTGCAGGCTGTTGTCGTATTCCAGGCCCAAAATGACCAATGCGCCCCCAAAAGTCAAGATGCTGGAGGTAAGCAGTACAATGCGGCTGTGAAAGGATAATTTTGAGAAACGCAGGTGGAGGAGCGCTCTCTTATTTTGAAAAATATCGAAGATGACGATAAAGCCCAGGCCCCCCAGAATGATTAAACCCATCAGCACCACATTTGTGTAAAGGTCTGCGTTGTAATCGAGGAAGCTGTTCGACTGCACGGAAAAGCCCGCGTTGCAGAATGCGGAGACGGTATGAAACAGCGCGCTAAACAGCGCTTTTGACAAAGCCTGGGTCTGCACGAATTTCAAAGTCAAAAGTATGCCGCCAATGGCTTCAATGGTCATAGTCACCCAGAACACAGATTTCAACAAGCGCCCCAAATCCGATATCAGATGCTGGCTCAGGGTATCCTGGATGATCTCTCGTTCCGTCATGGAGATGCGTCCAGCGATCAAATAAACAAAAAACGTTGAAAGCGTCATGATGCCCAGACCACCAATTTGAATGAGGATGAGAATAACCGCTTGCCCAAACAAGGTGAACTTCGATGCCGTGTCCACCACGATGAGACCGGTGACACAAGTTGCCGACGTTGCTGTAAACAAGGCATCGATAAAGGAAAGACGTTCGCCCACCGTGGCCAGGGGGGTCATCAAGAGAATAGTTCCAGTTGTTATTATAATGATGAAGCTAAAGATTAAGATGCGGGCGGGATACTTAAAAAGGTCAAAGCGCCTGGGTTTTAACAATTCGGAACTCGTGAACAATTGCTTTTTTGCTTTTCTCGTTCTCAGGAGCATTTTCTAATTGGTTTTGTTACGTGGAATTAACCCTCAAATTATTTAAAATTATTTTAAATAGCAAGTTTTAAACGAAGGAAATGATAATCAACGGTCAGTCTCTGCTGCGAGGGCCTGGTTGCCAGAGAGCAATTTGCGAGTAGGTTACTGCTGTTCAAGTGACCGTATCGCGTGGTGACGGGCTTCGATATGTCCCGACCAAAAGGCGGTCGGGACTACTCAGGACGACTTCCATGGTTGTCTCTGACGACAACCGTCATTCCGAATCCGGCGGCTGCCGGATGAGGAATCTGATGGTGCCACCGATGTTGTTGCTTTCCCAAAAATAACAGGGAATTGAGAACGTTCGGGGGTCGTAAGATTTCTCTCCGGCAACTGCCGGATCGAAATGACGAGGGGGGTTGGGACTTTTTGGACAGCTCCACTCCGGAGGAGCATTGCTTAGAAACCGGTCAAACGGTGACCTTCTTTGAGAAGGTTACCGTTTGATAAAAAGGTGTCACGACAAGACCTTGTTGCTTTGAATGCCGGCGACGTCATGCCAGGCGTTTCCGGACAGCAATTTACGAGTCATCCCGAGTAGGTCACTGTTTCTCAAGTGACCGTATCGCGTGGTGACGGGCTTTGATACGTCCCGACCCTAAGGCGGTCGGGACTACTCAGAACGACTACTTTTGTACTCGCGGTAGCCCATTGCCGTTGGTTTGAATCAATGGCCATGTAACTAACTCCGCAAGCTTCATTGGCAATATCTGACGCTCAGAGTCGATGAAGCGCCTTGCAACTAATTTTCAGAAGATCCTTAAATTGAAAACTGAGAAGTTGCTGCTGAATTTGTTGGACACGATGATTTCCGGAGTCTTGTTCATGTCCAGGTCGCTTATGGCCAGTGCGTTGGCAAAACTGCTGGTTTGGAACCTTCCGGCCAGTTGCATCTGTCCGGTGCCATCGTTGGTAAACAGGGTGACTTCTGAGTTGGCGCCGTTGCAGGTCGCCAAATCGAGGTCGCCGTCTAAGTCCAAATCTACTGCCACAAAAGACCACGGTCTTGCGTCTAAGGGGATTATTTGACGTTCGCCGAATTGTTGTTCACCCACATTGGGAAATAAGTACAGCCGGTTCGATTCAAAGGTCGCCAATACGATGTCGGTCAATCCATCGCCGGTAAAATCGCCCCCCTGAATCCAATAGGGGCTGGTTCCGATTTTGCGGGTCCGCGGCCAGGAGAACAGGCCGTCCCCAGAGTTGCTCAGCACGGTAAAAGAGCTGTCACCCTGGTTGGCTGTCAGAATATCCACGTCGCCGTCGGTGTCGATATCGGTGGAGAGAATACAAACCGGTTGCCAACCGACGTCGTAATTCACCATGACGCTAAAGCGACCATCCCCGGTGCCGCTCAAAACGGAAACGTTGTCATTTAGACTATTTGCCACAGCGAGATCCGGATTAGCGTCTCCATTGAAATCAGCGGAGGTGAGGGCGATAGGCCAGTTGCCGGTAGAATAGGTTTTGGGCTCTGCGAAGGTGGTGCCACTGCGATTCAAATAGACCGCCACCCGGTTTTCGTCGTGGAAAACGGTGGCGATGTCCAAATATGAATCCCGATTAAAATCTTCCACGACCAGCCCGGCGGGACCTTCTCCCGTTTTGTAAATCAATTCTTCACCGAAATGGTGGCCCCCCAGGTTGAAGTAGATTCTTAGAGAGTTGTCTTTTTCACAAATCACAACGATGTCCGGGAAACCGTCGTTATTTAGATCGCCCACGGAAATTGCCGAAGGGCGCGGGCCCGTTGCATAATCCTGGCGATCAGCTTCAAGACTCCTGGCGTAGGTGGCTCCAACCCATCCTGAGTCTATTCCAAGCAAGAAAACAAAAAACGTAAAGGTCGTGGAAATCTTCATTGCTTAACTCCAGCTTGACTTATTGAATGTTTTTAGAATTTATCGACTCATAAGGATGGCAACTTGATTTTGCAAGATAAAAAACAACTCGGTGGGACGTCTTTATTATTGAAAACGAGGCGGATTATGTTTATATTGAATTGTTGATTTCTATTTTCGGTGCACCTTCGAATTCCTCATCCGGCCTTGCCCATGGGAGTCAACTTAAGAGGTTTGCAGAGCTGTAATCGCGACCTGTCTCGTTCCAAAATTTTATTTTGGAACGCAATTTGGCAGAGAAGCTTCGGTTCGATAGGCAGCTCGGACTCCTCGAAGCAGACCTTCTCGAGCAAGTGCGTGCCCAAACAGGAGTTTGGGCACGAGAGCTGCAGCTTAGGTTGACGCCTATGGGCTCTTGCAGGATTCGGAATGCCTCATATTTCGGCAACAGCGGTGCCCGATTAATTCCTAATCCAACGCAGGGACGATGCCAAATCCTTATGGTTTTTCCTGGTGGTCCAGGCAGGTAACGCCATTCAAGAGAATCTGGATTTCTTTTGGTGTCTTGCTCTTGATCATTTTGCTGGGAGTCTCCGGGTACATGGTCATCGAGGGATGGTCGACTTTGGACTCTTTTTATATGACCATCATCACCCTTTCAACCGTGGGTTTTGGGGAAATTGAACGGCTGTCGGAAGCTGGGCGAGTGTTCACCATGTGCCTGATCGTCGTTGGCATTGGTACCGTTGGTTATGGTTTTGGAAATCTTGCGGTTTTTTTACTCGAGGGTGAGTTAAAACACATTTATCGGACCCACAAAATGGATAAGATTATCAAACAACTCCACGACCACATTATTATTTGCGGGTATGGACATGAGGGGCGTCACGCCGGGGAGGAACTTGAAAGAAGAAACGTTCCGTTTCTGATCATAGAAAAGGATGCAGAAGTGGCCGAAAGGCTGCGCGAGGAAGGCAAGCTTGTCTTGCAAGGTGACGCAACGCAAGATGAAGTGATGCTAAACGCCGGGGTGGCGGTAGCCAGGGGTTTGATTGCCTCGGTACACGACGATTCCGACAATGTCTTCATTACTTTGACCGCCAGGGGGCTGAATCCGCATCTGACCATCGTAACCCGTTCCGCTTACGAAACTTCTGTGGCAAAACTCTACCGCGCTGGTGCGAACAAGGTCATTTCATCCCGTGAAATCGGCGGTAGACGCATGGCTTCAGTTATTCTGAGACCGAAAGTGGTCAACTTCCTGGATATCATCATGCACGACGAAGACCTTGCCTTGCGCCTGGAAGAGATCGACGTGAAAGCAGAGAGTCCGTTTGCGGGGAAATCCATTCGCGAGCTGAGCATTCGTGAACGAACCGGCGCTCTCATCATCGCTTTGCAAAGGCCAGGTGCGACCATTAAAGTCAATCCGTCGGCGGACAGCGTCTTGCGTTCCGGGGACAGGTTGATTGTCATGGGTAACGAAAGTCAAGTGCAGCAACTGTGCGATTTGGCCTCTCTCTGATTAAGAGAGTGCTACGGGGCTGGCCCGTAGTGGTTCTTGACAGTTTTCAAAAGAAGCACTGCGCGGGCTTTGCGTGGTCTTTCTGATCAACGGCATCCCGGTGCTGGTGATCGAATGCAAGAACGCCAACAAGGATGAGGCTATCGCCCTCGGCATCGATCAGATTCGACGTCATTATCGGGAAACGCCCGAGCTCTTTGCACCGCAGCAAATCTTCACGGCCACCGAATCTTCAATTGTGACAAACGCAGAGAACAAATCGTCACGTCCATTGAGTATAAATTCGTCAAACAGGATAAAGCCGAAGAACGATTCTCAGGTTCGTATTTTCCCCGCATTCTTCTGCGGGGCCGAACGAATCTGAATGAAGCAGTACTTTTTTTGAGAGGAAAAGCTTTAAAATGTTGTCTTAATATAAAGGTAAAATTCGAGATCAATATTCGAATATTTTGAAATAAACATAACCAAGCTTAAGGTTGGTGCACAAATAAGATTTAGTCGGAAAATCTACAACGACTTAAGAATTAGCAGCGGACCCAAGAAACCGCGTCCGTCTGCCTGTCCCGGACTCGATTCGAGGCAACGATGGGGCCGTCAGGCTCCGGCTCCTGAACGGATTGAATGGAGCCCCGCTGCAGCACCGTATCCGTCAGCAGCCGGACTTTCAGTTCGGACCTTCAACCAGAGTTTTTTGCAGTCAAAAAGAGGATTTGGGGAGGGAGTTGTTGCGGGTCATTGGGCCAGGCGGTGGCGGGCGTGGTCTGTGGATGAGCTGGCGGACATGAGAACGTTTCATGGGGGAATGCTGGCTCATGTCAGACTTCAGAGCGCATTATTCCCTTGCAAAAGACCGCACGTTTTCGCACATTGCGATACATGGGTACTGTCAGGCCAGCAGCCATGGTGGTGCCCTCCAACGATGTGGCCCGTCAGTGGCCCAGCCAAATCGGCTCATGGGCCATGGCCTTTTAGCCGCAATTCAGCCCTTTCGATTGCGCTGCCAGAACGCTGTTTTGATGCGACATCACTTGAGTAAACGGAAGCCAACCAATATGAAACCACCTTCGCGGTTGTTCCAGGCCGCCATGTTTGTAAAGCAAGGACAATAAATTGACCGATCAAGCAGCACTCCACCATGTTGAGGACACCAGGCTACGTGTCACATTTTCACAATCGGTTGAAAATACATGTTTGAGATTTGCGAGCGTGATGCTCCTATTCCTGCTGAGCGTTCCTTTTCACCTGCTCGCGCAAAAGGACAACCTCAAATTTGAACGGATCCAGGTGGTGCAGGGAGTACGGCTGGGCGATATCTTGTCTCTCCTGCAAGATTCTCAGGGTTTTATGTGGTTTGGCACGGGGGACGGACTGTATAAGTATGATGGCTACGGCCTGACCCCATTTAAACGCGATAGACTGGATTCCACCTCCTTGGGGAATAACCTTATTTTTTCACTTTATGAAGACCGCAGTGGTACGCTCTGGATTGGGACGGCCGGCGGTGGGCTCAACCGCTTTGACCGTGAGAAGGAGGAGTTTACGCGTTTTGTTCGAAACCCCAATGATACACACAGTTTGAATTCCAATGTCGTCCGGTCCATCTATGAAGATTCCGCTTCGCCGAACACGCTCTGGGTAGGGACCTGGAACGGTCTTAACAAGCTTGATCGCAACACAGGGCAGTTCACCCGTTTTCTCTACGACCCAGAGACAAAGAATCCCGGAGGCCCCAGTAACGATGGTGTTTTGGCAATCATGGAAGACCGGTTCGGCACGTTCTGGGTGCCGACGACCGGCGGCGGACTTAACAAGCTTGATCGTGAGACAGGACATCTTACCCGTTTTGTCCACGACTCTGGGAACCCACACAGTTTGAGTTCCAATACTACCTGGTCAATCCACGAAGACCGCTCTGGCACGCTCTGGATTGGGACGGCTAAAGGTCTCAACCGGTTTGACCGCGAGCATGAGCAGTTTATCCAATTTGTCCACGACCCTAAGAACCCGCGTAGTTTGAGTAATAATCGTGTCTTGTCAATCCATGAAGACCGCACCGGCACACTCTGGATTGGGACTGGTAGCGGACTCAATATACTTGATCCGAACACAGGGCAGTTTATCCGTCTTTTCCATGATCCAACGAACCCACACAGTTTGAGTTCCAATAGTATCTGGTCAATCCTTGAAGACCGCAGCGGCACACTCTGGATTGGGACAAGCGACGGTGTAAACCGGCTCGATCACGGGCAGCAACGCTTTGCCCATTTTGCCCACGACCCTGGGAACCCACACAGCCTGAGCCATAAAAGTGTTGGGGCAATCCATGAAGACCGCTCCGGCACACTCTGGGTTGGAACAGCGGGCGGACTCAATAAGCTCGATCGCGATACTGGGCAGTTTCGCCATTTTGTTCACGACCCGAAGAATACTCATAGTCTTAGTCACAATAATGTCACATCGATCCATGAAGACCGTACGGGCGCACTATGGGTGGGGACCAGCGGCGGCCTCAACCGGTTTGATCGTGACACCGGGCAATTTATGCGTTTTGTCCACGACTCCAAGAATCCCCACAGTCTGAGTGCCAATAATATTTGGTCAATCCTTGAGGACCGTACTGGCACACTGTGGATAGGAACCGAACCCGGGGGCCTCAACCGTTTTGACCGCGAGCAAGAGAGCTTTACCCATTTCATCCACGACCCGGTCAACTCACGAAGCCTGGGTAACAACGTTGTCACCTCAATCCATGAAGGCCGCGCTGGCATACTGTGGCTTGGGACGGGCGGCGGTGGTATTAATCAGTATGATCGCGAGCGCAAACAATTCATCCGTTTTGTCCACGATCGAGATAACCCGCGCAGTTTGAGTCATGATTGGGTCGGTGTGGTCTTTGAGGACCGCGCCGGTACACTCTGGAGCGCAACATGGTACGGCGGACTCAACAAGCTTGACAATGACACCAAATTGTTTACCCTGTATACGGAAAAAAATGGCCTGCCCACTAACCATATTTGTAGCATAGCGGAAGATGAGCACGGTCGTTTATGGCTGGGCACGCTTAACGGATTGTCGCACTTTGATCCGCAGAGTGAGACTTTCAGAAATTTCGATGTCGATGACGGACTGAAGAACAATTGGTTTAACTGGAACGCCTGTATTAAAAGTAGAAGCGGTGAGTTGTTTTTTGGCGGCGACAATGGTATCGATTATTTTCATCCGGACAGTGTCAGGGATAATCCGCACATCCCGCCGGTAGTGATCACCCGCTTTACGCGCTACAACAGCGGCGATGCCGAAGGAAAACCCATTATCGAGAAAGGCATTTCCGAAAAGCACCATCTCGACCTCTCTTACGACGATCGCATTCTCACCATTGAATTTGCGGCCCTGAATTTCCGCAACGCCCACAAGAATCAATATGCCTACAAGCTGGAAGGTTTCAACGAGGGCTGGATTCAGCTTGGCAGCAAACACGAGGTCACGTTTACCAATATCGATCCTGGCGAGTACACCTTGCGTGTGAAAGGCTCCAACAACGACGGCGTCTGGAATGAAGACGGCGCCTCGCTAAGAATCACGATTGTCCCGCCCTGGTGGCGCACGCGTTGGGCCTACGGATTGTACGTGCTGCTTTTTACGGCGGCTTTGTATGGCTTGCGGCATTATGAATTGAGGCGATTACAGTTACGTAGTGCGTTGAGAATTAAAAATGTGGAAGCCGAAAAGCTGCAGGAAGTCGACCGTCTGAAATCCCGCTTCTTCGCCAGCATTTCCCATGAATTTCGCACCCCGCTGACACTCATTCTCGGCCCGATACAAAAATGGCTCAGCGAAATGCAGCAGTCGGAGATGAAAGCGGATTTACGCATGGTACAGCGCAATGCCCGCCGCCTGCAGCAATTGATCGATCAACTTCTCGACCTGTCAAAACTGGAAGCGGGAAAGATGCGCCTGCAGGCCAGACCCGAGAAGATTGGGGAGCTGATCCGCATGATTACCATGACCTTTGAATCGGTGGCAAAGCAGAAAGGGATTGATCTGCAGTTCCAGGCGCCAGAGGAGGATATTGTCGCATACGTGGAGCGGGACAAGCTGGAGAAGATTGTGTCGAACTTGCTTTCCAATGCGTTCAAGTTTACGCCTAAAGGCGGAAGAATCAGTGTTCAGTTATCGGTGTCCAGTAATGAGTTGGTGGAAAGCCAACTGACTACTCTGACTACTGATCGCTGTTTACTGATTACTGTAAAAGACACCGGTGTTGGTATCCCGCAAGATCAACTCGATAAAGTCTTCGACCACTTCCACCAGGCCGATAATAGCGCAACCCAGGGTGGGACAGGCATTGGGTTGGCGTTGACAAAGGAATTGGTGGGGCTGCACCACGGCAAGATTGCTGTGGAAAGCGAGGTGGGTAAAGGTACCACCTTTATCGTAGAATTACCCTTGGGAAAAGAGCATTTGACGGCGGAGGAGATTGCAGAAACAGTTTCCAGTGATCAGTTTTCAGTAATCGATGAGCAATCTCCAGAACCCGGCATCCAGCATCCGCCAACCCGCGAGCAGTCGCACCGAAGCAGAGATCTCGACCATTACCATTCGGGACAACCAACAACAAATACCCAGTTCCCCATGGTCCTTATCGTCGAAGACCACCCGGACATGCGCGCTTACATGCGCGGGTGTCTGGAGGAGCGCTATCGGGTTATTGAAACAGAAGATGGAACGCAAGGCGTGAAACAGGCGCACAAGCACGCTCCCGATCTGATCATCAGCGATGTCATGATGCCGGAGATGGATGGATTTGAACTGTGCGAGAAGGTCAAAACCGATGCACGCACCAGCCATATCCCGGTGATTCTGCTGACGGCCCGCGCTTCCGCAGACAGCAAGGTCGAAGGCCTCGAAACCGGGGCGGATGACTACCTCACCAAACCCTTTGAGGTAAAAGAACTGCAAGTCCGGATCAAGAACCTGATCGAGCAGCGCCGCAGCCTGCGGGAGCGTTTTCGCCGGGAACTGGTTATCGAGCCTGCGGAGGTCACTGTCACTTCGACGGATGAGGCCTTTCTCAAAAAGGTCATGGCGGCGGTAGAAGCGCATATAGATGATCCGGACTTCGAAACGGACGACCTGGCGCGGGAGTCCGCGATAGGACGTCGGCAGCTTAATCGTAAATTGCGTGCCCTGACCGGCCAATCGGTGCGGGAATTTATCCGCACGATTCGACTCAAACGTGCCGCGTACCTGTTACAGCAACAGTCCGGCACGGTTACAGAGATCGCCTACCAGGTAGGGTTTAACAGCATTGGCCACTTTGCCAAAGTTTTTCGCGAACAGTTTGGGGTGGCGCCCTCGGAGTATTTTAGTGGATAGTTGGATGGTTGGTTTACACACATAACCTTTTTGTGAATTGAGAGGGGAAGAAATGGATGAGAAAAAGTATCTTTCTTTGAATGATGTCAAGGCCTATAAAACGGCGTTCCATTTATCGAACTATGTTTGGGATATTGTTATCGAATGGGATCATTTTGCACAGAATACCATTGGAAGGCAATTCGTAAATGCAGTGGATTCAGTATCAGCCAGTATCGCTGAGGGATTTGGCCGATACCACAAAAAAGATAAAATAAAGTTTTACAGATATAGCTACGGGTCCGTAAAAGAGTCATTCGACTGGAATGAGAAATCCAAAGTCCGCAATCTATTAAAGCAGGAAGAATACGAGCATATTTATCAACAATTATCTCTCCTCCCCAAAGAAATCAATGGTCTCATAAAACTGACAAATCAGAAACTCACCATGTAAACCATCCAACCATTTAGCCATCCAACCATCCAGCCATCGAAATGTCCCACCACCGCGCATCTTTGTCCCGCCAGCGTTAGCAAAATTCCTCTCA
>JBHHYI010000029.1:0-33209 GCA_046757525.1 bacterium | reverse complement strand
TTTATGCGGAGTAGAAGGGAGAGAGTCAGGATCTTACTGGGGATTGCCGAGGGTACGCGACCAATAATTGCAATTCTGTCACTGGATTAGTTTCTTTTCTGCTTTAACCGATATGGCCGCTGTTTTTCCGTCCTTGGCTTTTGTCCTAATATGCGATCAACTTCGGCCATGTTGCGGCCCGCTTGTTTGCGATAAGCAATTCGTAGGTCTGCACCGCCCGGCTCGCCGGTGGCTACCATTTCACCGCTCGGCACCTCCACTTCGATTTCCTTGCCGGTTTTTGGGTCGGTGGTCTTCTTGCGTTCTTTCCGCTCTTCATGGGCCAGGCCAATTTCGACAGAGACTGCCACGCGGTTTACCGGCGCCAGCATGGCTGCCAGTTGTCCGGTGAGTTTGGCGGTGTCGATTTCCGCGCTCCATTCGACCCGGCGTTCGGTGTCGCGGCGGTGGACGTACTGGCGGAATCCGCCCAGGTCCACCGACTCGCCGGCGCTGTTGGCGCCGAAGATGAGCGTAAGCGGTTTCAGCGGCAGCTTCTGCGCTTCGACGAAGGCTGTGAAGTTGCCGAGTCGGATGCAGGTTAGCATTTTCTAATCCGCTTTACCTGATTCATTTGGCAAAGTCGCGGAGTAAATCCGAAGCAGGAGTTCCGCATCATCAATAAGTTGATACTCCGGATATCTCGCCGAAAGTGTGTAGCTTTCTTGCAAGATAATCGGAATGCCATCACCGCGTTTCTCCATTAAGTACTGTCGGCCAACATGGCGGTCGTCTTCCTCAAGAGGACAGCGGGCGAGTAAACTCGTCACAAGTTCATTTCGTGTTGCCTGTCGCAGAGGTAGGCTTTCGACCGTTACTGTGTTTGGCAAGGTGCCAGGAGAGTAGAGCTCGAGCCGGTCGTCAAACATGAAAAGTCGGATCTTTGAGCCATAAATTGCATAATCGCGATGAGCCACAGCGTTCACTATCGCTTCAAAAACAGCCCTTTCACTAAATTGCGGAATTTCCCTACGTGCCAGGGCCTTTACTGCGGAGATTTTCATATTGGTGCGAACGAATGCGAGAGCCTGTGCGACTTGCTGGTCAAGTGGGCCGGTAATTTTGCTTGCATCGACCTGGTAATTGGAATCTTGACGATTGCCTCTGTACCGCACAGCTTCAATGAATGCTCCGGGTAACCAATTCTCGGGGTGACGCGAACACATCAGAATACCTGCTACTGTTGCTCTTTCAATATTGGATTCATCTACCGAGATCAACTTGAGTTTGCGGAGAGTCGTGAGAGGCTCATCCGGACTTATGGCGACGAAACGACGCCACAACTCCTTATCCAAATCTTCCACTGATGTCTCTGGCACAGTTTGTTCGTCGAAACGAATGAGCCTCGCCTGGCTTCGTTGTTGGAACAACCGCGCCAATTGCTCCGGAGTCATCTCTTGTTTCCTATTTCCATGACGACGAAAATATCCGCCCGGACTTTTGTGCACAAAGAGGCTGCGCGGTACATCTACTTTTAGAATGGGACGCAAAACCCCCAATGTATCTGGCAGTTCCATACGGACAGTTATTACATTGAGGGGTGGTTTTATGACGTCATTACAGATTTCCAGAACAAGGTCTTCGACCGCATTCAGCTTTTCGATAGGAATGCCTTCGACCTCGCGGGTCTTGTCGTCCACACCCAACAGAAAAACTCCATCGTTGGTATTTGCCATTGCGGCAAGCTCATCCGCAAGGGCATCCCGACGGGGACCAGCGACCTTGTTCCCCCTAAAATGGACGGCCTTAAGCTCGAGAATAGAATCTTCACCAAGCCGAATCTTGTCTAAAAGCTCATCAACTGTATCAAACATGGCTTCCTCCCTCACCAATACGCCGATAACGAAGCTCAAACGCTTCACGTCCTCCTTCCATGACACGGCAAATCTCATCCCGAACAGATTGTTCCTGAAGGCCTCCCTGTTCGATGATATGCGTCTGACCACAGCGTATATCTAATGCTAAAACGAGCTCGGCATCGCCGTTAACCACGATATTGGGATTGTGGGTCACAACAATAATCTGACGACGCCTTTTGTTTGCTCGTAGTTGCTGTACGATAAGATCGTAAATCAGGTGATTATCGAGATCATCTTCGGGTTGATCCAAAATCATCGGCTCTTCACCATACGCCAACAGGAAAGCAAGAATGGCCGAAGTTTTCTGACCTGGTGATCCTTGCTCGATAGGTCTGAAATCCTTGGCCTCAGGGCGAGGACGATAGGTCACTTTAAGCGAGTCCCCTGGAAACCAACATTCCAGTCTGTCCCAAACTTCCGGTTTCAAGTTTGCCAGGTGCGAAGCAAACCTTTGATCGTGAAAAGTCAGGGAAGAGGAGCCGTCCCTCACTGAACCAAGTTCTTTCTTCAGTTCAATCAGGCGAGATTCAAATTTTTTTTCTGACAATGAACTCGGATAATCACGATAGAGCTCACCTAAAATGCCGCTCTCTCCATCATCCGACCAGATATCATTCTGGAAAGTTGGTTTATCCTTGCCAATGAGTTCACGGAATTCTGCTTCCGCACCGCCGATATCGCCGTACGGAATAACTTCGATTCGCACATGTGGGTTGTCGCCAACGACTTTTGCCAGAAAATCGATACGCCGCCGGGTCAATTCACGGCGTAAATCTCGGAGTCTGGCAAGGCTTTCCTGGGCTTGTTTTTCGAGATCAGACATGGTCTTTCTTTTGCTTTCCAGACCCGACAATTTTTGTTCAAGCCTTTGCCTTTCCTGAACAAGACGACCGTATATGTCCGGATCCCCAGCGCCCTCACGTTCGAGTTTTTCCACAAGTTCTGCATAAGCTTTCTCTGTTTTGGTCAAAGCCTTCTTCCATGATGACTGTTCCACCATCTTCCTGCCGTCTTCGAAAATGGCATCAGCCTCTTCCGCCAGCTTCTGGACCTTTCTTGTTAAAGTCAAGAGTCGATTTGAAATAGTTCGAACATTTTCGAGAAGATTTTTATCCGCATCTGTCTTGCCATCGAATTTTGTTTCATCAATGGTTGTAGGAAGGACTTCCTCTGCCAGTCCGAGCAGTTTTTCCCCTGTGCTTTGAAAGCTTTCAAGCCATTCCGCAATCGCACGCTTCTGGCGACGGCGCAGTTGATATTCCTGCAAAATGTTTTTGTGTCCAGCCGCTTCGAACACAGCAAGCTTTCGCTTCACATCGTCAAGTTCACCCTTCAGAGTGCCTTCTTCGGCCAGACCAGCCGCGACTTCACGTACTTTGGCACGCAGAGCAAGAAATCGGTTCACTTCCGCTTGCCACCTTTCGTCCCGAACGGCACGATCTACCTCCGGAGCTTCATCAACTATACTTAGCAGCGCCTCAGGCCCGGTTGCCAATTCAAATATTTGTTTCTGGCTATAGATACGCACAGGAAATCGCCGGCGAACATCTCCAGTAACTGTCTTCCAGTCGCCTTCATTTTGTTGCTCCTGGATTGCTTCCAAAGCGCCAGCCTGATCCCATTGAATCCGAAAGCGTATCCCATCCTTGCGATAAGTTACCCGAATTTGCGTATCTTCAGTAAGCAGGCCACGATCGTCGCGGCTGAGTGGAAGCTTCTTAAAATCCTCAAAGTCAGATTTTAGTTTTTGCGGCAACTCGTCTTCCCGGCGAAGAGCCATCCGCAAGAACTCGATCACCGAAGATTTGCCGGTGCCACGCCCACCGATGATGGCGTTAAGCCAGGGACTGAACGGAACTTCCAGAGGTTGACCATGCCCCATGTACCTGGCGTCGGCAATTTGAATCGATTCAACGACAATCGGTGCGTGAACATTCGGATCATCGGCGCTTTGACCGGAACGAAGAATGGACAAGGAACCATCGAGAAGCGCCAGGCGAAGACCCTCAAGACTCGGTTTCGTCATCTTCACCCAGGTGTAGCCTGTTCCGACCTGCTCTGGCAAATGTGCGTCCGAACCGAGCAGCTCCGCGTGTTGAAGCTTCATGCTGGTGTAAAGCTCAGGCTTCTTGCAGGCCGGGTCACAAACTTCCATGGCAAACCACCCGGCATTCTCGAGAACCTGCTCTAGCGTTCCTCCTGGAGTTTTATAGAATAACCCGGTTTCTTTGTCAACATGAGCCGGGATGGCAATCCCCCCACGATGAGCTATTTCATCAATGACTTTTGTTACGGTCCTGGTGGTGCAGCAACGCGTTTCGCCAGGCTCGCCGGAGTAGCCGACCGCGCCCAGAAGAGAGGAAACATCGTGACTGGTTTTATTGTCTGCCAAAATCGCAAGCACGTGAATGCCGCCGTTGACCGAGATCTCCACGCCTGGGAAAAGATACAAGGGGCGATAATCCGGAGGCTGCTCTTCTCTCATACGGGCAAGCTCTTCCTTCAACCGGTCTATCCATTCGCCTGAGTTATGGTCAGTTACGGCAATGCAGTCAATGCCGGCCCGCATAAAATCCAGAAGCCACTCTCGCGGCGTCCTTTTCTTGAGCTGTGCCTGGTTCGGGCCTTTGCCATAATCTTTTGAGGCTGGCGAATGCGTATGGAAATCAAATTTCCACCACTTCGAGCCTGTAATCTTATCTCTTTCGATGTCCATGTTTTAATTCCCGAATAAGAGATGAATCATGCTGCCCTTCCTGTAATTAAAGACTTTTTGTAACCAATTGCAACGCTTTCACTTGTTCCTCCATCTCGGCCAGCAGCTCCTGTATGTGGGCCTCGCGCCATTTGGCCGTGAGGTCGCCCGTGAAAGCGCTATGCATTAGTGAGTTAAATAAGGAATCCAATGCCTCGCTAGAATTCTCAGCCTTTTGCCGTAGTTGTCGAAGGTCCCACACTCGTTTAGCAAATTTTCTTTGTAACGACTTGGGTGGAAAAAAGATCGGGGTATTAGCTAGCTGAGAAGCATTTAAATGAGGTTGGCCGGCTCGAGCTTTTAAATTATTAAAATAGTTGTTCTGAGTATGAGGAGTAAGTAAGTACGCCTCCAAAAACTCACCGCAGAAATCTTGCCCCGGTGTGATTACCAAATCGTATCCCGCCACTGCACCCTCCCAGTCTTCGGTTACCTGAGCAACGTCCCCGGTATAGGCTCCGCTTCCTACAACAATCACTTCTTCGGCAGATAAAAAAGCGTTTCTAGATCTTGGAACCGCACTCTTATCTACTAAAATCATATCTTTTGAGCTGATTTTACCTTTATGGATATTTGTAGCCCGAATCAAGGGAATACCAGAAGGACTTGTACTCGGAGGTTGGCCGAGTCCATAACGCACTTTTGCCCCTCCGTCTTCTAAAGTGCCTACATCCCACCCCATCGGGTTCGTAGCCGGGTCGCCGAACATTTTGTAGAACAGCGCGGGCAGGATGCGCTCGGCTTTGGCGACGGCTTCGGCGCGCTTTTTGCGCAGGGCATCCGCCGGGTCGAGAATCTCCACGATGCGGCGCTGCTCGGAGAGGGGAGGGAGCTTTAGCCGCTGGTTGTAGGCATCATTGCGATTTAAACCAGGCACACCTGTTACAATTGCAAGTCTCTCAAGTTGAAGGTGATTAAGAAGATAGTAGACCCATCGGAAACCGCAGATTGTCTTCAGTTTCACATAATATGTCGTGTCTATTGGCCAAAAGGCGGTATCAAACCAAGTTACCTTTCCAGCCGACCCCTTCCTACCGATGACAATTCCTGGGCCATCCACAAGCGCCATGGTATGCCAACCATCGGTGCCGTTCGACCCGGCCACGGGAACATCGCCTGCTGAGTTTCGGGCGTCTTTGCGAAGAGCACGCCCGTACTCAAGCGTTAGTATGTCGTTAAGGCGTACTTCAGGCCACTTCATCCCTCTCCCCCTTATTTTCCCCCCTGCGCCGCGCCTCCAGCATCCGCCGCGTCCCGTTCAACTCTTCTGCCAGTTGTTTTTCATCCGGCAGGGGGAGCTTGTATTCTGCGGAATAGGCGGACCATCTAGATTGGGTGCTCATTTTCTTTCGCCTTTCTCTATTTTCCGTGCTTTTCGTGGTTGGCGTTTCACTTGTGTTAGCTCCGCCTCGATGAATCGGCGTTTTTGCCACAGGCTGTGGCAGAATTTTGGCTGGCATTTTTGCAACAAGCTGTTGCAAAAATGGCGGTGGGCCGACAGCCCAGTCTTGACCTGTTCATCCCGAGGTCTCCCCGCTTTGCCTCTTTCTCCGCGCCTCGAGCATCCGCCGCGTGCGGTTCATCTCTTCTGCCAGTTGTTTTTCATCCGGCAGGGCAAGCTTGTATTCCGAAGCGATGACCTTGCTTGGCAAGCCCTCCAGAGCATACCGGGCCACGGCGCCCTTTTTGAGCATCGACGCCTTATTGCGTGAGAGAAGCGTACGTTCGTAAAACTGAGAGGAAATCTGACGGTCGAGCTGCCGTACCGACCAGCCGCCGCGCAGGGCTTCGGCTTCGTAGAAGCCGCGAGCCTCCTTGTCTTTGACAGTCATCAGACGGACGTAGGCGGACCACGGGAGAGGGAAAGCTTCAGCAAGTTGCGTTGGCTCAAATTCCCCAGGAATGCGTCGAGAGATAGATTTGCCGTACAGTGTCTGTGATTTTTCAGACAGCGTCTGAAAAATCTTCTGCTCAGGCCAAAGGATATAAAATCTTTTCATCTGACTCAGGTTTACGGGACTGAAACCGCGCCCGAACTGTGTCCTCAGGTCCGTTGAAAGATGCTCGAGGAGTCCCGCTCCATATTCCGCGCGCTTTTTGCCCTTCTGCTCGAATTCCACAATCCTGCGGCCGATAAGCCAATAGGTTGCCGTGAGGACGGCGTTCACCGACAGGGCGGCTTGCCGCCTGGCCTCTGCGAGTAGACCGGCGATGTCCGCCAGCAGGCCGTGGTAGTCTCTCCCCGTGGGAGAAAGTAATTTTTCTTCCTTTTGCTTCATTCCGATCTTTCCAGTTCCCTCAGCAGCTTCTGCAACCCCGCCGCAATCTCCTTCTCAAGCGCCAGCACCTCCCGAATTAACTCCGCCGGGTCCTCGTCCGGCGCTTTTTCCGCCACCTGGGGTTTGTAGCGCCCGGCGGCCAGGTTGTAGTCGTTTTCGGCCACGGTTTTTACCTCCGGTCACCAGCAGCGCGGCTCGGCGCTGCCCGGCTCCAGCAGGGTGTTGGCTGCCACCCCGGGCGGCATTTTGAAGTTGGAGGCTTTGTAAGCCCGCCACTGTTCGAGCAAATCGGGAATGTCGTTCTTGTCCGGTGTTTCCGGACGGCCGCCGCCAGCAGCTCGAACTCTTCCACTAACTTGCGGCGCAGCTCCACGTGGGCGCTGGTGGAGCCGAACAACAGTCCCTCCGGCACCACCACGGCGCCGCGGCCGCCGGGCGCCAGCGCTTCCAGCATCACCCCCAAAAACAGCAGCTCGCTCTTCTTGGAGTTGGTGGGCAGATCTTTGCGGATGGAATCTTTGGGCAGCACGCCGGCAAACGGCGGATTGGAAAGGATGACTTTATAGCGCCGGTGCAGATCCTCTTCGCTGAGTCCCCCGATATCGGAAAGGGTGTTGGCGCGCTTCACCCGCGCCTGCCGAATGCCGTGCAGCACCAGGTTCATCATGGCGATGCGCATCATCTGCCGCGACACGTCGAACCCGAAGATGGAGCGCTCCAGAAGCCGCTCGCCGCCCGGTCCTACTTCCACGTAGGTGACCGCCTCCAACCACTCGTCTTCCAACCCGAGCTCCATCAACGAGCGTGGCAGCGGCCTCTCGCCTCGTTCGGGTGGGACTCCGCGCCCGGTGCCGGTGAAGATATCGGTATCGCTGTCGTTGAAGTACTTGTGATTATCGAAGAAGTCGTAGATCACAAACTTCCGCTTATCGATATGCGGCGCCGTGCGGGTGCCGCGGCCGCGCATTTGCTGGTAGAGGATGGGGCTTCGCACACGCCGGCACATGACCAGGTGCAGCACCTCGCGACAATCGAAGCCAGTGTCCAACATCCCGACGCTTACAGCTACCTGAGGATAGTCCTCGTACTTGAATTGTCGAATGAGGTCATCGGCGTTCATCACATCCGAAGTGATGACTTCGGCGTATTTGCCTTTACACTCGGGATGGAGGTCGTTCAGATATTGGGTCAGTCGGGCCGCATGGTGTTTGGTGATGGCGAAGACGATGGTCTTGCCAGCACCGATTTTCTGGCCGGGGGCCAGTTCTTTGTAGCTCTCGCAGGCCAGCCGGTCGAACTCCTGTATCATTTTTCGGTTGCTGTCCTCGTTGGTCCATTTGCGCTCGAATTCAGCCGGGTCGTAGTGCTCCTCATCGAGGTCGGCGGTCTTGAGTCCTCGGGGCTCGGCGTCTGCGACCACGTGCAGCGCTGTGTCCACCGACACTTCTGTCAAAACGTGTGACTTGTCGGCTGGATCCCAGCCCGCTTGTCGCAAAAAGTCATCAATGATAATTCTCGCGTCGCTTTCCTTGGTATACTTAGCCATGATGCCCTTTCACTAAGATGTTAGAAATATACCAAAATTAGGAATCGTATGCAAATATTACAAACAAAAGGGTGGCCTTCTCGATTAGCAAATAGTCGATTGCCATTGCGTAATCTGCATTTTAGAAACCACTATCTTTCTCAGCCTCAAAGCACTTAAAAGCACAAGGAGTATGCCAGAACACAAACGGCTTTAACAAACAAATGTTTATGAAAACTCTATGAGAATAGCAAGGTTGTTTTCGTTACCTTTAGAGGTTACGAGCGTTACCATAGACGACTGGGAGACGGGATTCGATCTGCTAAATGAATTGTTCTACACTGCGAGTCATTTCCGCACCGGCAGGAACCTCCTTAATCAATCGCTCCAAAAAATCCGAATCTATTTCAGAGACGCTAACTCCTGGGTAGCCCTACTTGACCAAATTAACCTTTAGTTCTTCGGACCTCAACAACGCTTTTTCACCCTTTTCTTTTTCTCCGCTGTTGATGTAAGCGACCCCTAAGTTCATCCACAACTTCGGCAGGTTGGGTTGTTTTTCCAGAGCTTCTTCAAGGTAAGGGATGGCGCTTTTGTAGTTTAGAATGGCGCTCTCTTTCAGCCTCTGAATATCTTCAGGGGAATGCTTTTCGCTCAGGTTTATCTTTTTTAGCTTGCCTTTTTCAAGCTCGGCTATGCTCAAATAAGCAACCGCAACGTTGACCCTGGCTTCAAAGTCGTCCGGATTCAATTGCAGCACCCGTTTAAAAAGAGCAATGGCTTTCTGGTAATTTTTTTGCTGGAACTGGTGCACTCCAAACAGAAAAATCAAATCCTTGTCCTGGGGATTAGCCTTGACAGCATTTTGAAAAGCTGTAAAAGCCGCCTCACTCTGGCCCAGGGCGTCGTAACAAAGCGCCAAATTAGCCAGCGCGTCCTGGTGGCCCGGTGCAATCGCCACGACCTTCTCTAAAATCCTGGCCGCAAGTTCAAAATTGTTGACACTGTAATACAGATTTCCCAGAGAGATCAGCACTTCCAGGTCCTGGTTGCCCTCCTCCAATAATTTCTTGTAAAGCGTTATGGCTTTGTCAAAATTTTGGGTCTTAATGAACACAATGGCCAGTTTTTTGTAGGTCTCCAGTTTTTGCGCATCGATTATGATGGCCTGTTTGAGCAGGTCTTCGGCTCGGTCATAGTCCTCATTTTCCAGGGCTTTGATTCCGCCATCAAACTTGGAGATCCAGAATCCTTCGCGCGTGGCTATGATATCGGCCTCGAACTTGTGCGAATTCTTCAAAGACAAATCAAAATGCCGGTTCATGTCCTTGTAGCGACCGCGCTGTCCGTAGGCCACGCCCAACAAGTAGTGTGCTTCTGAGTTCTTGGGATAGGCTTCCACAGCGCGTTCTAATTGCTCGATAGCGGCTCCCCAATTATTCTCCTGGATGTAAATCCGTGCGGAGGTGACCTCTTTCGGCTGACAACCGCCTAAATTCAGGATGAGGCCAGCGATCAGACTACAAACGGAGAAGCCAACGAATTTTCGAAAATAATGCCTGACTTCCGACATACTTTACTTCAAATCATTTCGTTTGGAGTGTTTAATCAGATTTTGTTCGTAAGGCGGCCTCATGACTCCCTCTTCGGTAATAATAGCTGTGATCAATTCATTGGGCGTGACATCGAATGCGGGACTGTAAACCTTCGCGCCCGCTGGCGCCGTTCTTCTGCCGAAGCCTTCGGTTACTTCCTGCGCTGCTCTCTCCTCGATGGGGATTTCCGCGCCGTCTTTTATGTTAAAATCAATGGTGGAATAGGGCGCCGCCACGTAGAACGGTATCTTGTGCTTCTCTGCCAGCACCGCTACATTGTAGGTGCCGATTTTGTTAGCCGTGTCCCCGTTTCGTGCGATGCGGTCGGCCCCCACGATCACACAGTCAATCTTGTTCTGCTGCATCACGAAGGCAGCGGTGTTGTCACAAATCAGGGTCACGTCGATGCCCTCGTTCATCAGCTCCCAAACATTGAGTCGCGCGCCCTGCAGCAGGGGACGGGTTTCGTCTGCAAACACGTGCACGTGTTTACCGGCTTCATGGGCTGCAAACACGACGCCTAAAGCCGTCCCGTAGTCAGCGGTAGCTAAAGCCCCGGTATTGCAATGCGTCAGGATTGAAAAGCCGTCCTGGATAAGCGCGGCCCCGTGTTTGCCAATGCGACGGCAGATTTCACGATCCTCCTCCCAAATGGTTTTGGACTCGTCTAAAAGCCGCTCTTGGATCTCTGCGATCGGTTTTTCCCTGTTCTTTTCGGCAACCTCCAGCATTCTATTGATGGCCCAGGACAGATTAACAGCGGTGGGCCGGGTCGCATTTAAATATTCGGCCGTGGCTTTCAGCTTCGCAAAGAAAGCAGCTTTGTCCTCGCCGGAGTAGTTGCAAACGCCTAAACAGACGCCAAACGCTCCGGCAATGCCAATGGCTGGCGCACCACGCACCCGAAGCGACCTTATGGCCTCGGCCAAGACATCCACATCTTCGATGTCCAAATAGACCAGCTCCTGGGGCAGCCTGGTCTGGTCAATCATGCGGATCTTTCCGTTGACCCATTCGATAGTGGTGACAGGCATGATCCCTCCTAACTAAAGCCAAACACAGTTGCTTCCGACTTATTTGCAACCCGGCACAGCGGCGTTGCCGGCATTAAAATTAAAAACAAAATTTAAGCAATTCGGAAATTAAACACAAGAGGATTGTCGCTGAAACACGAAGTCACGAGAAGATCAACAGAAGCCGCTTATCGGATGGCTTTGTAGACTTTTAACTTCTTGTAATCTTTGCCAATAATCACGGTAACTTTTAGCTGCGAGGAGTTGTCGATTTGTTCCACGATTTGACTGTCAGCCACGCCCAACTGTTTGCCCACTTTTTTCGCGTTCACCCTGCTTAACGAAGCCCGGTCCAGGACCAAGGTTCGGTCCAAATTGAACCCACCCTGGTAATTGTCGATGTCGACGACATCGAACTTTGAATTCCGCAGATACTGTCCAATTTCGTTGGCCAGACCCTGGATGCCACACGCATTCAATACTTCCACGGTAATCTTGTCATGGGTGGACTCGGGCGTTGAGTTGATGGATATGGTAGTTTCGTGTGGGGAAACAAAAAACTCGGAAAGCAAAGAGACGATAAGAACCAGGTTAATCAAGCCCATGGCCCAAATGCCGGCGGTCAGAATACGTTCCCGCAGACTCTTGCTGGCAGCCGATCTGCGCCTGGGCTTCCTTTGGCCTTTTGACCAACTGTTCTGACGCGACTTGGGCCGTCTTTTCACCACCCTCCTCCTCAAAAAAATGACCGAGACGAACCCCGGTCATTGATGCCAATAGACTTTGTCGTAATGAACGTTTTTGCTTCTTACTGTTTTGCCTGTTCTTTGTTTTTTCCCAACAAATGACTTCGGCGGTAGAATGAGTTGCCGTAATAGGGCGAATAAATCGATCCCGGGGTTTGACTGAACTCGAATTGCACTTTGAGATTCTCTGAAGGTTTGTATTCTAAGCCAGCCCCGGAAATGAACAACTGATTGTCAAATGAGCTTTTCCCACCGAAGCTCCCGAAAGGTCTGCTCAAGAAGCCGATCTGCAAATACAGGCTCATTGGGTTGGAAAGCTGGTATTTCATGGTATTCAAATACAGGCCCTGGCTGAAGCCGTGTCCCCCCACAGAGGTAAAGGACATGGTATAGCTGTGACTCATGGAAAACTTGCTCGCATCGAGACCAATGAAACCCAAGATTCCTTGAGCCTTAGCCGGCGCCGTCAGAGCCCTGGCCACCTCAACCTTGCCTGCTTTTCTGACCTGTCCGAATCCAAGCACTGGTACGATAAGCAAAAATAAAACCGAGAAACCTAACTTTTTACCAGCCATTTTACAAACCTCATTGAATGGTGAGATGTTTAACGGTTTGACTTATTATTATTATTGCAACCCAGAAAAAACAATTTTGGTTCCCTCTTAAGCTAAAATATTATTTGACAAAAGCAACTCGTTTTTTTGACATTTCGCGATTATCTCACACTCAAAAGACAGGGTACCAGTCAGCGAGGGGTGCAGGTGGAGCCACGCACTCGGCCGGTTTTTACAACACCTCATCGGAGAAAGTCAATACGATGTCGATGCGACGGTTTCGTGCCCTGCCCGCTTTGGTTTCGTTGCTGGCGATGGGCTTACTTTCGCCGTAACCGACCGCTGTGATCCGGCTCTCCTCCAATCCCATGTTGGCCAATAGGTATTGCTTGACAGCCAAAGCGCGCTCATACGACAAGTTTTCATTGTAGCGTTCGTCGCCAATGGAATCGGTATGCCCCTCAATGGTGATGGAAAAATTGGAAAACTTGCGAATGGCTCTCTGTACTTTCGACAACAAACTGAAATAATCCGGCTCAATGGTCGATTTGCCGGAGGGGAAAGTCAGGCCGATTAGCCGTATGATGATATCGTTTCTTTTGCGCAAAACCACTGCCTCGTCCGAAGAAAACAAGTGCTCGACTGATTTAATCTTGTCCTCGCGGCGTTTTTTCATTTCCAATCGCAGTTGTTTCTCTTGCAACTCCGCCTGCAACCCCTGCTGCTTTTCCTTGTACGATTGCAATTCAGCGGTGCGCTTTTGAATTTCCTGATTCTTTTCATTCAGTTCGTTGACAAGCTCCTTGTTGTCTTTTTGCAGGTTAACCACGGCTGTCCTGATTTTCTTTAGCGGCTTTTCATTGCCTTCATCAAAATCAGGCTTGAACCCCAAAGTCATGGCCGTGTTTTCAATACTTGTCTCCTGGTTTAAAAAGAAGTTCTCCCACCGTTTCGGGTCATCTTTCAACTGTTTGATCAAACGGGTCAAGTATATGGCATGCTTAGCTTCAATCTCTGCGGCTTCGGCTTTTTCTTTGGCACTGGAAGCAGAACGCCGGTCGCTGTTTAGGATGGCCTCCGCTTCGGTCTGCAGCTTCTGAGCTCTGGCGTAGGAGATAGGGGTGTATTTGTGGGCTTCGATTTTTTTGGCTTCCCGCATCAAGTTGCGTACCGTTCCGATGATGCTAACTTTGATCGCGGTTAATTCAGCAGCACGGTACAAACGGTTGATTTGCGGGATCCGTTTCTTGGCATTCCTGACGTCTCCTCGTTCGAGTTTCTTCGACGCAGCAATGAACGCATTTTCGGCCTCGTCGTAGCGAACTTTAGCGTATTCAGGAGCGTTGGCCTTCAAGGCGTCCTCGCGCGCTTTTAAGGTCGTGGCAAAAGCCACTTTAGCCAATTTGGCTGTTTCTAACGCTTTTTTGAGATAACTTCTTGCTTCGGCTATCTTTTTCTGAATACCCTTTAACTCCTTGCCGTGTTTGAAGGCTTTTGTCGCTTCGTGGTATTTGTTCAGTGCGTTCTTGAAATTTGTCGGCGACAACACATAACCCTGCCCCGACTGGACCTGATTTAGCAATTTTTCAACTTTGTCAAACAACGATCTTTCCATATCGTTTTTGTCTTGGGCGATCAGAACCGATGTCGTTACCAATAGCAAAACTATTGCCAAGACTTGCCCGAGCTTTGAACGATCCTTTTTCATTTTATTCCTCAGCATTTATCGTGAAATAGCCTGTTTAAATTAGTCAAAAAATTGTCGTTTGTCAAGCACAAAGTAACGCTTAAACAGGTAGATTATGAATCGAACCAAATCACCAAATACTTAACGCCGTGCTGCAACTATTTTGTTCCCGCCTATGTCATGTGACTCGTCTTTCCAGGCGTGTGTTTGAGAAGGATGCACGCCCCGTTACAATCGGCCGGAGCGCAGAATCGCAATGACCAGCCAAATGCCGAGTATGCCGGCAAACAAGTAGCCAAGCACCCCAAACAGCGGATAGCCGAACAACATGGGGCCCACGTTCTGTTTGAGGATGAGCGACGACCCGACGATTAGGGCTGCGATGATGAGACTGAAAGCAATGCGATTGGAAGAACGGTCGATCTCCAGCATGAGATTCTGCATGCCGCGGTCCTGCAGTTCGATGGTAAATTGTCCTCGTTTCAAGCGCCGCAGCAGGAGTTCGATTTCTCTCGGCAGCACCTTGAACAAATTGTAAAGATCCCGCAAGGTTTTGAGGCCCTCGTAAGCAAGCTTGTTGAAGTTTAATCGCTGCCACATGAGCTTGCGCACATACGGTTTGGCCAGGGGCAGGATTTCAAAATCAGGATCGAGTTTGCGCGCCAAATCTTCGTAAGTCCCCATGGATTTCATCAGCAGCATGAGATTGGAAGGGGTGCGCAGTTCATGTTTCGTCACCAGATCAAAAACGTCCGCGATGATGCTTTGCATGTTGATTCGTTTCAGCGGCACTCCGTAGTAACGGTCGATAAAATTGGCAATGTCGGCACGCAGGGTACGCACGTCGCGGCCTTCGTCCAGAGAACCCAGGTCGAGCAGGACGCGGATGATGAGATCGGCATCCCTTTGAACGGTACCGATGAGCAGGTCGGAGACTTCCTCCAACAAGGTGTCATCCAGGCGGCCCATCATGCCGAAATCCACCGGCACGATGGTGTCCAGGTCGCGCACGAAAAGGTTGCCCGGGTGCGGATCGGCGTGGAAAAAACCGTCTTCAAAGATTTGTTTCAGGATGAACTTACCACCGATCTGAGCGATAAATTTCAAATCACAGCCGCAGGCTTTGAGTTCGTCAATTTCAGAAATCTTAACGCCATCGATGAATTCCGTGGTGAGCACTTTGCCGGTGGTGAACTCCCAGAATACTTTGGGAACGTAGACGTGCTCGAAGTCCCGAAAATTCTTGGCGAAGACCTCAATATTCCGTCCTTCAGAAACAAAATCCAGCTCGCCCTTCATGGTTTGCGAAAGCTCCCGCACCAGACCCTGGGGATCGAATTGGCGGCTCTCCGGAATGAACCGGTCCATCAAGCGCGCCAGGTCTGAAAGGATGTCCAGGTCGGTTGCGATGATGCGTGCCACTTCGGGCCGTTGAATCTTAACCACAACTTCCTGACCAGCAGGCGTACGGGCACGATGGGCCTGGGCAATGGAGGCGGAAGCGATGGCCTCCTCCTGGAACGCTGCGAATTTTTCGTCAACGGGCGCTTGCAACTGGGCTTCCAAATAGGGCTGAATTTGCTCAAATGGAATGGGCTTGACTTCATCTTGCAACTTGATCAGTTCTTTCAGCAACTCTGCCGGAATGAGAAAAGAGCGCGTGCTCAGCACTTGACCCAATTTGATGAAAGTAGGCCCCAACTCCTCCAGGGTCAGCCGGATGCGTTCTGCCGCCGAGAGACGTTTTGCGGTGGGGACTTCCTTTTTGAAAAAGCGCCGGCCAAATTGCAAATAGGCTTTGAGATTCATCCGGTCTACGACTTCTGCAAATCCGTATTTGATCAAAATGCCGACGATTTGGCGGTAGCGCTTTAAATTGCGGTACCCTTTGTCGATCCGTGGGATGGCAACCATGGCTTATGGATAAGAATTACCGTGCAGGGCTAACGATCGATTTGAGTTTTCTGAGCACATCGTCAAAGGCGTGAAATTCAAAGCAAGGAATCGCGTTTTGTTGACAATATTTCAACAGGTCTCGTTTCGCAAAAACCAGGTCGGCTTCCCGAGCCCCGCATCGGTCCGACAGCCCGTCCCCAACGTAGATTACTTGCTGGTGAGATTTCTTCGCTTCCCGTACGTGAAAGCCCTTACAATTGGCACATCTGCCGCAACTGTTGTCAAAATAAGGAAATTCCGGCTTTATTTGATTGTGGTTCACAAACTCCAAGTGATTGGACCGATAAGCGACCAAAGAGATTAAACCGTGTTTTTTTAATATGCGTTCGATGTAAAAATCCAACCCGTCGCTCAGAATCTCCACTTCGATGCCCTTTTCGCGACAAAAGTGCACGAAGTCCTCAAAATAGGGATCGAGTTGTTGCTGCTCAGCGAACTGCGCCAACTCCGACCGTGTGACGGTGGTAATCTGGCACTCCTGCACCAGGCACTGCTGCGAAGAGATCTGGCCCTGCTTCCAGGCGTTGACGATGTCAAAGCAGCGTTCGTCGGCAAAGGTTCGAAACAGCAAATTGCCCACGTCATTCCTGGCTGCGGTGCCGTCAAAATCACAGAAGATTTTCATAGTGAAAGGTATCTCTCGCAGATGGCTGAGTTAATTTTTTCATGTACCGCACAGAAAAACAAAAACAATATCTTTGATAGACAAGTCTATTCAATTTTTTGATTTTATTCACCTTTCCGCGATCTTTAGGTATTCAGAAACTCCGGCTTGAAGTTCCCTGTGCATCTTCCTCGCTCCTCACAAGAATTCTATGTGATTTTTCATATCCTTAAGTTCGAGGACTCGATAAATGAGCATAAGCCCCCGTACTATGTCGCCAATTTGGTTACCTTGGTGGGCATAAACGATCCCGCTGTGTTCAAAACCTTCTGCATGCAGGCGTAGGAAGTCCTCATCTTGAGTAAAAATAACTCTCTCCTCCTGTTTGGCAAAGGCCAGGTGCTCCTCATCACTTGCCCCAAGCAACCCAGCATCCTTCGTAGTCAGAACGTCTACGCCTCGACGTCGCAATCCTTTCACAACAGCATTGGCCACATGCTCGTCTGTGTAGAACCTAAGCTTTGTTCTCATTCAGTTTTTGCGATATTTTTGAAGGTATTTTCTGACGTAATGCTTCTACGAAAGACTCGCTCTCCTCAATGGACTTGTCAATTTCAGCTCGATGGTCGTAATAATAAGCCAAGGCAGCGTAAACGTCAGCCAATGTCAGGTCATATTCGGCTGCGATTTCATCAGCGCTGCGTCCCAACAATTCATGCCAAATTGCGATATTTTGCACTGTGATTCGATGTCCCGCTATTCTCGGCTTGCCGCCAGTTATCCCTTTGGCAATTTCGATGTGTCCGTCAAGTGTTTCTGTAATCATTCGCTCACCTTTAGATAGGAATAATGTTAAGGTTCAAGATAATTAACTACTGGTTTAATACCACATTCATGAAACGCTCGCTCCATGTTTGGCGTAACCTACGCCTTGGCAAGAGTTAGTTGAACTTTGATCAACACCCAAAGCAACTTAATCAGAAACGACCATTTATTCAAATAAAATCTTGTGCACCGGTCTCTAAAGCGATCATTAACTGAAAAGGAATTCAAAAGCACTTGACTGCGAATCAAGGTGAACCTCATCGAACGTTTAAGGTCCAAAGCCCTTTTGTCAAGCGCATGGATTTTCTGGATTCTCATCATTCTCTCTTTAACAAGATCACAAAATTCAAAAGAATCTCTTGTATTTGCTGGTCAAATGAACTATATTGTTACCGTAAACACTCACGATGGTGCAAAAATGACTATTGACAAAACAGCAGCCCAGAGACAACGAAAGCGCTATGCTAGACTTGCTGTCCAAAACATAAAAAGGAAATCCTTGCTTGTCCACGACGAGTGTTCAAGAGCGTTCGAACAATTAAGATTTCTTTTCGAGGATGCCGAGAATGCCAAGGTACTCGAAAGAGCAGCAAAATCAATAGTTGACAAGAAGCCGGTAAACGTTTCGAAAGTAAAGCAGTTAAGTCCATTCCGGTATCCCGGTGGAAAAACTTGGCTTGTACCGGAAGTTAGGCAATGGCTGGCCAAATTAGATTTCCGGCCATCTTTGTTTATTGAACCTTTTGCAGGTGGTGGCATCACTTCGTTAACAGTTGCGGTTGAGAATCTTGCAGAAAAAGTGGTCATGGCTGAACTCGATCCGGATGTGGCCTCTGTTTGGCAGACCATTTTCAACGAACCTGATTATCTATGTGAACAAATATTAGATTTCAGGATAACCCTCGATAATGTTAAACGCCTACTAAATGCCGAACCGAAGACTTTACGTGAAAGAGCATTCCGGACAATTGTAAAAAACAGAACACAGAGAGGAGGCATTATTGCGCCCGGAGCAAGTTTGGTTAAATCAGGCGAAAACGGCAAAGGTCTAAGCTCCCGTTGGTATCCAGAAACTTTAGTCAAACGTATCAAGATAATCAGTAGCTGCCACGACAAAATTGAATTTGTCGAAACGAACGCCTTTGACGTAATAGAGAAATACAAAAAATATCGAGATGCGATCTTTTTTATAGACCCACCATATACTGCCGGTGGGAAAAAAGCCGGCAAGAGACTATACAGATTCAATGAAATTGATCATTATGTCCTATTTAAGAAAATGGCCGAAGTTCGTGGCAAGTTCTTGATGACCTACGATGATACAAATGAGGCTAAATATCTTGCTTCGGCTCAAGGATTTGTAATAGAAAAAGTCCCCATGAAAAACACACATCACGCAGTTATTTATGAGCTTTTGATCACGAAAGCCTAATTACTTTATCTTTTCTGCTTGTCAAATAAGATGACAATTCTTTTTCGAATTCTTCCTTCGTGATGGGCTCACCTGCCGTTAATCCCTCCACAGAACTTTCAAGTGTTGTTAAGACTACATCTGAAACGCGCAATTCTCCTTCAGGTCCATCGTAGTTGACGACAAACCAAGCAATATCAGCATTCGAAATATGACGTGCTCTTTTCATAGGTGCTATTGACGAGAAAAACGACTTATCAATCACTACAGCCATCGTCTTCCCCCATCTCCGGAGTGAAGGGACTTTAATTTGTAATTGAGGCATGAGGCGCTTGGGACCAGAGCTGCGGAAATCCGGTCTACGAATTGCTGTTGGAAACAATAGCTCAGTAGGTTCATCCTGAATAGCTTTAAATTCGGTTTTCATTCCTTTGCCAGAGAAGTAAACGGCTTGCATCTCCACAGCACACCAGTCCTCAATTCTATCTTGAGAGTCAGTCTTGGCAAGCACCATATCTATCCTGCTGACCGTTTCGCCCAAGATTTTTCCTGTTTTGTCTACGCTTTGTAGAAAGCCTATTTCCTTAATCAATGTCGGCTTGTTTGTCCGTAGAATTGTACGACCGACTTCTCTAAAGATAGTATAGTTTTGCCAAAAGCGCATAGGGCATAATGTGACGAGATCTGGATGGTTAGGGTCCAAGATGACTGTGTTATCCTCTTCTTTACGGTACATAGCCAGGGAGCATACCCCACCACTCTTGTTACACAGGTTCTTGTCAGGGCGATGAGGACAAACTTCTTTGTTGTTGCCAATTATTCTTGCGAATTTAACTCGATCTAAAGCGGAAATAGTCTCAATTCGTCTACCGTACCATTCGCCAATGCCATATCGTGTACTCTCATAAGATTTTCTCGCCATACTCTTCCATTGTTTGAAGTCAACAATATTTTATAAAGCCAGGCAAAAAGTCGCCCACAAACCGAATGGGCGACTTACTAAAAATTGAATAAATATGCCGATCTAAGCAATAATAATTTGCAGCGTCTGCTTCACCCCATTTATTCGTTTTCTTCAATGACAGCCTGCGCTGCAGCCAAACGCGCGATGGGCACCCGGAAAGGCGAGCAACTGACGTAATCCATGCCGACTCGGTGGCAAAACTTGACGGAATCCGGGTCGCCGCCGTGTTCGCCGCAAATGCCGATTTTGAGATTGGGACGAACCTTCCGGCCCCGTTCCACCCCAAAGGCGATCAGTTGGCCCACACCTTCTTGATCGATGGATTGGAACGGATCGAACGGGAGTATTTTGTGGCCGATGTATTCGTGCAAGAACTTACCGGCATCGTCGCGGGAGTAGCCAAAGGTCATCTGGGTCAAGTCGTTGGTGCCAAAGGAGAAGAACTCGGCGGTTTCAGCAATTTTGTCAGCCACCAGGGTAGCGCGGGGAATCTCGATCATGGTACCGACCAGGTAGTTCACCTGCACGCCTTTTTCCTGCATGACTGCGCTGGCGACCCGGTCGACGATGGCTTTCTGATGCTCGAATTCGGCTTTGGTGCCGGTGAGGGGAATCATGATTTCCGGCAGCACCTGCACCCCTTCGGCGTAACACTGCGCCGCCGCTTCGATGATGGCCCGTGCTTGCATTTCGGTGATCTCCGGGTAAGTCACACCGAGGCGACAGCCGCGGTGCCCCAGCATGGGATTGAATTCGTGCAAGAATTCCACTTTTTGCTTGATTTCTTCCGCCGAGATGCCCAGACGATTGGCCATCTCTTTTTGCGTGTCCGCGTCGTGGGGGACAAACTCATGCAGCGGTGGGTCCAACAGGCGGATGGTCACCGGCCGCTGCTGCATCACCTGGAAAATGCCGTAGAAATCCTCTCTCTGCATGGGCAGGAGTTTAGCCAGCGCCGCCTTTCGGCCTTGCAGATTCTCTGCCATGATCATCTCACGCATGGCCCAAATGCGGTCGCCAAAGAACATGTGTTCGGTGCGACAAAGGCCGATGCCCTCGGCGCCGAACCGGATGGCTGTGGCCGAGTCCTCGGGCGTATCCGCATTGGTGCGAACCTTGAGGCGCCGCACCTCGTCGGCCCAGGTCAAAATCTGCTTGTAATACTCATTCTTCTCAGGATCGATGATGACCAGCGGTTGCTGACCTTCGTAGATGAGTCCTTTGGTACCGTTGAGGGTGATCCAATCTCCTTGTTTAAGAACGACGTCGCCGAAAGAGGCCGTCTTTTGAGCCATGTCGATGGTCAGGTCGCCACAACCAACGATACAGCATTTGCCCCAGCCGCGCGCCACCAGGGCTGCGTGGCTGGTCATGCCGCCTTTGGAGGTAAGAATGGCCTGGGCTGGTTTCATGCCGTGGACATCTTCGGGGCTGGTTTCTTCGCGAACGAGAATGACTTTCTCCCCCTTGGTGCCCAACTCTTCAGCCAGGTCCGCGGTGAAGACCATCTTGCCGGTGGCGCCGCCGGGGCCGGCGGGCAATCCTTTGGCAATGGGCGCGATCTTCTTCTCGGTGACCGGGTCGACCATGGGATGCAAAAGCTCGTCCAACTGCGCCGGTTTCACCCGACTCAACGCCTCGGTTTTTGTGATCAAACCCTCCTTCTGCATCTCCACAGCCATGCGCGTGGCCGCTATGCCGTTGCGTTTGCCCACCCGGGTTTGCAGCATCCAGAGCTTGCCAGCCTCGATGGTAAACTCCAGGTCCTGCATGTCACGGTAGTGCGCTTCCAACCTGTCGCGAACGGTTTTGAGCTCCTGGTAAACCTCTGGCATGACCTCTTCCAGCGAAGGAAACTGGCGGTTGTTGTCCTGCTTCGATCTAAGGTTCAAAGCGTAAGGCGTGCGAATGCCAGCCACCACGTCCTCGCCCTGGGCGTTGATAAGCCACTCGCCGTAAAAGTAGTTTTCGCCCGTGGCCGGATCTCTGGTGAAGGCCACGCCCGTGGCTGAACGGTCGCCGGTGTTGCCAAAAACCATGGACTGCACATTGACCGCGGTGCCCCAATCATCGGGAATGCCTTCGATTCTACGGTAGGAAACCGCCCGTTTGCCATTCCAGGACTGAAAGACAGCAGCAATCCCGCCCCACAATTGTTCGTACGCGTCATCAGGAAATTCTTTGCCCAGAACCTCCGCAACTGTTGCTTTCATTTTTTCGGTGAGACTGATTAGATCTTCGGTGGTTAGATCCGTATCGTTTTTGTAGCCTCTTGACTCTTTCACTCCGTCGAGCAAGCGCTCCAGTTGGGCCCGGATGCCCTGGCCTTCGGCGGGTTCAACGCCCGCCGCTTTTTCCATGACCACGTCGCTGTACATGGAGATCAGTCGGCGGTAAGAGTCATATACGAAGCGCTCGTTGTTGGTTTTTCTGATGAAGCCGGGAATGGTTTTAGAAGTCAGCCCGACGTTCAGCACGGTTTCCATCATGCCAGGCATGGAGAGGCGCGCCCCTGAACGCACGGAAAACAGCAACGGGTCCTCCGGGTCAGAAAACCGTTTACCCAGAATACCTTCAACCCTTCTAAGCGCATCTTCGATCTGGCCTTTTAACTCTTGTGGATATTGTTTTTCATGTTCGTAATAGTAAGCGCAAACTTCGGTGGTAATGGAGAAACCGGGCGGCACCGGCAACCCCAGATTTGACATCTCGGCCAGGTTTGCCCCCTTGCCGCCCAGCAAATTTTTCATGTCAGCACTGCCTTCAGCTTTGCCGTCACCGAAAAAATATACGTACTTACCAGTTGCCATTGATCTTCCTCCGTTGCCTAAGAGCGATTATTATTTTCCCTTGCTTTCTTTTTTGCTTTTACCGTCGTGCAAAATCTTGTGATATTCGTCCAGGTTGGAAAGCAGCCACACAGCTTTTTGGATGACCTGATCGTCGTCAAACATGGCTTCCACCTCGGCAGAGGTTCCCCAGAGTTTGGCGGAGATTTCCTGTTCCAATTCTTCCATGATAAACTGTTTGTTGCGTTCGAACTCCTGGTTTTTCTCCTCTAGAATAATAGTTTGCAAGTCTTCCAAAGTTGGCGAGATGGCAGCCAGATAGCCGTTGTTTTCGGCCCTTTCTTTCATCTCATCTAACAAAACTTCTTCATCTGAGGTGTAAGAAAACTTTTTTTCGACCAAAAAATTCTTGAAGTCAGCAAGCATTTCGTCGGTGACCTGGAAGCCTCTTGGCAACTCAGGATGCCTTACGGCATAAATGACGCCAAATTGAAACGGCATGGTCTTGCGCAGCAATTCAAGTTCGTAGCGGCTTAGCGGTTTTTGTTCAACAGGGATGTCTGGTTGGATGCCGCCGCCACCGTACACCTTGCGTCCATTTTGGGTGTAGTAAACCTTCTTGCTTTCCGGATTTTGCTTCTTTTTTGCAGACCCATCCGAATCCTTCGCTTCCGAAGATTGGGAATCGGTGTCGTCCGAATCTTCATCTTCGCTGAGCAAAATATGCTCGGGATCTTTAATGAACCGATCCGGGTTTTGGATGGAACGGCCGCTGGGCACGAAATACTTCGCGGTGGTGATCTTCAAAGCCGCATCGCCGCTGATGGGAATCACGGTTTGCACCAGGCCTTTGCCAAAGGTATTGGAACCGATGACGATGCCGCGGTCCAAATCCTGAACAGCGCCGGTTACGATTTCCGAAGCCGAAGCGCTCAGCCCGTTGACCAGGATGACCAGAGGTAAGTCGCCCAAAATCGGCGACTTACTTGAACGGTATTCCTGAATGGAGCCTTCGCTCCTTCCGCGCGTGGAAACGATCAGTTTGCCCTTTGGGATAAAATTCTCGCTCACGCTCACGGCCGCGTCCAAAAGGCCGCCCGGGTTTGAACGCAGGTCTAATATCAAAGACTTCAGACCTTCATTCTTTAAACTGCGGATAGCGCTTTCAATGTCTTTGCCCGCATTTCTGGAAAAATGGCTCAGATGAATATAGCCGACGCCGTCCTTGATGATGCCGGAATAGGCCACGTCGGTCACCACGATCTCGGCCCGGATCAACCGAAACTCAATAGGTTCTTCCTCGCCTTCGCGTGCGATTTTGAGGAAAATTTCGCTGCCGATTTCTCCGCGCAATAAGTTGGCCACTGCAGAAACGCTCATTCCTTTCACGCTTTGTCCCTCCACTTCGATAATCTTGTCCCCTTCGCGTATCCCTGCCCTTAAAGCCGGGGTGCCGTTAAACGGCGGTTCTACCACCGTTGGCCAGCCGCCCCGCAAGCCGATGCGCATGCCCAGACCTCCGTACTTGCCCGACGACATGATTTGTAGCTCGGCGTTGTCCTCTTTTTCGATCAAAACCGTGTAAGGATCCAGGGTCGAAAGCATGCCGTCGATGCCTGCTCGCATGAATTTCTTCGGATCGATCTCCTCCACATATTTCTTGGAGATCTCCTGATACATGCGGCCAAAAAGTTCGATGTTCTTTTGAATCTTGTGGTAATAGTCTGGACTGTAGGCAGACACCCAATTGGAAACCCAGCCCCCAACTGTCACCAAAATCACAGTTAAGATGATGATGGCGGAAATTTGTTTTTTTGTTGACATCATTACCTCCTTAAAATAGGCAGAAGCTTGTCTGCTAAGATTGAGCAGACGTTTACTTATGACTTGGGCACTTACAATTCAATTTCTTGCACCATGAAAAAAGACAAAACAAGGCGAACCTTTTATCAGCCAGCGCGACTTCTTAATTTCGACTTCACGCGCTGATATATTTCCTCCTGAATCGTTTCAATGGATTTTTCACCGTCCAGAACCACAAATCTCTTTGAGTCATTCCTGGCGATGGTCAGGTAACCTTGCCTAACCTTTAGATGAAAGTCTACATCTTCTTGTTCCAACCTATCCAGGCTCTTGGCGCTGGCGAGCTTTCTTTTCAGCACTGTTTCCGGGTGCAAGTCCAGAAGAAAAGTAAGATCGGGTTTGCACCCCCGGGTCACCCGCTGATTAAGTTGAGCAATAAAATCCAAATCGATGGACCTACCATAGCCTTGATACGCCGTTGTGGAGTCGTAAAAACGATCACAAATTACGACGACGCCCTTGCTCAAGTTAGGCAAGACCTGCTCCTCTACCATTTGCGCCCTGGCTGCGGAATAGAGAAGAACCTCCGTTAGCGGGGACATGGTGTAATGCTTCGTGTCTAATACAACATCGCGCAAGCGTTCCGATATTTCCGTCCCGCCCGGTTCTCGGAGAAATTGTACCGGTCGTCCTTCCGAGAGCAACCGTTGTTTCAGCAAATTGGCCTGCACCGACTTACCAGAGAAATCGATACCTTCAAAGGAGATTAATAAGCCTTTCATGCAGATTTATAACTTGTTGATATTCCACTTTCCGCTTTTCAAACGTCGATAATTAATAAAAGTCCTCACAGACTCATCAACCAGGTGCACCAGCCACAAAGCCATCAGGGAATAACCGAAAACGAAAACAAATACCCAGTTCAGTCCAATTTCCAAAATTAGAACGCTGACAATGGTGAGCCACATGAGCCACTTCAGGTCGCCTGCGCCGCGCAGATTTCCCATGAGCACGCCGTCCATAGCCTTGGGGATCTGCACCACCGCAAACACCATGATCACCACCGAGCCCAATTTGACCACATGCGGGTCGGAGGTGAACACGGTTACCAATAGCCTGGAAAAAATGACCATCAGCAAAAACACACAACAGGAAAAGACAAAAACCACCTTGCTTGCCGTGGAAGCGGTCTTTTCGGCCATCTGTCTTTGTTCCGCACCCAGGTTCTTCCCCATCAACGTCATGGCGCCCAGGCCAAAGCCCAGATAGAACATGGACAGAATGGCCTGAATTCTCAAAAATACCTGGTGGGCGGCCAGAACGGTGATGCCTAAAACAGCGGCATAGCCGGTGACCACCAATTGCCCTAACGACCAGACCAATTGCTCGATTGTCGTCGGAATGCCTGCCTTAAACAATCTCTTGAACGTTCTCAGGTTTGGCGTGGTCAATTCTCGAAACGACAAAAATAGGACCGATTTGCGGCTGCGCAACAAATAGAGCGTGGCGCAGAAACCTAACGAGTGCGCCGTGCCCATGGCCAAAGCTGCTCCCCGAACTTCTAACCGCGGGAAACCCAGTAATCCAAAAATGAAAATGGGCGCCAGAATTAAATTCACACTGTTGACCGAAAGATTGATGATCATGGCGTTACGTGTATCACCAGCCCCGCGCACAATGCCAAGCGCGACGAAGTTCGTAAGCACCACCGGCGCAAAGAGCGCCACTGTTTTCAAATAGACGATGCCAGCTTCCCGCGCTTCAGAACCGCCTTCTTTGATGAGTTTAAAAATGTGTGTGGCGCCAAAATACCAAACCAAAGCAATGACCACGGCCATGAAAATGCCCATCATCAGCGCCTGGCCCAGAATGTGGTTGGCTTCCCACTGGTTGTTGGCACCCAGGTAGCGAGTAATGATAATCGAGCTGCCAACGATAAATGTCAAAAGAACCGTTAAGACCACAATAATTACTTGTACGGCCATGCCCACGCCCCCAAATGCGGCAGCACTGATTTTGCCTATGAGAATGGCCTCAATCGTCCACATAAAAGTCTGCGATGACAAATCAATCACCGCAGGCAGGGAGGTCTTCAGAACACTTTTTAGAGGGGATTTATCCGACAAAATCTCTTATTACCTGCAAGTTATTCTAAACGTTGCACCCGACATCTCTACCTCACAGATTATATCCGCCTCCACCGAAGAACTAATCGTAATATTCCAACCCCAGGTGGGTTATGAGCTCTTCTCCTTTCAGATAACGCAAAGTGTTCTTGAGCTTCATCAGTTGAATGAACAAATCATGTTCCGGATACAAGTTTTCGGCGGTCATGGGACTCTTAAAGTAAAACGACAGCCATTCCTGGATGCCGGACATGCCGCTGCGCCCGGCCAAATCCAGGAAGAGCACCAGGTCTAAGACGATGGGCGCGGCTAAAATGCTGTCCCGGCAGAGAAAATCGATCTTGATCTGCATGGGATAGCCCAGCCAGCCAAAGATGTCCAGATTGTCCCAGCCCTCTTTGTTATCGCCTCTGGGCGGATAATAGTTGATGCGAACTTTGTGATAAATGTTGTCATAAAGCTCCGGATAAACATCGGGCTGCAGAATGTATTCCAGAACCGAAAGCTTGCTCTGTTCCTTGGTCTTGAACGATTCCGGATCGTCGAGAACCTCACCGTCGCGGTTGCCCAGAATGTTGGTGGAAAACCAGCCCGAAAGGCCCAGGTAACGCGCTTTCAGACCCGGCGCCAGAATGGTCTTCAGCAAAGTCTGACCGGTCTTGAAGTCCTTGCCCATGATGGGCACGCCTTTGCTTTTAGCGAACTGCTGCATGGCGGGAATGTCCACCGTGAGATTCGGGGCGCCGTTGGCATAGGGAATCCCTTCAGCAATGGCGGCGTAGGCGTAGATCATGCTGGGCGCAATGGCCGGGTGATTTTCCCGCATGGCTTTCTCGAAGGTGGCCAGCTCTGCGTGCACCGGGTCCTGCTCCATGAACACCTCGGTGCTGCCGCACCAAACCATGACCATGCGGTCCAGATTGCGTTCCCGTTTGAAATCGCGAATGTCCTGGCGCACCTGCTCCACAATTTCCCACTTGTTGGCCCCGGATTTGACGTTCTCACCCGACAGCTTCTTGACGTATTTTTGGTCGAAAACCGCCTGCCAGGGCTGAATAGCTTGCAATTCCGGCTTGACCTGGTCCAGCAGGTTTTGCTCAAGCACCCCCGCTTTGGAAGCGGCCTCGTAACAATTGTCCGAGAAGATGTCCCAGCCGCCAAACACCAGGTCGTCGAGGTCGGCCAGAGGCACAAAATCTTTGATCTTTGGCGTGCGGTTGTCCGTTCTCTTGCCCAGGCGAATGGTTCCCATCTGCGTGACGGAACCAAATGGCTTGGAAAGGCCCTTGCGAATGGCTTCCACTCCGGCGATAAAAGTCGTGCTCACTGCGCCCAGGCCAGGCAGCAAGACTCCCAGTTTGCCCTTCGGCGCTTCAATGTTCGTTTCCTTGCGTTCCAAAATGCACCCTCCTTAATCGTTAATTATTATTTTAGACTTCTGCAACATGAAAAGTATTCTCTGGTTGCAAAGACGCTGAGCTTTTTTCAAAAGTTCGTGTCCCTCTTAACTCCTCAAAACAGTTAATTCCCCACTGCCTTAAAGTCTCTCGAATCCGGCAACAGAGCACGCAAATGCGGAAAAGCCTCTACCAGACGAAAAATATCAGCCAGGTCCTTTTGCCGCTTGCTTTGACGCCGGTGTTGGTCAGAGTAGGCCCAGATTTTACCTTGCAGGACGTCCTCGAGTGCGGCAACTTTCATGTCGTAGCCCATGACTTTCTTCTCCGTTGCATGAGCAATAAAGCCCTGATAGCGTGGGTCGGTTTGTATTTGTATGCGCAAGTCTGACTGTGAACTGTTGAGATTCAGGCTATGGGCAAAAGCCTTCACGCTAAACATCGGTGGGGCCGCTTTGCGAAGCTTTTCAATGTCACCGGCCGCAACCACCAGGTCCAAATCCAAGCTTACTACAGGTTCCACATAGGCGTTCACGGCTAATCCTCCGATTACACAATAGTCCATGCCCAGCTCACTCAGCAGGTCGAGGAATTTCTGTAAAACATCCACCTGATCGTTGGCCAGGCGGTTCATGAATTCTTTCTTTGTCATGATGACCTGTCAATCTCCCACCATGTCCATTTCAGCCTGACTCAGCTTCTGCTTTTTCTTACCGTTTTCGGCCACCCAGATGTGGTAGATTCTCTGAATGGCAGTAATGTTGGCAAACACGGCAATCAAAAGAATGGAAAAGATGAGCGTGTATTTGTGAATCACGGCGCCAAAGCCGATGTACACGATGCGTTCCGGTCGCTGCATGATGCCGACCTTGCACTGAAAGCCCAGGGCCTCCGCACGCGCCCGCACGTAGCTGACCATAACCGAACCGCCGAGGGCAATGGAAACCGCCACGGAGGTGATAAACCACTCCTCCTTGACGAAATAAAAAGCGAGCCCAAAAAACATGATCACCTCGGAGTAACGATCCAGGGTGGAGTCGTACAGAGCGCCAAATTTGGTGACGCGCTGGGTCAGCCGGGCGACCTTGCCGTCGATGATGTCAAAGGTACCCGCCAACAGCACGATGGCCCCGGCGATGCGCAACTGGCCGATGGCGAACAATACGGCTGAACCGATGGTCAAGATAAACCCAATAGTGGTGAAAAAATTGGGATTGAGCTCCAAGTTGACAAAAAAATTGACGATCGGTTGAATCAGTTTTAAGTACCAATTCTTGATCCCATCCGGCAGTACACTGATCTTCCATCTGAAAAAATTAAGATTAGGCACTTTCTCCTCTCCCCTTTTGTTTTCCTTTCCCTTCGACGATTAAAACAAATTCTCCTTTTAACTTCAGTTGTGGCAGCCTGGCCTGTATTTCGCCAAGCGTCCCGCGTTGTACTTCTTCATATTTTTTAGTGATTTCGCGCACCAGGGCAGCCCGTCTTCCGGCGTAAATCGGCTCCAGGTCGGCAAGCGTTTTTGCCAGGCGGTGCGAGGACTCGTAAAAGATGAGCGTTCTGGTCTCCTCTTCTAAGGCCTCGATCCTTTTCTTCCGTCCCTTCTTTCTGGGCAAGAATCCCTCGAACGCAAAGCGATCCGTCGGCAGTCCTGACAGGATCAAGGCCGGCACAAACGCTGTTGCCCCGGGGAGGGTTTGAATGGGAATGTGGCGGTCGATGCACGCCCGCACCAATCTGAAGGCCGGGTCCGAAATGCCCGGCGTCCCCGCGTCGGACACCACCGCAATCTTTGCACCGCTTTCTAATTTCTCCAGTAGAGTCGGTATCTTTTTCTCTTTGTTAAAATCGTAATAACTGGTCGTCGGGGTCTTTATGCAGTAGCGCTGCAACAGAATCCGCGTGTGGCGGGTATCTTCTGCGGCGATCAAGTCTACTTTAGAAAGAACCTCCAGGGCCCGAATGGTGATATCTTTTAAATTGCCAATCGGCGTGCTAACGACAAAGAGCGTGCCACGTGGAAGATCATTTTCTGTGTTTTCCATCTATAGTTGAGGTGCAACCTGGCCCCTCGTTTACGCCGCCCTGGAGCTGCTCGTTTTGTCAGAAACCTGTCTGAGACTTTGTCGCACGATTTGTATGGCCTCGTCGACCAATTCCCTGGGCAAATTCAACGAAGGCCGGAAGCGAACCGAACGCTGGCCGCAGCCCAGAGCGATGAGTCCGTTCTCAAAAGCCGTGCTCAGAAATTGCGCGCGCGTGTCTCCAGACGGCAAGTCAAAGGCAATCATCAAGCCCAGGCCGCGCACGTTTGTGATCAACGCTGCAAACTCATCCTGAAGTTTCTGCAGTTCGCCGATAAAATAAGCCCCCACCTTTCTGGCGTTGTTGATCAGATTTTCGGTGGTGATGATTTCTAAATATTTGCGAAAGCGCACCATATCCACCAGATTCCCACCCCAGGTTGAATTTATGCGGCTGGATTCTTGAAAGACATGGTTTTCGACCTCATCGATTCTTCTGCTGCAAAGAAATCCGCACACCTGAGTTTTCTTGCCAAAAGCCAGCAGGTCCGGCTGAACGCCGAAATTCTGGTGACACCACATGGCGCCCGTCAGTCCAATACCGGTTTGCACCTCATCGAAGACCAGCATGATCTCGTTTTCGTCGGCCAACTGCCGCAATTGCAGCAGGAATTCTTTGCGGAAATGATTGTCGCCGCCCTCGCCTTGCACGGGTTCGATGATCATGGCGGCGATGTCGTCCGGGTTGCGCTGAATGGCCTCTTTGATCTCCCGAACGGCCTGCGCCTCCAGCGCTTCGACTTTGCGCAGATTTTCCTCATTCTGAGGAAAAGTCATTTTCGGATTGGTAACGCGTGGCCAGTCGAATTTGGGGTAGTGTTTGTATTTCCTGGGATCGGCCGTGTTGGTCAAAGAAAGGGTGTAACCGGTTCTGCCGTGAAAAGCCTCCTTGAAGTGAATGACCTGACTCCCCTTCTCTTGCTTGTACCCTTTGGCGAAATTCTTGCGCACCTTCCAGTCGAAGGCGGCCTTGAGCGCATTTTCCACGCCCAGCGCGCCGCCGCTGATCAGGAACAGGTAGGGCAAGTAATCGGGCACGGCGTATTCGGAGAAGGTTTCTACAAATTCCGCCATTTCCACGGTGTAAAAATCTGAATTGGAGGGTTTCATGATAGCCACGCTGAGCAGCTTCTCCTTAAATTCCGGGTCGGCCATCCGGGGGTGATTGTGACCGACAGGCGCTGTGGCAAAGAAACTGAACAAATCCAAATAGCGTCGATCGTGCAGCGAATCGTAAACGTAGTGGCCCTGGCTTTTTTGCAAATCGATGACCATGTTGTTAAAGCCATCGACGAGCATGTGTTTTTTCAGAGTGGGAAAAACTTGGTCCGGTGTGAGCTTGAGCATCGTTGGGTCTCCCTGATCTATCGATTATCGATTTGTGCGCGTTGCAGCTTTCCTGAATAATCAACGAAGACCGTCTTGGTCTCGGTGTAAAAATCGTACACTTCCCAGCCGCCCTCACGGTGGCCGTTGCCGGTTTCTTTAACGCCGCCAAACGGCATGTGCGCTTCGGCGCCGATGGTGGGCCCGTTGATGTAGGTAATGCCGGCTTCGAGATCGCGCATGGCTTTGAAAGCTAAATTCACGTCGTTGGTGTAGATGGAGGACGACAGGCCATATTTGCTGTCGTTGAGGATGCGCATGCCTTCTTCGGCGGATTGGATACTAATTACTGACAACACGGGTCCAAAGATTTCCTCTTTGGCGATGCGCATCTCCGGCTTCACCCCGGTGAAAATGGTGGGCTGGTAGAACCACCCATTTGCGCACGAGCCTTCCTGGTAGGTCTGGCCGCCAACCGCAACTTTTGCACCCTCCGATTGGCCGATCTTCACATATTCGTCGACCTTTTGCCTTTGACCTTCGTTGATCAACGGCCCGACGTCGGTGTCGGGCTGGAGTCCCTCCCCCAGTTTTAGTCTTCGGGTGGCGCTGATCAGCATGTCCATAAACTTGTCGTAGACTTTCTCGTGCAGAATCAGGCGGCTGGTGGCCGTGCAGCGCTGGCCAGTGGTTCCGAAAGCGCCCCACAAAACGCCTTCCAGAGCTAACTCCAGATCGGCGTCCTCCAGGACGATCTGAGCATTTTTCCCGCCTAATTCCAGGGACACGCGCTTCAAGGTGTCGCTGGCGCTTTTGGAAATGGCCTTCCCAACCACCGTGGAACCCGTGAAGGAAATCAAATTTACGTCGGGGTGCTCCACCAGGGGGATGCCCACTCGCGAACCCGTGCCGTGCACCAAATTGACTACCTTCGGAGGAACGCCGGCCTCCAGGAGAATCTCCACGAAAGTCGTGGCCGTCAGCGGCGTGTCGCTGGCAGGCTTGAACACCACGCAATTGCCGCAAACCAGGGCCGGAAAGATCTTCCAGGTCGGAATGGCCATGGGAAAGTTCCACGGGGTGATGATGCCTGCCACGCCCATGGGCAGGCGAATGGACATGTTGAATTTGTTGGGCAACTCCGACGGAACCGTGTGGCCAAACAGGCGCCGGCCTTCGCTGGCTGCGTAGTAAGCTGTGTCGATGCCTTCCTGCACGTCGCCACGCGTTTCAGCCAGCACTTTGCCCATCTCCCGGCTCATGTTGCGGGCCAGGTCCTCCTTACGCTCCGCCATGAGGTCTCCCACCTTTTTGATGATCTCGCCGCGCACCGGTGCCGGCGTCAGACGCCAGGCGTCAAAGGCTTCCCGCGCAGATTTGACGGCCGCGGCCACATCCTCTTTGCTGGAAAGCGGAAAGACGCCAAGCACTTCCTGCCAATTGGCCGGATTGCGGTTCTCGAAGCTCTCTCCACTCACGGCGTCTACCCACTCGCCGTTGATGAAATTTTGATACTGGGTACTCATTTTTCAACCTCTCGCGCTCAAGAAAATAATGTTAACCTGTGCAAATTTAGCATGGCATGGTTAAGAAATCCTGATTCAATTTAAGTCTCTGGTTGGGTGAGTCTGTTGACAAAATCCTGTGCCAAACCAACTGGAACGCCCTGGTGGTTTCGGATTACCAAAACTTAAAATTATAGCAATAATTTGAGTAAAAGTCAAGCGGAAAGGCGGGACGTGTAGACGCTGAATGACTCAAAACTAATTACTGGGTTACTCGTTACTGCTTACTGCTTACTGCTTACTGCTTACTGATTACTGGGAACCTTAATTGTTACATTTTCGTTAAAAAATCGTGGTCAGATTACAG
>JBHHYI010000028.1:0-34191 GCA_046757525.1 bacterium | reverse complement strand
GGCTTTGGCGTGCGCAAGCCACGCTTGCGCGTTGGTAGCGTTGAAAGGCGGAAGCAGGGTTTCAGCACTCCAGCGGGGGACGGTTTTCGTCACCTGACCCGGTTCGCGTCGTCCCGGTCAATCCAGGCGCAATATCTTGCCAAATACTTTATTCGTAGCGCAGGGCCACGATGGGGTGTAGTTTGGCCGCTTTTCTCGCCGGGAAGATGCCAAAGAAGAGGCCAACGCTAACGGACATGGCCACTGCAAAGAAGAGCCAGCCCAGGGGCAGAATGAACGGGAAGCCGAGCAGACCGGCGATGACCAGCGCCAGGCCCAGGCCAACCAGGATCCCCAGGAAGCCGCCGATGCCTGAGAGCGTGGCTGCTTCGATCAGGAACTGCCAGACGATCTGACTGCGGGTGGCCCCAATTGCTTTGCGGATGCCAATCTCGCGGGTGCGTTCAGTCACCGAAACCAGCATGATCACCATGACGCCGATGCCGCCCACCATGAGAGCAATGGACGACAACACCACCAGAGCCAGCGACACTTTGTCGGTGATGTTCTGGGTGAATTTGATGACCGCGTCGATGGAAACGATGGCAAAATCGTCCGGCTGCCCGAGAGGAACTTTGCGCCGCATGCGCATGAGGGCGCGCATATTCTCCTTGACCTCTTCGAGGTAGCGGGTGTCTTCGACGATGACGTTGATCTCGGGTCCCTGTCGGCGAAACAGGAAATCTTGTTCGAAAGCGGTGTACGGAATCACCATGAAGTTTTCAGCGAAGTTCCCGAAGATGGTCTTGCGGTGGGCGAACACCCCAACCACACGGTACTCCTTGCCCTGGATCCGGATGGCCTTGCCGATGGGGTCTTCATTGGGAAAAAGAGATTTGGCTGCCTTGTCGCCGAGCGCAACCACCTTGCGCCGGTGATCCTGTTCAAATTGAGTGAAGTATCTGCCTTCGGCTACGTTGATGCTTTGTACCTGCAAAAGCGGTTGGTTCGACCCTGCCAATTGAATGAGCTGCGACTTTCGGTCTTTGTATTTTACCGAAACCCCGCGGCCATATTCGACCTCCACCCCGGCCACGTGTGGCAATTGTTCCAACGCATAGACGTCGTCGAGGGTAAAATTCTTGCGCTTCTCCCATTCCTTGCGCCCCTCACCAGCGAAAAAATCTACTTTTTGTAGCGAAAGAATGGGGGTATTCTCAGCGTTGAGAGAAGATTCGATAAACGCGTTGAGTCCTGCCACCGTCGACACCATGCCCATAAGACTGGCGACGCCGATCAAGACGCCGAGAATCACCAGACCCGATCGCATTTTGTGGTTGCGCAGTGTGGACCAGGCCTCCTTGACAGCTTCGTTGACCTGCGCCAAAATTCTTTCCCGCAAGTCTGAATCTTGTAGTTTCATGATTGTCCGTTCCAGTTTACCACTCTGCACCAGTCTTTACTCATATCTTAATGCCTCAACCGGGTCTAAGCGCGCTGCCTTTTGGGCTGGAAAGACGCCGAAGAAAGTGCCGACGACAAACGAAATGGCCAGGGCCGCCGCGATGGACCACAAGGCAATCCGATAAGGCAAGGGCGTGAAGGCAGCCACGAGATTTGCTGCTGTGAACCCCAGCGCAATGCCGATGACGGCGCCCGCTGCGGTAAGAATCACCGACTCAGTGAGAAATTGCAGCATGACATGACGCCGCTTGGCCCCCAGGGCCTTTCGGATTCCGATTTCCCGCGTGCGCTCGGTAACCGCCACCAGCATGACGTTCATGATGATGATGCCTCCCACGACCAGGGTAATACTGACGACGCCCAGCAAGGAGCCAAAGACCGCGCGACTGATATTCTCCCACAACGACACCAACGTTTCAGAAGTGGTGATGTAAAAATCGTCCTTTTCAGTCGGTTTCAGCTTGTGGCGAATGCGCATGGCGACCCGCGCCTGCTCCTGCGCTTCTTGAAAAGATTCCATGCTGGCGGTGCGAAGGGAAATCGACAGGGAGCGACCCCGCCAGCCGAATTGCTTCATGAAAGTAGTAATGGGAATAAACGCGAAAATGTTCTGATTGGCGCCGAGAATGGAGGCTTTTTTTTCACACACACCAACTACCGTGTAGTGACGACCTGCGATTTTCACGGTTTGCAGCAAGGGGTCGCTGTAAGGAAAAAGACTGTTGGCGACATCCCAGCCCAGCACACAGACGTTGCGCCTTTGCAGCAAGTCGATCCGGGTGAGCTGACGGCCCTTCTCCACCGGGAATTCGCCGATGGCAGAGTATTCTTCGGTCCGTCCGCGAATCTGCACCTCCTCCACAAACCGTCGGCCGCGATTGATTCGCTCACTCCTGCTCAGCGAAGCGTCGGCAAACTCGGCCTGGGGGACCTCCTGGCGCAGCCCTTCAAGATCGTCTAACGTGAGATTGGGATTTTTCAGCGACTTGAGAAATTTGTCAAAATCGGTGAGAATCTCCCACTCATTGACCCGTTGAATGGTAAAAACGTTACTACCTTGCGAGGCGATCTTGTTTTTCACGTAAAAGTCCATCCCGTCCAAAATGGAGACCACCGCAATGATGGACATGATGGAAATGATGACACAAAGAATGGTTAAAGCCGATCTCAATTTATTGGCCCACAGCGCCATGAAGGCAATTACAATATTTTCCCAGATTTGTTGCATTAAGTTTCCCGCTTCCTTTTCTTCTCGATTTTGACGCGGTCGCCGTTGTGGAGACGCCGCAGTGCCTTGAAAGGGCCGACAACCACTTCGTCTCCAGCTTTCAACCCGGAAAGCACTTCGAAATAACGATCGCCGGCAATGCCGGTTTGGACTTCATGAAACGTAACCTCGCCGTCTTCGATGACGAAGGCGCCCTGCATTTCTTTTTCCTTGGCGGTGTCGTTTGTCGCCTCGGTGTCATCGGTGGCGCGACGGCGTTTCCCTGTGGGCTTCGGTTGCAAGTCGGAAGGCTTGCGCAGGGTGAGCGCCTGAATGGGCACGGCAATCGCCTTTTCCCGGTAGCCGGTGATGATGTCGGCTTTGCAGGACAGTCCCGGTCTTACGTTGGGAATGGTGTCCAGGAGCTGAACGATGACCTCAAAACTCGTAGCCTGCTGCTGCGCAACTCCAGCGCTGCTCAGAATGGGGCTGTGACCGACTTTGGTGACTTTGCCCTTAAAAGAGCTGTCCGGATAGGCGTCCAATTTAATGGAAGCTTCCTGCCCAATCTTGACATCGACGATATCGGTCTCGTCGACCTCAACCTCGGCTTCGATCACGGAGAGATCGGCAATGGTCAGCAGCACAGTGGCGGGGTTGTTGAAGGCGCCGACAAAGACATTTTCCCCTTCTTCGATGTTGCGTTTGGTAACCAGCCCCGAAATATCCGAATGCACATTCACCTTGCTCAATTCGTGCTGCGCGCTGACAAGCATGGCTTGCAGCCTGGCGATTTCCTCCTCGGTGGATCTTGTTTGCAGTTTTTGCACATTGTAGTTGGTGCGAGCTTTCTCCAGGAGGTCTTCGGAGGTGAGGTTCTTCTTGTGCAGAGCTTCCTGTCGCTCCAGCTCCAGCTTTGCCTGCTGTAAGTTCGCATGGTCCAGCTCCAGCTTGGCCCTGGTGGAGGCAATGCTGGCTTCAATCTGGCGGACGTTGGCTTCAGCCGGCGTGGGATCGATTTGCATGAGGAATTGCCCCTTTTTGACCACGTCTCCTTCGTCCACAGCCAGTTTGACGACTTTGCCGCTGGTGTTGGCGCTGATGTCGACACTAATTTTAGGCCGGATTTTGCCGGATGCCGAAACCACGGCGCGCAACTCCCGGGCCTCGACCTTCTGGGCTTCTACCTTTGTGGCGCTTTTCTGGCGCTGCCGCAAATTGGCAAACACCATGACGGCCAGAACAACCAATATGCCGGCAGCAATCCAAAGTTTCCTGTTTTTTAAATTCATGTTCCTCCTCGATTCGCGGACGGTTGTGTTGCCTGGGAAAACCAGTCGGAGCTTAGCAAACGACGGGCTTCGTCTGGTATACCGCTTTTATTCATTCTACCGTAATAGTTGTACTGGCTGGCATGCTGAAAGTTACACACAAAATATTAGCACAATTCAAACAAATAGCAAGCACTTTTCTCCCCGGTCCAAGGGAACAAACCGTCCGTTTGATGAAGAGCTTGCAGTCACATCTGCGGGCCTTTACGCGCTACCTTCGTTTAACCTTTCTGTCTCTACTGCTGGTGGCGATTACCTGGTATTCGGGGAGTTAGAGTAAATAAAGGGCCAGGGCGTTAAGTTATTGACATTAAAAAACAATATTTGTATATTTGCTGTCTAATGCAAGAGATTTCTGAACTTATCAAACCAGGTAAGTTCAATATTTATTTACAATTGGAATCGAAATGTTTCAAGATATTCCCAAAGTTTACGACCCCGCAGACGTCGAAGATCGACTGTACAAATTTTGGCTTGAGCGCAACTATTTTCATGCAAAGGTCAATCCGGAGCGGAAGCCGTACACCATCGTCATTCCGCCGCCCAATGTGACGGATGTGCTCCACATCGGCCACGCTTACAACAATCTGTTTCAGGACATTCTCATCCGCTATCAGCGGATGCAGGACAGGGAGGCCTTGTGGCTGCCAGGCACCGACCATGCGGGCATCGCCACGCAAAATGTGGTCGAACGCCATCTGCGCAAAGAACACAATAAGAGCCGCCACGATCTTGGCCGGAAAGCGTTTGTGGAGCTGGTCTGGGAATGGCGCGTGGAACGGGGTGGCAGGATTCTGGAGCAACTGAAAAAGCTGGGATATTCGTGTGATTGGGCAAGGGAACGCTTCACCATGGACGAGGGCATGTCGCGGGCGGTCCTGGAAGTGTTCGTGCGCCTCTTCAACAAGGGCTTAATCTACCGGGGCAAGTACATCATCAACTGGTGCCCGCGCTGCCAGACAGCCCTGTCGGATGAGGAGGTGGAACACCAGGAGCACACGGGTTGTCTCTGGTACATCAAATACCCCGTTCAAGGCAACCATCGCTTCATCACGGTTGCCACCACGCGTCCGGAAACCATGTTGGGCGACGTTGCCGTGGCTGTGCACCCGGGCGACAAGCGCTACCGGGACCTCATCGGCAAAACCGCTATATTGCCCATCCTGGGCCGGGAATTGCAGATTGTTGCAGACGAGATGGTGGACAAAGACTTCGGCACCGGCGCCGTAAAGGTGACTCCTGCCCACGACCCCAACGATTTCCTGATCGGTCAGCGACACAATTTGACCCCCATAAACGTGATGAACGAAGATGCCACCATGAACGAGAGGGCGGGCCAATACGCGGGCATGGCTCGACTGAAAGCGCGTAAGCATCTTTTGCAGGATTTGACCAAAGGCGACTTTCTCGAAAAAAAGGAGCCACACACCCACTCCGTCGGGCACTGCTATCGCTGCAAGACCGTCATCGAGCCGTTTCTGTCGGAGCAATGGTTTGTGAGAATCAAGCCGTTGGCGGAACCGGCTTTACAGGCTGTCAAGGACGGGAAAATAAAACTCTACCCGGCCCGTTGGACCAAGGTGTTTATTCACTGGATGGAAAACATTCGGGACTGGTGCATCAGCCGGCAGCTCTGGTGGGGCCACCGCATCCCGATTTACTATTGCCAGGGGTGCGAGGAAGTGGTCGCTTCGGTTGATCCGCCACAGAAGTGTCCCAGGTGTCAGGGGCAATCTTTGGAACAGGACCCGGATGTGCTGGACACCTGGTTCTCCTCTCAACTGTGGCCGTTTGCCACCCTGGGCTGGCCTGAAGAAACCGAAGAGCTCAAGTACTTCTACCCCACCGACACGCTGGTCACCGGTCCAGACATCATCTTCTTCTGGGTCGCTCGCATGATCATGATGGGTGTGGAGTTCATGGGGGAGGTTCCCTTCCGGGATGTCTATTTCAACGGCATCATTCGGGATGCGCAGGGACGAAAAATGAGCAAGTCGCTGGGCAATGGCATCGATCCGTTGGAGAAGGTGGAACAATATAGCGCCGATGCGGTGAGGTTTTCGCTCCTCTTGCTCTCTTCAGAAGGGCAGGACATCAATTTGTCCAAGAGCGATTTTGAAATCGGACGAAACTTTTCCAACAAAGTGTGGAACGCTTTCCGGTTTTTGGGTCTGAATTTAAGACCGTCCGATCTCGAGCACGGCAATTTGGATTTTGTTCTTCAGGCAAAAAAAAGAAACGCCCTCGATTTGGCGGACCAGTGGATCTTGAGTCGGTTTCAGAAAACCATTCGCAAAGTCACGCGCAGTCTGGACCAATTCAAGTTTCACGAGGCCATCGCAGCCATCTATTCTTTCTTTTGGAGCGAGTATTGTGACTGGTATTTGGAACTGATCAAGCCGAGAATGTACGACGAAAAGAACGAAGAGGCGAGAAGTGTGGCGCTGGGCGTTGCGGTCGTGGTGTTGAAGGGCATTCTGCAGTTGCTGCACCCTGCGGTTCCATTTATTACCGAAGAGCTGTGGATGAAGATTCGCAGCGACAACGACTCGGAGAGCATCATGGTTTCTCTCTGGCCTACTGAGTGTCGCACTTTTCACCAGGAGAAAGTCGAAAAGGATATGGAGGTCATTCAAAACGCCATCGGAGCTATTCGCAATATTCGCGGAGAAATGAATGTGGCCCCCAACAAGACCGCTGACGTGATGATTGACTCCTCCAAGGCGTCCTGTTTGAGCCTGCTGGTGGACAACAAGCCGTATTTTGAACAATTGGCCAAAGTCAACAAGCTCGAAATTAGCAGCAAATCCCAAAGGCCAAAACACGCGGCCAGTGCAGTGGTCAACGGGTTGGAAATCTTCTTGCCATTGGAAGGACTGATCGATTTCAACGTGGAAAGAGCCCGTCTAAAGAAAGAGATCGGGCGTTTAGAAAAACAATTGGAAGGCTTGAATACCAAGTTACACAACAAAGATTTTTTGGCCAAAGCTCCGGACGAAGTCATCGATCTGGAAAAGAAAAAGAAATCCGACTTTGAATCGAATCTGGCAAAACTCAAATCGAATTTGCAGAGCTTAGCCGCATGAATCCCAATCATTTGAAAGGGTAGGCATTTTATGTCAGTAAAAACAAACATTGTCGGTGGGCTGGGGCTCCTATTCATGAGTGTGGCGCCCTCGAGCTTTGCTCAGCAGAGAGAGGTTGGACTGACCATTTACAACGACAATTTGGCTTTGGTGAAAGATGTGCGAACCATGCGATTGCAGCGAGGCGTCACCGAGATCAAATTTCAGGACGTGGCCGCGCAAATCGATCCTACCTCGGTCTACTTCACCTCACAAACAGCGCCTGAGAAGGTTGCGATTCTCGAACAAAACTATGAATACGATCTGGTCGATGCCTCCAAAATATTGTCGAAATATGTGGATCAAGTGATCACGTTGTCGGCCAAGGAAAATGTCAGCTATACCGGCACATTGCTCAGCGCTTCGGGTAAAGATGTGATTCTGCGAGAATCTGGCGGGCGCATCAAGATCGTCAACCGGGAGAGCGTGCAGAACATGGATTTTCCCACGCTGCCGGAAGGATTGATTACCCGGCCCACTCTGGTTTGGCGCCTCGATGTTGGGCAAGCCGGTGACCACAAGATTGAAGTCGGCTATCTGACTTCCGGCATCCAGTGGCATGCCGAATACGTAGCCGTGACCAACCAACGCGACACCCAGTTGGACCTGAGTGGCTGGGTTTCCATCGACAACAAATCCGGGGCTACCTACAAAGACACCAAGCTTAAACTCGTGGCTGGCAGTGTGCACCGGGCCAAAAGAGTCCCCAGACCTTTCCTGGCCAAACGACCCGGTGTGGAATCGCTCACTGTTACCCAATTTCAGGAAAAAGCGTTTTTCGAATATCATCTGTATACGTTGCCGAGGCCGGCCACGGTGGCCAACAATCAGATCAAACAAATTTCGTTATTTGCCCCGGCTGAGGTGGCGGTCGCCAAGAAATACGTTTACGACGGCAGCAAAAGCAAGAAAAACGTGCGGGTGAATCTCGAATTTCAAAACAGGAAGGAATTTGGGTTGGGAATGGCGCTGCCCAAAGGCAAGATTAGAGTGTACAAAAAGGATTCGGACCAGGCTTTGATTTTTGTTGGTGAGGATTTCGTCGACCACACGTCCAAGGATGAAGCGGTCAAAGTTTACGTTGGCGATGCTTTCGACATTGTGGGTGAACGCATTCAGAAAGACCACCGGTCTATTGGCAAGGCGTCGTGGGAAGAAACCTGGCAGATCAAACTCAGAAATCACAAAGACGAGGCGGTAGAGATTACCGTTGTGGAGCACCTCAATCTCAATTGGGAAATCATCAGGAAGAGCCATGAGTACACCAAGAAAGATGCTCGCACCATTGAATTTGCCGTGCAGGTTCCCAAAGACGGGGAGACCTTGTTGGAATACGTTGTGCGGTACAATCGATAATCGGTCATTCATAGATAAATGTGTCTGAACCAGACCAAACAAGTTTGAGCACTTCGGTTCAATTTCTAAAAGGGATTGGAGAAAAGCGTGCTGAACAGCTAAGAGAAGTTGGAGTGGAAACGATACTTGATCTCTTGTATTATTTTCCCCGCCGCTATCTTGACCGCAGTCGAATTACCAAAATAAAAGATCTAAAGGAAGGAATGACCGCCACCGTTGTGGGTAAGGTGCAGTTTTTTGGCGTAAAGCGAGGCCGCCGCAACCGGTTCGTTCTGGTGATTTATGATAACACGGGCTTTCTGAATTGCGTCTGGTTTAATCGCGTGGAATATTGGAACAAAATCTTCAAGAAGGGCGAGACCATAGCTTTTAGCGGCACGGTCGGCTTTTTCGGTGGGATTCAAATGGTGCACCCGGAATTCGACCGCTTTAGCGACGAAGGCGAACAAGACTTTTTGCACACGGGCCGGATCATCCCGCTGTACCCGTCGTCCGAAAGCCTGGCAAAAGTCGGGTTGGACAGTCGCGGATTCAGGCGGGTGATTAAAAACGCACTGAAAGGCCACGTGAGCAGCATCAACGAAATTCTTCCGGCATCCATTTTGACGAGACAGCACCTAATGCCCTTGAGGCCTGCCATCGAAAATGTGCACTTCCCAGTTGACAAAAAGGCGTTGGCAGCGGCACGCCGGCGCTTGAAATTCGATGAGCTGTTTTATTTGCAGTTGATGCTGGCTTATCGGAGAAGAAGTTTTAAGATCAAAAGAAAAGGCATCGAGTTCTTGAAAGTGGGTGAGCGCACGCGGCAGTTGATCGACAAACTGCCGTTTGAATTGACCGCCGCGCAGAAGCGGGTCATCAAGGAGATTCGCGACGACATGAAAAAAGACGCCCCCATGAACCGCCTGGTGCAGGGCGACGTGGGATCCGGCAAAACGGTTGTAGCGTTAGTAGCCATGTTGATGGCCATCGAAAACGGCTACCAGGCTGGACTCATGGCCCCGACGGAAATCCTGGCCGAGCAGCATTTCCTCAACATTCACAAGTTGCTGGAGGAGCTCGGGGTTAAAGTGCTGCTCTTAATTGGGGCACAAAAAAAGCAAGAGCGACAGGCCGCGTTGGCTGGCATCGCAAGTGGGGAAGTGGACATCGTGGTGGGAACCCATGCGTTGATTCAAGAGGGTGTCGAGTTCAAGCGCCTGGGATTTGTAGTGGTGGACGAGCAGCATCGTTTCGGGGTTTTGCAGCGGGCCGCGCTCATGGAAAAAGGAATGAATCCCGATGTGCTGGTGATGACCGCTACGCCCATTCCGCGTACGCTTTCCTTGACCCTTTACGGCGACCTGGATGTGTCGATTGTGGATGAGATGCCGCCGGGCAGAAAGCCGGTGAAGACGATTTGGCGCAGCGACAAGAAACGAACGGAGATTTACCGCTTTGTTAAGGACAAGGTGGCGCAGGGAGAACAGGCTTACATAATTTTTCCACTCGTAGAAGAATCGGAAAAGCTCGACATCGAAGCCGCCACTGAAAATTATGAAAAGATGAAAAACGGCCTGTTTAAAGAGTTGCGGGTTGGCTTGCTGCACGGCCGCATGAAAAGCGAGGAAAAAGAGGGCATCATGGAGGCGTTCAAAGGGGGAGAGATTCAGGTGCTGGTGAGTACCACGGTGGTAGAAGTGGGCGTGGATGTTGCCAACGCCAGCCTCATGGTCATCGAGAATGCTGAGCGCTTCGGCCTGCCCCAATTGCACCAACTGCGCGGCCGCGTGGGCAGAGGCGACCGGCAATCGTATTGTATTTTGATCGCCCAATACCCCATTTCCGGTGACGCCCGAACGAGATTGAGCGCCTTAGCCAAGACCAACGATGGATTTAAGATCGCCGAGATCGACTTGCAACTGCGCGGTCCTGGGGAGTTTTTCGGCACCAGACAACACGGCCTCCCCAACTTCCGCATCGCCGACATCGTAACCGACGCGGCGCTATTGCTCAGGGCGCGGGACGAGGCTTTTCAACTGGCCCGTCAGGATAAACAGATTTTGAGCTTCGAAAACTCACCCGTAAGGGCACATTTTTTTAAGAACTACCGTGACAAATTCGAATTAGCAAGAATTGGTTAATTAGGAGGCCCGCTCTACCATGGAACATAAGAAGCTAAACCGAATCATAGCTTTCATCATATTCTTGATTGGACTGGCCGTTTACGGCAAATCCGTGGCACCCACCGCCTCTTATTGGGACTGTGGCGAGTTTATTGCCAGCTCCTACATCATGGGGGTGCCGCATCCCCCGGGATCGCCCTTGTTCATTTTAGTCGGAAGGGTCTTCACCTTGTTGCCCTTTTTTCACGATATTGGCCTGCGCGTCAACATCATTTCGGTCATCATAAGCGCTCTAACGATCATGCTCACATACTTGATCATCGTGCGTCTGATCAGAGAATGGAAGGGCATTCCCGAGACCATTGAGGACAAGGTCACGATTTATACCGGGGGCATTGTCGGCGCATTGGCGTTCGCCTTTAGCGATTCCTTCTGGTTCAATGCCGTAGAAGCGGAGGTCTACGCGGCTTCCATGTTTTTTACCGCCATGGTCATTTGGTTGATTATGACCTGGCTGGAGAAATCGGAGAGTCCGGCGGGTGACAAAGTCTTGCTGTTAATCGCCTATTTAGTCGGTCTGGCCACTGGCATTCATTTGTTGAACATTTTGGCACTGCCTACGGTGTTCCTCATCGTTTACTTCAAGCGTTCTAAACTGAACCTTTCTTCTTTCATGCTCTTTGCGCTGGCGTCTGCGGCTGCTTTCGGCGCCATTTACCCGGTCATAGTCAAGGGTATCCCCTGGATTTTGGAGAAGTTTTCGTTCGTTGCTTTGGGGGGGCTGGTGCTCCTGATTTTTCTCGGGATCTACTACGCGATTCAAAACAGGCAGCGCGTTTTCGGATTGGCGTTGACCAGCATCTTGCTGATTGTGGCCGGTTACTCGACCTACACAGCCATTTATATTCGCTCTGGGTTAAATCCGGCTATCGATGAAAACGACCCGGATGAGCCTACGAGATTAGTCAGTTATTTAAACCGTGAACAGTACGGCGACATCCCGTTTCTGCAACGCCGGGCACCTTTCTGGGAATACCAGGTCAAGAAAATGTATGTCCGCTATTTTGGCTGGCAATTCATTGGCAAAGGCACCAAGCTGGGACCGGACAATTATATTGCAGAGACCATTTCTGTGCGCGGTCTCTGGGGCTTGCCGTTTCTTGTGGGCTTTCTTGGCATGTTCTATCATTTTCAACGCGACTGGAAGAAATCCTTTTCCATTCTGACGCTGTTTATCATGACCGGGGTAGCGATTGCCATTTACCTGAATCAGGACAATCCTCAGCCGCGGGAGCGGGATTACGCCTATGTGGGCTCCTTTTTCGCCTTCGCGCTCTGGATCGGAATCGGCGCCCAGTTCCTGGTGGAATACGTGGCCAATACCATTCGCTCCAATGCCACTTTGAAAAAAGTTGGCATTGCGGCCATCATCACGCTGCTTTTCGTGGCTGTGCCATACAATATGTATTCATTTAACGCCCATGAACACGACCGCACTGGCAATTACGTGCCCTGGGATTATTCCTACAACATCTTGCAAAGCTGCGATCCCAATGCCATAATCTTTACCAATGGCGACAACGACACTTTTCCAATCTGGTATCTGCAATACGTCGAAGGCATCCGAACTGATATTCGCGTGGTGAATTTGAGTTTGCTCAACACCGACTGGTACATCAAGCAGCTTCGCGACCAGGAACCCAAAGTACCGATCACATTGACGGATGATGAAATCGATGCTTTGCAGCCCCAGCTTTTGCCAGGCAACAAAAAGGAATTCCGGCTAACCATCAACGTACCCAGGCAGACGGTCTTAAACTACGTGGAAAATGAGAAAGACAACGCCAACGTCTCGCCCGAAAACATTCCGGAGAAGCCCAGGATAGAGTTTAATATGAAAGGCACCTTGCTCAGCGGCCGGGCCATTCGGGTTCAGGATATCATGGTGGACCACATCATCAGAGCCAATCGTTTCGAGAAGCCCATTTACTTTGCGGTCACGGTTTCGCCGGAAAACATGTTAGGGCTGAACAACCCGAAAGGTTTGAGCGGCCTCAGAAACTATCTGAGAATGGACGGCCTGGCCTTTAAAGTCATGCCTTACGGCAATGGCAGAGATTTCATCGCCCCCGAGAAATTAGAAACTAACTTGCTCGAGAAATTCAGGTTCAGAAATCTGAACAATCCTAAAGTTTTTATTGATCGCGGCACCATCGGTTTGTTGCAAAACTATCGCAACGCCTTTTTTAGACTGGCGAACTACTATCAGATCCAAAATATGAAAGACAAAGTCTTGGCAGTACTCGACCGGATGAACGAAGTTATGCCGGAGGAGATCATTCCAACTCCCAATTACCGCATCAGCTTGACCATGGGACAAATGTACTACGATGCCGGACGGCCGCAAGAGCTGAAGAAACGCCTGGATTATTATCTTGACCACTACAACCTGGGCCCGGTCGACAAGCTAACGTTTGCGTCTTATTACAGCCAGTATTTTCACGAAACTGCCAAGGCGGAATCGTTGGCGCTGTCGGTGAAGGATGAATATCCGCAAACCCCTCAGGCTTATGGGTGGCTGATCGGCAACTACATTCGTTCGAATGAATACCAAAAGGGCATCGATCTTTTAGACGAGTGGCTGCAGTTGCATCCTACCGATCGGCAGGCTAAGCAGCAACTGGCCCAGTTGACCAGGATGCTCGATCGGCAAGACAGCTCCAAGGTCCCTAATTCCGCCGGAGGGGACGGCTCCAATGTGAAAGCGAAGGATTGACGCTTTTTATCGATGCCTCGCGAACCCTTAGTGTCGATCATTATTCCCCATCACCATGGTGAGGAGATTCTGACTAACTGTCTGGAATCGTTAGAAAAGACAACTTACGCGAATAAGGAAGTTCTGTTGGTCGACAATGGCTCTACGGATGGCAGCGTATCATCGGCTCAAGCAAGGTTTCCGTGGATCCGTGTGGTACAAAATGCGGAGAATTTGGGTTACGCAGGCGGTTGCAACGCCGGGATTGCACAGGCCAGAGGAACCTATTTCTTGTTTCTGAATAACGATACAGAGTTTGAACCGGACTGGCTGTCGTTGCTGGTGACTTGCTGTGAAAGGGATGCTCAAATTGCTGCTTGCCAACCCAAGATTCTGTCGCTGAAAGACAAACGCCTTTTCGACTACGCGGGAGCAGCCGGCGGGCTGTTAGATCGCTTTGGCTACCCGTTTGCGAGAGGGCGGCTGTTTTTTCGCGTGGAAAAGGACGAAGGGCAATACGAGGAGGGGGGAGACATCTTTTGGGCTTCAGGTACGGCCATGCTGGTGCGCAAGTCGGCGCTGGATGAAGTCGGGTATTTCGATGATGATTTCTTCGCGCACATGGAAGAGATCGATCTGTGCTGGCGCTTTCACCTAACTGGCTACCGCGTCGTTGTCATGCCTCCAGCGGTTGTTTATCACCAGGCCGGCTCGACGTTGAAGCCAGACTCTCCCCTAAAAATCTACCTGAATCATCGTAACAGCCTGATCATGCTGTTGAAGAATTACCAGCGTTCTTCTTTGTTCTGGATTTTTCCCGGGCGCCTGCTGCTCGAGTTGATGACCCTGTTGTATTCCGGTGTCAAGTTTGATTTCGTCCGTGTCAAAGCGGTGTGCAAAGCTTTGATTTACGTCGCTTTTAGTTTTTTTAGGATTATGACCAAGCGCTCCCAGGTCCAGCGCTTGCGCAAGGTTGCCGACAGCGACATAAGCAAGAAAATGTATCGAGGCAGTGTTGCCGTGGATTATTTCCTGCGCGGCGTGCGCAGGACGCAAGACCTGAGGTTGAAAGCTTGTAAATGACAATTAATCCCCTATCACGGCACAGCCGCCAATGAATGGAACACGGACATTTGTCTCTTGTGAAAATCAAACGGTTCATCAGCCATTCGGTTCGGAGTTACTGAGTCAAACGGATTTCGTCTGGCTAATCCGGTCGGATCCGTTAAATCCGTGCAATCCGCGTTCCAATGCGTCTTGCACTTTTGTCAGTCGGGCGTCCGTCAAGGGCCGGGCCTCCGACTGGCCTGACCGACGCAAGAAATGAGACGTGATACTATGGAGTTTCCCGAATCTGAGTTGAACACCAAACTTGAAACCATTGCCTGCCCGTTTTGCAACAGCGACCGGTTTGAGTTGCTCCGTAAAGTTGGAGACCGGTTCAAGCTGAGCGTCGCCAGAGAATATCAAATCGTGGCTTGCGTCAATTGCAATTTCGTCTACTTGAATCCACGGCCCAAAGTTGAACACATTTCGGACTTCTACGCCAACGGTGCTTACCAACCCTTTCTCTCGACCCGCTCAGCGGTCAGCGGCCTGGATCGGGTTTATCTTTGGGTGCGGAATCTGATGGTTGGCCGGAAGCGCAGAGTGATCGAGAAGTTTGTGAAGTGCGGGAAGCTCCTTGACATCGGCTGCGGCACCGGTGAGTTTTTGCGTGAAATGGAGAAACACGGCTGGTCGGTGGCGGGACTCGAAAAAGATGAAAAAGCCGCAGAATTCGCTCAGAAGCAGTACGGCCTAAAAGTCACTACCCTGGAATTCTCCCAAATGCCGTATTCAGAAAACAGCTTCGACGTTGTCACCTTGTGGCACGTGCTGGAACATCTTTACAACCCGTTGCAGATATTGCGAGAGCTGCGAACCAGGTTAAAGGATTCAGGCGTCCTCGTCATTGCGATGCCCAACATCAACAGTTTTGATGCACGCTTTTACAAGGCGAATTGGGTCGCCCTGGATGCTCCGCGTCATGTGCAGCACTTCGTGCCGGCTTCCTTGCAGGCCTTTTGTTCGGCAAGCGGTTTTGAGATCATTCAACGGCGGCAATTACCCTTCGATGCGCTGTACAATTGCTTATTCAGCGAGCTGCTCATCGCCAGGAACAGCGGAAAAAGATTTCTGTTGCTGTTTTTGCTGCTGCGGGCGTTTGTGATCGCCATGATTTCCTTAGCCGTGGGTTCGAGCCTGCGGCGCAGAGAATCCCGAAATGGTTCTTCAATGCTTTATGTTATTAAACCAACGAGGTGAGAATGATGAAACTCGTTAAAGCGGTGCTATGGGGCGGTTTTGTTTTTTTGTTGGTCTCCGGTTGTTTTCGCAAGCCGGTCAGTTTTGGCAGCGACACCGATCTGTTCGTCGTGGCCGATTCGTCAGACTGGCAGTTCATGGAATCAACCTTGAAAGACGTCTTTACCAAAACGATCCAGACGCCGCAGCCAGAATCTGTGTTTGCTGTCCACTGGGTGCCCGCGCAGCAATTCAACGACTTTGCTACCAGGAAAAACCTGGTCATATTGGGGGCCTTGCATTCCTCTGGAGAAATGACCAAGAAGATCAACGCCATGTTGACTCCTGAAGTGCGGACCAGGGTTGAATCTGGTCAGGAATACGTTTTCACCAAAACCGATCCCTGGGCTAAGCAGCAAATCTTGTTGGTGCTGGTGAGCAATTCGCTCGAGAAGCTGCGCGACAAGATGGAGAGCAACAAGAAGGCGCTGTACGACATTTTGCACCAGAGGCTCATCGAGAAGACCAAAAGAGAGATGTTCTCTGAGCTCGAACAGGAAGACATCGAGCTGAAACTGTTGCGCAAATATGGCTGGACGGTGCGGGTGCAGCACGACTACATCGTCAATATCGAAAGGCCGCAGGACCGGTTCATCATGCTGCGGCGGAGTCTGCCGGGGCGAGAACGCTGGCTGTTCGTTCACTGGATAGAAGACGGGGATCCTGAAATGATCGACGCAGACTGGGCCATCAACACCCGCAACAGGCTTACCGGGAAGTTCTACGAGAACGACCGAATCAATGCGGATTACACCCACACCGAAGAGATCGAGTTCCTTGGGCGGCCGGCGCTGTTGACGCAAGGTCTTTGGGAAAACGTGGAGAAGGTCGCCGGCGGGCCCTTCCGCAACTATTGCTTTTACGATCTTGCAACCGAGAGAATCTACATGATTGACATTGCGGTGTTTTATCCGGCGGGTCCGAAAGAGCCGTTTTTGCGACAATTGGACATCATGGCTCATTCATTTAAAACAAGCCAGGAAACTTCTGAAGCGTTAATCAAAAAGGAAAGTTAACATGACACGAGAAGAGCAAGCCAAAGTGGCCGTGGTCATGGGCAGTGTGTCGGACAGGGCAGCTTCCGTGGAATGCAAGAAGTATTTTGACCATTTTGGAATTCCCTTTGATGAGTTTGTCTTCTCTGCCCACCGCACACCCAGGGAGACGGCAAATTTTGCTGAGAACGCCGAGCGCCACGGTTACAAAGTCATCATCGCCATTGCTGGCATGGCCGCCCATTTGCCCGGCGCCGTGGCCGCCTACACCACATTGCCCGTGATCGGCGTACCCATGCCCAATTCCAGCTTGCAAGGCGAAGATGCGTTGTATTCCATCGTGCAAATGCCCAAAGGGGTGCCCGTGGCCGCCGTGGCCATCGGAACCGCAGGGGCTGCCAACGCGGCCATTTTGGCGGCACAGATTTTGGGCCTCGAGGATGAAAAGCTAAAGGTCAAACTGCGAGAATTCAAAAAGAACGGCTGCAAAATCTAAGTCAGGGCGCGTCATGCTGAGAAAGATCGAAGCGTACTTCGAATTCGACAAATACCAGACCTCTTTTCGCACTGAAATGGTCGCTGGAATAACCACGTTCATGACCATGTCTTACATCATCGTGGTCAATCCCAAAATCCTGGAAGCGGCGGGCATTCCGGTTGCGGCTTCCATGGTCGCCACCATCCTAACGGCAGTGATCGGCACGTCGATTATGGGGCTTTATGCAAAACGCCCTTTCGCCATCGCCCCTTATATGGGCGAGAACGCTTTTATCGCCTACACCGTGGTCGTCTTGCTGGGGTACAGTTGGCAGGCGGCTTTAGGGGCCGTCTTCATCGGCGGGGTGTTGTTCATTTTGTTGACTGTGCTGCGTCTAAGGCAGTGGCTGGTGGATTCTGTGCCAGAAGGATTGCGCCACAGTTTTGCCGTGGGCATTGGCTTGTTCTTGACTTTCATCGGTTTGAATGTTACGGGCATTGTGGTGCTCGGTTCCCCTCAGGCGCCCGTCAAAATTGGCGACCTTACCAGTGCGCCGGTCCTGGTGGCCATCGTTGGTTTTGTTTTGATTGCCATGCTTATGGTTAGGAGGGTACCGGGCGCCATTTTTCTGGGAATTCTGGCGACCACGATTCTCTCTTTTCTCGTCAAGGTGGCGGCGCCGCCTGAACACTTGTTGAGCCTGCCGCCCAGTTTGGCGCCCATCTGGCTCAAGCTGGACATCAGGGGCGCGCTCAATTGGGGCTTTTTTTCTGTGGTGTTAACGGTGTTCGTCATGGCCTTTGTGGATACCATGGGAACGCTCATCGGGGTCTCGGCGCGGGCTGGCTATTTGGATGAGCACGGCCACCTACCTGAAATCGAAAAGCCGATGATGGCCGATGCCATTTCCACCACCTTTGCGGCCCTGGTGGGAACGACCACCGCCGGCGCTTACATTGAAGCAGCGGCCGGGGTTGAAACAGGCGGACGCACAGGCTTTACCGCCCTGGTGGTCGCCTGTCTCTTTCTCGCAGCCCTGTTTTTTGCGCCCTTCTTGACGGCCATACCGCCGCAGGCCTACGGGCCGGCCCTGATCGTGGTCGGCTACCTCATGTTGACGTCTGTGACCAAAATCAAACTCGACGATTACACGGAACTATTCCCAGCCTTTGCCGTGGTGATTTTGATGAGTTTTACCTATAATATCGGCATCGGCATTACGGCTGGATTTGTGCTCTACCCGCTGTTCAAGCTGGTGGCAGGAAGAGGCCACGAAATCAGTTCTGGGTTGTGGGTCCTGGGCGGGCTTTCATTGCTGTTTTATATTTTTTATCCTTACAGTTGAGATGTGGCATGAAGGTCGGAGTGGTTGGGACATTTATTCGCGACAAAATCTTGCCCTGGAAAATGCAGTCGGTGGAAAGCATTGGTGGCATATTCTTTACCGTCAGTTATCTGGCTAATCTGCTCGAACCCGAAGCCGAGGTGTGGCCGGTTTGCTTTGTGGGCGAGGATTTTTATGAAACCATCGAGTCGCAGTTGTCCAGGTACCCAAATGTGCGCCTGGACGGCATTCGAATCGTGCCCAGAAAAAATACGCAGGTGAGGCTGACGTACACCGGCCCGCAAGAAAGAGACGAAGTGACGACCGCACCCATGCCCGTATTGCAACATGAGCAGTTGGAGATGTTGCAGGATGCCGACGCGGTGGAAGTCAACCTCATTACCGGCGTGGACGTCGACTTGAATGCTTTGAAGCGATTTCGGCAAGATTCGCGGGCTTTGATCTACCTGGATTTTCATTCCCACGCCCTGGGCATTAGCGCGGAAGGAAAACGCTATTACAAACGCCCTGCTGATTGGCGAGAGTGGATCGACGTGGCCGATGTTTTGCAGATAAACGAAATGGAAGCACGGACTTTGGCGGGCGTCGCTAAAGAGCTGCCCAAGGAGGTCCTGGTCGACTTTGGCCGGCGAATCTTGCAAATGCAGCCGTCTGTCTGTCAGATCACGCTGGCTGAAAAAGGGGGGTATGTGTTCTACCTAAACAACGACAAGGTTGTCGTCAAGAGAATAAAGGCCTTGCCCATCGCCCATGTTGTGGACATCATCGGTTGCGGCGATGCTTTTGCCGCAGGGTATTTGGTGGAATATTTGAGAACCAAAGATGTTTACCAGGCAACGAAGTTTGCCAATAGAGTGGCCGGACTAAACTGTACATTTATGGGAAGCTCGCAAGTCTCAAGGATACGGAAGTTACTCCAATGCCAAAATTAAGGATATTAAAACAGAAAGTACTGATCACGGGCTGCAATGGGCTGCTAGGCCAGAAGCTCGTTCAGGCGTTTGCACACAAATACGATGTTTTGGGCCTCGGATTGGCGCGTGCATCCGAATTACCCACAGCAAACTTTCACTACCAGTTCTGCGACATAACCCATCGCCCGGTCCTGTTGACGATCGTGAAAGCCTTTAAACCGAATTTCATCATCAACGCTGCGGCTTTCACCGATGTCGATGGCAGCGAAGAGGAAAAGGACCTGTGTTGGAAAGTGAACGTGACCGGCGCGGAGAATCTGGCCTACGCCAGCAGAATTGTCAATTCGCATCTGATTCACATTTCCACGGATTATGTGTTTGACGGAGCCAACGGACCGTATTCCGAGGACTCCAAGCCCAATCCTCTGGGATTTTACGGCCGTTCAAAGTTGGCCAGTGAAAATGCGGTGAAGTCTAATGGCATCGACTATACCATTGTCCGGACGATGGTTCTGTACGGTACCGGTGTAAACACTCGGCCAAACTTCGCTACGTGGTTGATCGACAAGCTGGCCAAAGGCGACCGCTTGACCATTGTCGATGATCAATTCGGGCATCCCACCTTAGCGGATGATCTGGCCAAAGCCATCTTGAAAATTGTTGAGCTGAAAAAAAGCGGCCTTTACCATATCGCAGGTTCCGAATATATCGATCGCTATCATTTTGCGTTGAAGGTGGCGGAAATCTTCGGATTTAATGCCGACCTAATTCGTCCCATAAAAACCGTTGATTTGCAGCAAAAAGCCCCACGCCCTTTGAATTCAAGGTTTAACATGGAAAAAGCTTTTCGCGATTTGCAATTAGAGATGAGCGGGATTCAGGATGGGTTAACCCAATTAAAGAATCAGTTAGAACGCGTTTAAGCCCCAATGAAAAAAAACTTGATCATCATCCCTACTTACAATGAGGCAGAAAATATTGCAACGGTTATTCAAAAGATAATCGATTTAAATATTCCGAATCTTTCTATTTTGGTAGTGGACGACAATTCACCGGACAAAACCGGTGAGGTGGTCGAGAAAATCAGTCGCACCGATTCCCGCGTTCATTTGTTGCAGCGGGAAGGCAAGCGCGGCCTGGGCACGGCTTACGTAGAAGGTTTTAAGTTTGCAATTGAGCAAGGTTATGATTATATTTTTGAAATGGATGCGGACCTGTCGCACGATCCGCGGGAAATACCGAATTTTTTGGAGAAAATAAAAGAGTGTGACCTGGTCATTGGTTCTCGTTACGTCAAGGGGGTCAATGTCATCAATTGGCCTTTGTCGCGATTAATGCTGAGTGTGGGGGCCAATTGGTACACCCGGGTCGTCACCGGTCTGCCGGTACGGGATTGTACCAGTGGCTTCAAATGCTTCCGCCGGGAAGTCTTGGAGCAAATCGATCTTGAGAATATCGCCAGCGATGGCTATTCCTTTCAAATCGAACTGAACTACAAAGTCTGGAAAAAGAAATTTAAAATCTGCGAAATTCCAATCATATTCGTTGACCGAGTGAAAGGGAATTCAAAATTGTCGCGCAAAGTCATGCATGAAGCAGCGCTCATGGTATGGAAACTGAGAATCTTAGACCTGTTGGGGCGCATAAAATAAGCCATGATCACTGAACCAAAATCCAAAGAGTCGGCGCAAGATGCCGGGGTTGAACGAGCCTCCACGAAGGCGGGCGCGGTAGAGCTTTCCGTCATCATCGTCAATTACAATGTGAAGGAGTTTTTGGAACAGACCTTGATCTCGGTGCAAAGGGCACTGAAGGGAATTCGCGCTGAGATCATCGTGGTAGACAATGCTTCCCGCGACGGCAGTGTGGCGCTCATTCAGCGACGCTTTCCCGGAGTCGAATTGCTGGTGAATTCAGAAAACCTCGGGTTTGGCCGGGCGTCTAACCAGGGGCTTGCACGCGCGCAGGGCCAATACATCGCCCTGCTGAATCCCGACACCATCGTGCAGGAAGACACGTTTGCCAGCATGATGGCCTTTTTTAAAGCGCACCCGGATACGGGCATGTTGGGCTGCAAGATTCTCAATCCTGACGGCACTTTGCAATTGGCCTGTCGTCGCAGCTCCCCGACGCCGTGGGTGGCCTTCGCTAAAATCATTGGATTGAGCCGCCTTTTCCCCAACAGCCGCATTTTTGGTCGCTACAACCTGACCTATCTTGATCCCGATCAATCGTACGAAGTGGATGCGATTTCCGGATCCTTCATGATGATCCAGCGACGAATTTTGCAGGTCGTGGGCAGTTTCGATGAAGCTTTTTTCCTGTACGGTGAGGACTTGGATTGGTGCTTTCGGATTCGTCAAAGCGGTTGGAAAGTGCGCTATTTCCCCGGCACGAAAATCATTCATTTCAAGGGGGAAAGCTCCAAACGCAGTCAGTTTGACAGCCTGCGGCTTTTTTACCAGGCCATGGCCCTCTTTGCCAAGAAGCACTTCAAACACAAATATCTGTTGTTGCCCTATTGGGTGCTCCTGGGAGCTATTTGGTTTAGAGCAGGTTTTACCTTTTTAAAAGAGATTCTGCTCAGTGTCGTGGTGCCGCTAACAGATTTCCTTCTCATCTCTTTTGCATTGGTGGCAGCGATTTATTGGCGATTTGGGAGCTTGAGCCATTTGGGGTCTTTCATTCCCGTGGACGTTGTTTATTCGCTAATCTGGATCGCCAGCCTCACCCTGTTTGGGTGTTACGCCAGGAACAAACTATCCGCATTCATGGCCAGCGCTGCCGTGGTGCTGGGCTTCTTGGTGAATGCCAGCTTAACCTATTTCTTCAATCAATATGCCTATTCCAGGGCCGTGGTTCTTTTAGCGGGCTTCCTGAGTCTGTTGACCTTGCCCACCTGGCGGCTGATGGTCAAGATTCTACCGCTGATGGGACTTGTTCACTTTCCTAAATCTTTTGGCAAGCAGTTTTTCAGTAGAAAAGCCGTGATCGTCGGCGATTTTGAAGCGGGTGAGAAATTGTTGGAGAAGATCAGCAAACAAGAAGACGGGGGCTACAAGATCGTTGGCCTGGTGAGCGTCAATGGCCGGGACACCGGGGCCGCTTACCATGACATGAAAGTGCTGGGTTCTTTAGAGCAGTTGAACGACATCATTCAGGAAGAGAAGATTCAAGAGGTCATTTTTTCGGCGCAGCGTCTGTCTTATGACCGCATCCTGGGAATTATTTCACGTTCGGGCGACCTGAACGTCAACTTCAAACTGGTGCCCAGCAATCTCGAGGTGATCATCGGCAAAGCGTCCATCGACAGAATCGACGATTTCCCCTTGTTGGAAATTGATTACAAGCTGCATAAAGGCACCTACAAGCATTTCAAGCGTCTGTTCGATTTCAGTGTGGCCCTGTTGGCTTTGGTCCTGACCCTGCCCATTTTCTTGTTCAAGCTTCTGTTTACGCCAGCGAAACTGAGCCGGAGAATGGTGGGCGACGGTGAAAATGGAGAGATCGTTTTGCTTGAGCTTAGCGGAAATGGGTCTCAGCATCTCAACAAGATTCCTTATCTTTGGTCGGTGTTGAAGGGGGATTTGTCCCTGGTAGGCAGCGAGATCACCGAGTTCACCAAAGCCGAGGGCGGCGAAGTTCCGAAGCCAGTCGACCTCAAGCCCGGCTTAACTGGACTGGTGCAGCTCAACGCCGGTCGCAATCTCAGCCAGGAGGACAAGGAGAAGTACAATCTGTACTACTTGAAGAATTATTCGCCTTTGTTGGATGTTGAAATACTACTAAAGAGCCTATTTAACAAGTAAGAAAACTCATGAACAATTTCGTGTTGGATTTCGAAAAACCGGTCATCGAACTGGAGCGACGAATCAAGGAGATGAAGGATTATTCTCAGAGCGAGCAGGTGGAAATTTCTGATGAAATTGCGCGGTTGGAAGATAAGGTGGCCAAAATGCGTGCCGACATTTATTCGAAATTGACCCGGTGGCAGCGGGTACAGTTGGCCAGGCATCCGCAGCGGCCGTACACCATGGACTACATCGAACGGCTGACCAGCAGTTTTTTTGAACTGCATGGCGATCGGGCCTTTGGAGATGATCCGGCCATCGTGGGCGGTGTGGGTGTTTTCGACGGCAAGAAAGTCGCCATCATCGGCCATCAGAAGGGGCGTTCTACCAAAGAGAAGCTGTACCGAAACTTTGGCATGCCGCATCCGGAAGGTTACCGCAAGGCGCTGCGCATCTTGAAGCTGGCTGCCAAATTCCACCGGCCGGTGATCAGTTTCATCGACACGCCCGGCGCTTTTCCAGGCATCGGCGCCGAAGAGCGGGGGCAGGCCGAAGCCATCGCCCGCAACCTGTTCGAAATGTCCCATTTGCCCGTGCCCATCGTCATCGTAATCATCGGTGAGGGCGCTTCGGGCGGTGCGCTAGGCATTGGGGTGGGCGACCGGGTCTTGATGATGGAAAATACGTGGTATTCGGTGATTTCTCCGGAAGGGTGTGCGGCCATCCTGTGGCGCGACAGTGCCAAGGCCAAACAAGCGGCCGAGGCCATGAAGCTGGTGGCCACCGATCTTCTGGAGGTAAATGTAATCGACAAAATCGTCAAGGAGCCCCTGGGTGGCGCGCATCGGGACTATGATGCGGCGGCGGAAATCCTGAGAAAGAGCATCATCGCTGAATTGAACGAGCTGGAAAAAATCCCCGCCGAAAAGCTCATCGAAGCCCGCATCGAAAAGTATGGCAAAATGGGGGTTTTTAAAGAGTGAGGCGCCAGGCTGCTCAATAGTTTACATACGAAGTGTCATTTCGACTTGGCAGCCGCCGGGGAGAAATCTGTTTTAACTGAAAATCAGCGGAAAGCCTTGGTTGATTTTTTTGGGTGAGCGACAGCTTAAGGAAACCTTAAAACAGGAGAACAGACCATGTTGGACAAAGAACTTCTCGATATTTTAGCATGTCCCAAATGCAAGGGCGATCTGGAATACGACAAGGAGAATCAAAAACTGATCTGCCACAAGTGCCGTTTGAAGTATGACATCAAGGACGACATCCCGATCATGTTGATTGAGGAAGCAGAGTCGTTTTAAGGACTTAGCGTCGCTAAAAAGAGCTTGACTATTTTATTTTTTTATCGTAAATTTTCTAAATTTATTGAGTTCTTGCATGTTTTGAAAGGGCGCACTTTTTAGAGAGGGGTGGCTATGGAATTTTACAGAATTGATGAAATAAGACCATCTCTTGTTTCCTGGGATCGTTCCATTAAAAACCGAGGCCCTATTTAGTCATAAATTAAGGGCTTTTTTTATGCCTTATCGTGTACAAATCGAAAATTTTGACGGCCCGTTAGATTTGCTTCTTTTTCTGATTCGGAAAAATGAAGTGGAGATCTATGATATTCCGATAGCAGATATTACACAGCAGTATATGGAGTATCTGGAAGTCATAGAATTGTTGGATTTGGAAAACGCAGGCGATTTTATTCTGATGGCGGCCACCTTGATTCGCATCAAAGTGCAGATGTTGTTGCCGCGGCCAGAATTGGAAGGCGAGGAAGCCGAAGATCCGCGCGAGGAATTGGTGCGAAAGCTGTTGGAATATCAGAGATTTAAAGAGGTCGCGCAAAACCTCGGCGAAATTGAAGTGAAACAGCGGGGCCTTTACGCCAGGAGCCTATTTGAGTTTGAATTTGCCGAAGCGCAGGAAGCTGCCGATGAGAATCCTGTGCATGAAGTCACTTTGTACGACTTAATGGCCGTGTTTGTGGAAATGTTGAAAAAGGTGCCTCCCAGAAATCAGTACACGGTGGCGCAGATCCCGGTCTCTGTGGAAGAACAGTCGGCCTTCATCATGGACTACCTGGAGAAACACGAAAAAGCGCTTTTCACCGACATGCTCGCCCAGTTTAGTGAGCGGATTTTCTTGATCGTTACGTTTATCTCTCTGCTTGAACTGGTCAGGAGCAAGCAGGTTAAATTGAATCAAAGTTCGCCGTTTGCGGAGATTTGGATCCGTAAAATCTGATGAACGATGATTACCAAAAACAGGTCGTTGAGGCCATGATTTTTGCTTCGGATAGCCCGCTTTCGGAGAACAAAATTTCCGCGTGCGTCGAGGGCTTGAGCAAGAGGAGGATCTCCGAAATTGTGGAAGAACTGAATTCGGATTATTCTAAATCGAACAGAGCTTTTTTCATAACCAGGGTCGCCGCCGGCTTTCAATTTAATTCGCACAAAGAGTTTGCACCCTGGATCAAAAAGCTCTACAAAGGCCGGGCAAAGCCGCGGCTCAGTCAGGCTGCTTTGGAATCTCTGGCCATCATAACTTTCAAGCAGCCCATTGCCAAATCGGAAGTGGACGCCATTCGCGGGGTCAATTCCGGCGGCGTAATCAAGAATCTATTGGAAAGAAATCTGGTGTGCATTAGCGGCCGTTCCGATTCGGTGGGCAAGCCGCTCCTTTACAGCACCACCACTGATTTCTTGATCTATTTTGGCTTAAACGACCTTTCCGAGCTGCCTAAACCGAGAGAAATCGCGGAAATCATGGGTACGGCGGAACAAAATCAGGAAATCTCCGGGGTAATTGTGGAAGCCTTGACCGAGTTAGAGGCAAACCAGCACGGAAACAATGATAAGGCTGAATAGATATTTAGCGCAATGTGGCGTCGCCTCGCGTAGGAAATGCGACGCAATGATCTTGCAGGGTCTGGTGTGGGTCAATGGCACGGTGGTAAATCGGCTGGGGGCGAAGATCGAGGCTGGAACAGATAGAGTCGAGTTTGAAGGCAAAGTCGTGGAGCCGCGGCGAAGCTTGCAGTACATCTTGCTGAACAAACCCAAAGGTTTCGTGTCCACAGCTAAAGATGACCGCGACAGAAAATCTGTCTTAGACCTGGTGGCCACCCGGGCCCGCATCTACCCGGTGGGCAGGCTGGACATCGATTCCACCGGTTTGCTGTTGCTGACCAATGACGGAGAGATGGCTTACAGGTTGATGCATCCCAAGTTCAGGGTCGCTAAAGTTTACCAGGTCAGTTTGGACAGGCGTTTACAAATGCAAGACGAGAAGAAGCTGGAGCAAGGCATCGTTTTAGAGGAAGGGCAAACCGCTCCGTGTACGATTTCGTTTCCCGCCGCCAGCAACAGAAAACTGGTGCGGGTGACCTTGCGGCAAGGCTGGAAAAGACAGATTCGCAGAATGTTTGCGGCTTTGGATTACAAGGTCTGCAATCTGAGTAGAATTGAGTTTGGCTGTTTGAAGTTAAACGGGCTGGCGCCTGGCAACTGGCGAAATCTGTCGCCGCAGGAGATTCGTCAAACAAAACAAATCGTAGGTCTTTAACGCATGGAAATAACAGACAAAAAAGTCATGATCCTGGGAGGATGGGGGTTGGTGGGCATGGCCATTAGTCGACAACTGTTGACCGAGAAACCAGCACAGCTCATCGTCTTGTCGCTGAAAGAATCTGAAGCCAGAGAGGCTTGTGAACATTTAGAAGCCGAAAAAAGCCCTGAAACGACCATCGTGCCAGACTGGGGCAACATCTTCCTCAGGGATTCGATGCAGGGTCTCAGTCGCGAGGCCATATTGGAAAAACCAGAGAACCGCAATAAGTTAATCGAGGACACCTTGGAGGCCTTGAGTGAAGAGGTGCTGGAGCGAGCCTTTCTGTTTCAACTGATCAGAAAACACCAACCTCACATCATCATCGACTGTATTAACTCGGCTACCGCGGTCGCCTACCAGGATGTTTTTAGCGGCTATTACAATTTGAAAAATGAATTCAGGCGAGTCAAACAAGAAAAAGTGTATTCGGAAGCGCTGGTTGCAGAAGTGGAGAAGCTCCTGTGTACCCTTTATGTTCCCCAGCTAATTCGCCACGTGCAGATTCTTTACGACGCCATGCGGCGGTTTAAGACGGTCTACTACGTCAAGATCGGTACCAGCGGCACGGGCGGCATGGGCTTGAACATACCTTACACGCATTCGGAGGAAAAGCCATCCCGCGTGCTCTTGAGCAAATCCACCGTGGCCGGTGCTCATTCTCTGCTCCTCTTTCTGATGGCGCGGACCCCGGATGCGCCCATCACCAAAGAGATCAAACCAACGGCGGCCATCGCCTGGAAAAAGATTGGTTACGGCGAGATCAAGAAGCGCGGTCAACCCATTCAACTTTACGATTGCCCGCCACAGAATGCTTTGAACTTAGAAGGGGAATTAAATCTCAAAGGGCCGGCCACCTGGGTGCCGTTGGAGCGCAAGCACTTGAAATCGGTTTATATCGACACCGGTGAAAACGGCATTTTTTCTTTTGGCGAGTTTTCAGCCATTTCGTCTTCCGGTCAAATGGAGCTGGTCACGCCGGAGGAAATCGCCCGCAATGTGATTTATGAAATCAAGGGCGGAAATACCGGGCACGACATCATCAACGCCCTGGACAACGCCACCATGGGGCCCACCTACCGCGCGGGTGTCATGCGCCATGCAGCGTTAAACAAAATGGTTTCCTTGATGTTACAACACAATTGTGAAAGCATCGCCTTTGAACTCCTGGGACCACCGCGTTTGAGCAAATTGCTTTATGAAGCGCACCTGTTGAGAGCGACCAGCGGTACGCTGGAGAATTTGCGCAAGGCAGACCCGGAGCGACTATCTGCGGAAATTGAGAAGCTGATCTTAAACGACGCCGATCTGAGATCGTCGATCCTGTCCATCGGCATTCCCATTCTTTTGAGGGATGGTAAGAGGTTGCTCAGAGGGCCGCAAGTAAAGATTCCTGCTTATCGCGGGAACGAAACCTTTGCGATTTCTACGCAATCCATCGACGCGTGGGCCAAGGACGGTTGGGTGGATTTGCGGCCGTCCAATATTAAGATTTGGCAACTGAGGGCCGAGCAGATCTTTAGAGAAATCGAAGCCATTCCCGAAGACGACACCAGCTCGCGATACGATCGTGATCGACGCTATTGGCTGGAAGATGATCTGATCAACATTGGCAAGGTGGTCGGGTGGATTTTTTCCAATGAAGAGCAGGGCCTGCGCATGAAAGATTAAATCGGAGAGGTGAAGCGGTTTTCAACCACAAAAAGGGAACAATCATCGCCATCGACGGTCCTGCTGGGTCCGGCAAGAGTACCACAGCGAGAATTGTTGCAAAAAGACTTGGCTTTTTGTATATTGACACCGGTGCAATCTACCGGGCTTTCACACTGCAGGTTCTGCGGAGCCACATCCCGCTTGACGCAACCGACAGGCTGGTGAAGCTCCTGCAAAAGACCAGAATCGACATTGAAACCGGCCCGGACGGCACCATCGTTTTGCTCAACGGCGAAGACGTCACGCGGGAAATCCGCGCCCCCGAGGTCAGTGCGAAGGTGTCGGCGGTGTCAGAAATCCCGCAGGTGCGGGAAGTGTTGACACAAAAACAGAGAGCGCTGGCTGAGAATCGGCCCGTTGTTTTGGAAGGGAGAGATATCGGCACTGTGGTGTTTCCGTCGGCTGATTTGAAAATCTACATGGTGGCCTCGATCCAGGAAAGGGCCAAACGCCGGCACCAGGAATTGAGAGAACAAGGTTTTGAACCCGATTTTGAAGAAGTCGCCAAAGAAATTGAGGCGCGCGATCATCTGGATTCCCAAAGAGAGACGGCGCCTCTGCGTAAAGCGAAGGATGCCCTCTGTCTAAATACGACGGATTTGAGTATCGAAGAACAGGTCGATTTTATACTGCAGAAGTATGAAGATCGATGTTTACCGTAGAATTTGTTTTAATAAAAGCCAAAACTTCTAAGGAGGTATTTTTACATGTCTGACAATAAAGATCAAGTGACTAACCATGTTGATGAAACCAACGCTCTGAATGGAGGTGATGCCACGTTGACGGAAACGGCAAAAAGCCAACCGCAAACGACCCAACCTCTTGCCACAGGCTCTGAAACAGAAGTCGTCTATTCCATCGAAGACTTACCTGAAGAAAAAGAGTATTCGGCCGAAGAGTTTGAGGAAATGGCCAATTTATATGAACAGACCCTGACCGATTTTGTTGAAGGAGAGTTGGTCGTTGGCAAAATCTTAGCCGTTAACGACAAAGAAGTCGCGGTTGATATCGGTTTTAAATCTGAAGGGGTTATTCCCATTGAAGAGTTCTCCAACCCGGCAGAGTTGCAGATTGGAGATGATATTGAAGTCTATCTCGACAATGTTGAAGATAAAGACGGGCAATTGGTGCTTTCCAAGAAAAAGGCTGACTTTCTGCGCGATTGGGAGAAAGTGATCGATGCCTACGATAAAGGGGAAGTCCTGCAAGGGGTCTGCATGAGGAGAATCAAAGGAGGGATTGTGGTCAATTTGATGGGGGTGGATGCTTTCTTGCCCGGCTCACAAATTGATGTGAAACCTATTCGCGACTTTGACGCGCTCATCGGCCAAACGATGGATTTTAAGATCGTAAAGATCAATGAGTTGCGAAAAAACATCGTCGTCTCACATCGTGCTCTAATTGAAGAGAGCATGAAAGAACAGCGAGCGAAAATCCTCGAAAACCTGGAAAAAGGACAGGTATTGGAGGGTATGGTCAAGAACATCACCGATTTCGGTGTTTTTCTGGATCTGGGCGGTGTGGATGGTCTGCTGCACATCAATGACTTGTCCTGGGGACGTGTCAACCATCCTTCTGAAATCCTGGCGTTAGATGAAAAGGTAAAGGTTGAAGTGCTCGATTTCAACGAGGTTAAAGATCGCATTTCGCTGGGTCTGAAACAACTGCAACCGCACCCGTGGGAGAACGTCAAGGAAAAATACCATGCAGGGGATGTTGTGAAAGGCAAGGTTGTAAACATCTCCGACTATGGTACGTTTATCGAACTGGAAAAGGGTGTTGAGGGCCTCATCCATATCTCTGAGATGTCCTGGAGTCAGCACATCAAACATCCGTCCAAAATTCTGTCCCTCGGCGAAATGGTCGAAGCCAAGATTCTGAGCATTGATCTGGAAGAACGCAAGATCTCGCTGGGCTTGAAGCAGCTCGAGCCCGATCCCTGGACAGACATCGAAACCAAATACCCGGCGGGAACCCGGCAGAGAGGCGTCGTGCGCAACCTTACCAACTTTGGCGCGTTCGTGGAATTGGAGGAGGGCGTTGACGGCCTGATTCATATTTCTGACCTTTCCTGGACGAAAAAGGTTCGCCATCCCGGAGAAGTGGTCAAGAAAGGCGAAGAAATCGAGGTGGTGGTACTGAACATCGACAAAGACCATCGCCGCATCTCCCTGGGCTACAAGCAAACCGTAGACAATCCGTGGGACACGTTTGCAGAGGCCTACAAGGTTGACACCCGCACCAAAGCGAAGATCGTGCGCATGATCGAAAAAGGGGTGATCGTGGAGCTGCCGCTGGCCGTGGATGCGTTTGTGCCTTTGTCGCAATTACACAAGGAGGGCATCCGAAAACCCTCAGATGGCTATAAGGTCGGCGACGAGCTCGATCTGGTGGTGATTGAATTTAACAAAGAGAACAAAAAGATCATTCTGTCGGAGAAGCAGGCACAGCGGAAGGAGGCGACTGAAGCAAAGCCTGAAGTTGCCAAAGAAGAAGTCGAAGCGCTCGAGGTGCCCGAGACTGATGCGGTCCCCGAAGCTGAACAACCGACTGAAGCAGCTACCGCCGCCGACGCGGTAGCACCAGAGGCGCCGGTGGAAGCTGCACCAGAAACGGAAGCAGAAGCGACAGCAACCAGCACCGCTGATACTAATGAAGATGCAGCCGAAACAGAAGTGCCTTCGGCAGAAGCGGAAACAGCCTTGACTCAAGGGGCTACTGCCTCCGACGCGGTAGCATCGGAGCCGCCGGTGGAAGCTGCACCAGAAATGGAGGCAGAAGCGACAGAAACCGGCACCACCGACTCTAATGAAGACGCGACCGAAACAGAAGCGCCATCGGCAGAGGCGGAAGCAGCCCCGACCGAAGACGTCGTTGCTGAAACGGCAGAGACAACCAAGCCAGAAGAAGCCAACCCGGAGGACACTTCGGAAGAAGACAAGAAGGAGTAACCTATTTGTTTGTTCCCGTGTGTGCACGACTTCTTGCCATAGGTGCATTTGAAATAGAAGAAGGGAAAAGCTATGTGGGTCGTTAAGTGGGTTTTGGCGGTGGCTGTGATCTTGCTGATTCTGTTGTTTGCCCTGCAAAACAGCGGTCAGCAGGTGGACGTGGTTTTATGGAGCATTATCTGGCAATGGAAGTTCCAGGCCGTGCAACTGTGGATGGTCATCTATACCTCCTTTGGCCTGGGCGTGTTGTTTTGGTTGGTCGTCTCTATTTTCCAGGTGTTCCAACTAAAGACCGAAATACGCAGGTTAAAAAAGGCCAACCTGGAAATGCAACATGAACTGGATAGCCTGCGAAATCTGCCTTTAGGAGAAGAGGAAGAAGGTGGGTTCGATCTCAAGGAAGAAAGCTAAAATTAAGATTTGGACATGGACCTTACTGTCGTATTGATTCTAATAGTCTTCAGCGCGATCGTGGCGCTGGTGTTGTTTGTCCTGTTGCAACGGAAACCCACCACCCGAACCGAGGAAGCCGCCAACGAATATGCCGAGGGGTTGAATTTGCTTCTTCAGGGGAGACGAGAAGAGGCGCTCAGCAAACTCAGGGATTCCGTTAGCAAGAACAGCAAGAACATCGATGCCTACCTGAAAATCGGCGACCTGCTGCGGGAGATGGGACAGCCTGAGAAGGCTATCAATGTTCATAAATACCTGACGGTACGAAAGGGATTGAGTCCCGGCAAACAGCTTGAGATCCTGCAGTGCCTGGCCCAGGATTATCATGCGGCCAAGAAGTTTGACAAAGCGCTCCAGGTGGTGAACACCATATTGGAACAGAAAAAAAAGGACATCTGGGCCCAGGAGATGAAACTGCAAATTTACGAGGACCTGGAGGCCTGGAACAAAGCCTTTGACACCTATAAGGGCCTCATCAAGTTGAAGGGCTTGCCCAGAAATGGCAAACTCGCTCTTTACAAGGTAGAAGAAGGATTGACCTTTCTTAAGAAAAATCAAAACAAAGAAGCCCGCCTGCGATTTAAGGAGGCCATGAAGATTGCCCCCGACAGCGCGCCGGCCTACATTTACCTTGCCGACTCTTATATTGAAGAGGGGATGAAAGACGAAGCTCTCAAGGTTTTGAAGCGGTTCATTGAAAAGGTTCCATCCCAGTCGTTTTTGGCCTTTGACCGTCTCAAGGAATTGCTTTTTGAGAGCGGGGTGTACGGCGAGATCGAAAATTTGTATTTGGAGCTGATCGGCAGTCAACCGGAGAATTTCGCGGCCCATTTGGCCCTTGCGGAAATTTATGAAAAGAAAGGCGAGCTGCAAAAAGCGATAAGCACCTGTACAGAGGTTTTGGAAAAAGACCCCGGCAACGAAAAGACGAAGAAATATTTGGTCAAGCTCTACCACAACGCAGGCAATGATGCCGAAGCAATCAAACTGGCACTGGACCTGATCAATCAGTCATTAGAAAACAAAGGGTTGTTTCAATGTAAACTGTGTGGTTATGAATCACAGAAACCTTTTTGGAGGTGCCCTGCCTGCCGCCAGTGGGATACTTTCACAAAGAACTGAATAGCTTGAGAAACGAAATGTTTGAGAAAGTCAAATTGCACATCCCTTATTCGGAAGATGTGTGCAGTTTGACTTTTGTTTTTGGTAGGAGAACCATGGCGTCATTGGTCGGCTTTTGCATTCTGTTGCCTGCTCTGGTATTTTCTCAGACGGCAAAATTTGACCTGGTCAGGCTGCTGCAAGCCAACGATTTTGAGGATGTAAGAATTGAAGTGCAAAAATACATTGCGAAAAACCGGGGTACGCCCACGGCAATGTTCTTAGGAGGGTTCATTGAACCAGATGCCCAAAAGGCGGTTGAAAAATACAAGAGACTGCTGACCAAATACCCCGATTCCGAAGAAGCCGACGACGCGCTCTTAAAAGTTGCTCAATACTACTATTCACGCGGCTTGTACATTTCCGCAAGAAAACAATACCTGCGGTTGGTCGACCACTACCCCAGCTCGCCTTATGTGGACGACGCCGCTTACCTTTCAGCGGCCTGTTTGTTTGCCGCAGAAAAATTTGAAACCTGCCGCAAGGAATTACAAGATTTTATCCTCCATTACCCACGATCTTCTTTCGTCAGAGTTGCCCGAGAGGACTTGCGAGAAATCAGGCTGGACAAGAATTTGGGTCTTGTGTCGTCCAGGAAGCTAAGGTCGAGCAACGACAACTCAAAAGGCAAGTACACCATCCAGGTGGCGGCCTTTACTCAGATCAACAACGCTTTGAAACAGAGAGATTTTCTTTTGAAATCTGGCTTGCCGGTTGAAATACGGGAGAAACAGAGTCGCCACGCAACGGTCTATTTGGTTTGGGTTGGCGCTTTCGAAACAAAGGAAGCAGCCAAAGCTTTTGGCGAAAACTTCAAGAAAGAATATGGCAAGCCCTATCGAATCGTGGAGCGGTAGGAGGCGGTTCGGTTCCGCAACGTTCTTCCAGCAATCTGCATGAAAACTGGTCAAATTCTTCTTGATTTTCTAAAGGAATGTTTCTATTCTAAAAGTCGGAACCTGTTAAGTTTGAGGATTAGAGAAATGCAAAAAAAAACTAACTATTACTATCGATGAAAAAGTTTACCAGGGTCTCCACACGATGATCGGACCCCGTCACATCAGCCGCTTTATTGAAGAATTAGTAAGCCCACTCGTTCCAAAATTTTATTTTGGAACGCAA
>JBHHYI010000027.1:0-34827 GCA_046757525.1 bacterium | reverse complement strand
AATTGTTCCAGGCGAAGGTACCCACACGATCTCCTGGCTTTATGCCCAAGGCGCCTAACGCATTGGCCAGTCGCTTGACCCTTTTGTACAGATTCGCATAGCTGTACCGATGCATGGTTCCGTCCGGAAGCCTAGTGATGATTTGCTTTTTAGGAAAAATTCGGTTGGCGTGCTCCAGAATGCGGTCCATGGTCAGCGGGTAGTCCATCATTAAGCCTTGCATGTTTAGCTTCTCCTGTTCTTTGAAATTTTGTCTCTTAGGAAACGCTCCTTTTGAGCGGACTGACAGTCGCTTTTCTTTAGCACACAGGGAGTCGTCCTGAGTAGTCCCGACCGCTTTTGGGTCGGGACGTATCGAAGGGCGACGCCCGTCACCCCTTCGTCTGGCTCAGGACGATGCCCTCGATACGGTCACCTGAACAGCGGTGACCTACTCGGGATGACTTGCAAATTGCTCTCTGCTAACGCTTCGCTGTCGCCGTCTCCTTTATTACTCCCTCCAGTGTTATTCAGGAGGAATCCTTTCCGCTGGCTGCGCAGTGCTGACCAGTAACAAGATGCCTCCTGCATGACAGATATGGCTTTGGCGTTTCCGATGTTTAAAGCAATCCGGCAGTTGCCGGATTGCGAGAGCTTCTAAAAAACGGTGACCTTCTCCAATAAGGTTACCATTTGTTTGGTGCAAAAAAGCACCAACCTTTTCAGCGTCTTAGGTTGCTTCTAAGAATTTCACCTTTTCCCGTAAAATCTCGAGCGTCAAATCGATCGTTTGTAGATGCGTACGAAAGGCCAGCACCACCAAACGGATCACAAAGGTGTCCTCCAGCAGAGTTGAGGAGAGAAAGACACGACCGTCTTTTTGTATTTCCTGTTGCAGGCGCTTGTTGAATTCATTTGGGTCGCCGCGTTTGGGCAGATACCGAAAGGTCACCACCGAAAGATCAGGAAAAGGGCCCACCTCAAAGCCCGGCATCTCTTGCAATCGGCTGTGGAAGTAACGGGCCAGGAGCAGCTTCTCCTCCAGACACGCTCTGAACGGAGCCAGGCCGTGCAGTTTTAAAGGTAACCAGAGTCGCAGGCCGCGAAAATGTTTGGTGAGTTCGGGCGACAGATCGGCCGGGGAGAGCTCATCGCGGGTGCTCAAGGTGTCTTGCAAGTAATTGGGCATATAGCAGTGAGCGTCCAGGAGTTTCTGACGATCTTTGACCAAAACAGCACCAGACCCGTAAGGCAGAAACAGCCCCTTGTGCGGGTCCATGACCAGAGAATCAGAGGTGTGCATGCCCGTCAGAATCTTTTTGCCTGCTTCACACAGCACAAAAAACGCGCCGTAAGCCCCATCCAGATGAAACCACAGTCCGTGGGTTTTGGCGACCTCGCCGATTTCCACCATCGGGTCCACAGCACCAGTGTCGGTGGTGCCTGCCGAGGCGATGACCAGCCAGGGCATGAGCCCCGAGCGCTTGTCCTGCACGATCGCCTCTTCGAGCAGGTCGGCGCGCATGCGATACTTCTCATCCAAAGGAATGTAACGCCACACGCTTTCTTTGAGACCGGCGATGCGCAAAGATTTATCGACAGAGTGGTGTACCTGTTTCGATAGGTAAATGACGGATTTTTCGATCTCTTTTGCTTTCAGACCATGAGCATCCCGGGCCGTCACAATACCGATTAAGTTAGCCACACTGCCGCCGGAAGTCAAATTGCCCGCCGCCGCTTTTGGGTAGCCAACCATGCTTGCCATCCAGTCCAGCAGCATGTTTTCCATGCGCACGGCCCCTGGACCGGCATAAAACACACCCGAGTACCGGTTGAAAACGTCGGCCAGATAGTCGCCCAGCGCCGAGGTGTAGATGCCCCCACCGGGAATGTAGCCCAGGTGCCCGCCCGACGCCGGATTCAGACCTGGCCCGTCCACGTTGTATTTGAGCAAGGTCAAGGCTTCATCGATGTCGATGGGGTCTTCTGAGATGGGGGAGTTGAGCAGTCCGGCACCCTTGTCTTCGCAGGTAACGAAGGTAGGCAGCTCGTAAATTCTATTCAGGAAGTCCTCGGAATAATGCAGAACCTGTGTTTGCAGCGCGTTCCGCTTTTGTTCATCCGGTTCCAATTGACGAGCAGTGTTTTCCAACTGTTTAATTCGAGCAAGCATCTTTCAATCACTTTCAAATTTGCGCCAATGTTCTTTGATGATTTCCAGGGACAGCAGCGACTCTTTAATTAATTGGATCGCAGCAAACAGCAAGGTTGCCACGCCAACAGCCGTCAGGCCGATCACGACCTCGTCTAAGGCGGAAGCCCAGAATTTTGTAACCAATCCCGCAAGGCTGGCCAGCGCAAACAAACCCACACAGGTGTACAGGCTGAACAGAGCGTTACGGAAAAGAATGGCACGCTTTAACAGAAAGGCAGCGACTGCCTGGGATTCCTCGTAATTTTCTTCAAACAGGCGGTGCACTTCATCATGGATCTGCGCATAACGCATCGAGGTGGACAAGATCAGTAAGGCCACGCCCGGCAACAAGATCAAAGGAGTGAGCCAAAGCCCCGCGTTTTCCATCGTGAACATCCTTTAACTAAATGGTCGACCCCGGCTATCGTCAACAGAACCGGCGGCCTTCTTTCCGCAACGGTGTGAATTTATGAAAAAAAGACACGAAAAACAATGATATAAATCAGAAATTCACAAACGTGCTCCGCTTACTTTTTTGTAAGAGATTCAATATCTGACGATTGCTACCGATTCTATACTGTGGAGTACTATTTCAAACTTTCTGTCTTAATGAAAGAGGTCGATCATGTCAAAACAGGGGCAACATTTTGTGAAAGCGCTTTTAACCTTGTTCCTGGTGTTTACCATGGCGCCTCATTCGCTGGCGCAAAGCGCGTCGGCGCCACGAGTCCTCAACATCTCCCCCGACAGATATTCCTTGCAAAATCTCGACCATGCGACTATCTCCGTACAGTTTGATCTGGCAATGAACCCGGCGAGCTTTCAGCCGCAATCGTTTGTGGTTAGCGGAAACCAGACGGGCCTGCACCAGGGTTCTTTCGTCTACGATGCAGACGCCAAAACCATGCTTTTCAATCCGGCTATCCCCTTTCAATCCGGAGAACGGGTCGACGTGCTGTTAACCAGCGGGATCAGGAGCGCCCAGAATACGCCGTTGTCCGCCAGCTTTCAATGGTGCTTTCATGTGAAAAGCTCGGCCGCTTCGGCCAGTTTCGTGTTAGATTCTACCTATGCCGTGGCCGACGGGCCTCATTTTGTCGGCGTCGGCGATTGGAATGGGGACAGCCGTTTAGATTTGGCCATCCCCAACAGCAATTCCCACGACGCCCAAATCTGGGAAGACTTCAGCAACGGCGTATTCAACCGCAAGGGCAAAATCGTTGTCGGCCTGCTGCCGCGCGTCTTGACTATCGCAGATTTCGATCACGACGGCGACCTGGACCTGGCGGTGGCCAACGAGAGGTCCAACAGCGTGACCTCGCTTTTCAACGATGCAAGCGGCAATTTTGTCATCGCCGATTCGAGCTTGCCGGTGGACGCCGAGCCAACCTTCATCACCAGCGGTGACTTAAACGGAGACGGTTTTGCAGATTTGGTAACGGTCAACGACGCGGGCAATTCGATTTCCGTTTTGCCAAACGGTGGAGACGGCAGTTTTCAAGCCCAGACAGTCATCCCCGTGGGTCAAAGCCCGCGCTCCGCTTTTCTGGGCGATTTCAACAACGATGGCTTCCTGGATGTGGCGGTGAGCAGTGCCCTGGAAAACCGGGTCGTCATTTTGCAAAACGATGGGGCGGGTGGGCTGGTTGAAATCCAGAGTCTTAACACGGGTCAGGAGCCTCATTTCCTGATAGGGGAGGATTTTAATCTCGACGGACAGCTTGATCTGGCCGTGGCCAATCGAACTTCAAACACCATTTCCATTCTGCTAAACGATAGTCCGAATTTTAGTTTATCTGAAGAACTTGCGGTGGGTAGCGACCCGCTGGCATTCGTTGTAGGGGATTGGGATGGCGACTTCGATCCGGATCTGGCAGTGACCAACCGGCTTTCCGGCAACTTGTACGTGTTCACCAACGACGGTTTGGGCCAATTTGCACTGGCTGCCACCTATGCCACCGACGTACAGCCGCGATTTGTCAATTATGGCGATTTCGACGCAGACGGCGACCTCGATCTAATTGTCGCCAATTGGGAGTCCAACACCTTCCAGGTTTTCGACAACCAGAATGCCAGCAATCAGAATCAAGCCCCGGGCCGGCCTGAATTGTTAGGTCCGCCTGAGCGCACTTTTGTGAACAGCGGTGCTCAAGAGCTGTTCTTGCGTTGGCGGGCCCCATTGGATCAAAACGACGATCTCCTGCATTTTCGCGTCGAGATTTCTCAGAACGGGGATTTCAGCTCACCAGATTTTGTCTTCGAGTCAGATAAAGACACAGGCTTTTTTCCGCCACCCCCTGTTGCTCAGAACACCGATTCCGTTGCTTTTCAGGTGCCGCAAACTTTACCAGATGGGTTCTATCGCTGGCACGTGCAGGCCTGGGACGGCAGCGCTTTCAGTGTGCCTTCCGATTCCCGAAGCTTTGTCATCGACGCCACACCCCCGCACCTGGACAGCCTGGTGTTCACCAACGCCACCTTTCAGACCTACTGGTACAACCCTAATCAGGTCGGCACGGCAATTCTTAGAATACAATACGATGAGCCTTTTGCTCGAGCAGGAGAAATCGATTTGGGCCGTCTGGGCGCCCAGCAACGGATGGACAACCTTGCCAGCGGAGACGATCAGACGCTGGAGCTTGCCATCGATTTGAGTGCAGTTCCCGACAGCACCTACCGGCTTTACGTCACGTTGTCTGACAGCGCCGGAAACCTCGCCACGGACAGTACGGAGATGGCGTTAGATTCTACGCCGCCGAGCCTGGCCCGCGCGCAGTCAGCGGACACCAGCTTTGTGGCCAGCTTTCTGGTGCAGTGGGGCGGCACGGCCACCGATGGCAACGGCGCAGGGACTTCCGGCATCTACGACGTCCAGGTGCAAATCGATGGCGGGACCTGGCAACCGTGGCTTACCGATTTTGCCGGTGAATCCGCTGAATTCCAGGGCAGCGACAGGCACAGTTACGGATTCGAAGCCGCTGCTCATGACAACGTGGGCAATGTGGAACCGTTTCTCCAGACCGCTGAAAGCGTGACCTTTGTCAACACCAGTTCTGTGGACGCCACGCCACCCAGCATCAGCAACACCCCGGTGGCCTCAACCGTAGAAGAAGGCGCAAGCGCCACCGTGCAGGCCAATATTCAGGACAACAGAAATGTTGTCGCGGCTACCCTGTTTTATAAACCAAGCGGACAAACTGCGTTTCAGAAGCTGGATATGACCGACGTCGGCGGCGACCTCTTCCAGGCAACCCTCGGGCCTGAGCTTATTTCAGAGAAAGGTCTGAATTATTATATCGAAGCCTGGGATGGCTCCAATTTTGCCCATTTCCCGGAACAAAATTGGCTCCAAAAGCCCGTCAACGTCTCGGTGCATGTGACCGGCGCGAACAACCAGGGCTTGACCAGAGGAGATTCGCAACCCTCAGGCAGCGAACAAGCGGCCTTTCGCATGATTTCGATTCCCTTGCTCCTGGAAAGGCCGGATGCGCCGTCGATCTTCGAAGACGACTTTGGAGCGTACGATCCAGATCAGTGGCGCTTGTTGCAGTATGAGCCTGTAACCATGAGTTTTACCGAATTCCCAGTCGTCGACGACTTGACCCCTGGCAAAGCTCTCTGGCTTTTGGTCAAGCAACCGCAAAACCCGCTCGATTCTGGCCCCGGGACCACGGTACCCACCAATGTGCCTTTTCAAATGAGCTTGCGGCAAGGCTGGAATTTCCTCAGCGACCCTTTTAATTTTTCGGTGAGCTGGAAGGACGTGGAAATTGTGCAAGGCCGTCCTGAAGACCTCATGGGGCCTTACGCCTTCGACGGTCAGTGGCTGCTACCGAACGAAGTGGACATTCTTCGTCCGTGGGAAGGCTTCGCCATCTTCAGCACGGTTCCTAATTCGGTTATCGCCCTGAAACCGGTGGCAATGGATTCAGTACAACAGGACAGCTCCACTATTTACCAGGCTGCCAACTGGTTTGTTGGCCTCGCCGCTGTGTGCGGTGAAGCCAGGGACAGCCGGAACTTCGTCGGCGTTGCACCGGCTGCTGCGGAACAAAGAGACGCCTTCGATTATTTGGAGCCCATTCCTGTGGGGGATTATGTTTCCCTGCGCTTTCCACACGACGATTGGGTCGATCTACCGGGAAATTTCACCACCGACTTTCGCCCAAATTTTACTGAGGGGCAAGTCTGGAATCTCGAAGTGAAAACGAACATCGCCAATCAACCAGTCTCTTTACTCTTGCAAAATGTAGAGAGCGTTCCTGCGGGATTTCTCACTATCCTGGTGAACAAAGGAAACGCCGAAGAAATCGACATCCGCACCAGGCCTTCCTATTTCTTTGTTCCGGACTCGGCCAGCCTACAAACGGAATTTGAGCTAGTCATCGGCACGCCTGAGTTTGTCAGCGCGCATTTTACGCCGGAACCGCAGCTTCCAGAATCCTTCGCACTGAGCCAGAATTTTCCCAACCCATTCAATCCCACGACCCAGATAAAATACTCTCTACCCAACCAGGCCAAAATCACTCTGACGGTGTATGACGTTCTCGGCCAGGAAGTGGTGACGTTGGTGCAAGACATTCAAGAAGCAGGCGAGTACGTCATTGAGTTCGATGCCAGCGGTTTGGCCAGCGGCGTCTACATCTACCAACTGCTGGCGTTGTCCTCCACCGGCGGCACCATCCACATCTTCGAGGACGCCAAAAAGCTGATCTTCTTGAAGTAGAAGGCTGGCAAGAAGGTGACCTTTTTGAAAAAGGTCACCTTCTGATAATATGCAATAGTTCGTAACTATTCAGCCTGTCGTCATTCCTGCATGTTCTAAGCAGGAATCTATGTTTTGCTGATGTTCAGAATAGTCTGGAGGTCGCATGACTTATGGATTCCCGATGAAAGCACTCGGGAATGACAGGCTGAATAGTTGCAATAGTTCTTGCTTTTCTTCGAAACTTTTCTTAAATAAGATAAATACATCCCATTAAACCGCCTTACTCCTCTTTTCTCTTTCGAAGCGCACGGGGATTGTGGGTGTTTTGGACGGGCCTAATGGCATGCAAATCTCTGCAAGACCCTTAGCGTCGTATTAGCCATAACTCTGCTGCTGATACAGAATGAACCCATATTTTTGGCGCCTGCTCAGACAGCTCCAGCCAGGCAGTGCTAGCCGGTGCTGTGAACTTCTGGGCGTTTTACGGGCCTGGTGAACAACATGTGGCATGGTGCCACAGAAACACAGATAATCCTGGTCACGAACAAATATCATCCATAAACAAAACCTAAGAAGGAGGCTAACAACATGAAACGGTTTGCTCTTAGCTGTATCGTCCTTTCCCTGGTTGGTTTCTCGGCACAGCCAACTCTGGCGCAGTACACCATTTGGCACAGTCCGCTGACGTTGTCAACCGATCAGTCGCAACTCACAATAAACCACAAAACTCAAGTCACAAGGGGCGTACGTGTACAGACTTCAAGCGCGGGAGACAACCAATGGGTGTATTTAGGGTTGACAATTCCTTCAAATGTCGTAATAGACTCTGTGATTGTCTGTTATAGACTCAGCAGTGCCGCAAGTTTCATCTCACAGATTCGACTTACTACCATGAAAACCCCTGACGTTTCTCTAGTTCTCTTTGATGACCCAACCGACCTCACCGAGGTCGGACCGGCTTGTTATTCAACACATTTAGGAGGGGCTGTGGTGAATGGTGCAATTACGCTTGCTTTGAGACTCAATTTTGCCAACACCGCAGACTGGATCGACATTGGCGCCATCGGTATTGTGGTTTCACCAACGGTCACCTCGGTGCCTGAACAAAATGAAACTGGATCCCCAAGCAACTTTAGCCTGGGGCAGAATTACCCAAATCCATTCAACCCCAGCACCACCATTGACTATGATGTGCAACAAAAAGGAAGCGTCCGTATCGACATTTATAATTCACTGGGGCAGCCCGTGAGAACCCTGGTCGACGGTATTAAACCAGAAGGCTCCTATCATGCCACATGGGATGGAAGGGACAACAAAGGTCTGTTATTACCGTCCGGAGTGTATTATTACCAGATGCGGGTTGGGGATCATACCAGTGCAAGGCGGATGTTACTACTCAAATGAGGATAGCTCTTACAAACAACAATTGTGTTTTTAATAAAATTGAGGAGGAATTACAGCATGAATTTTACAACAAAGAAACGTGTTTTGTGGTTTCTGCTCGGCACTTTTAGCTTATGGTTTGTGGGCTGTGGTTCGAGTCAAGACGAAAACAAAGGCAGCGTTGAATTGGACGCTTGCAGCTTGCTCGCTGCGGCCAATCCCGAATCTATCTTGGGTGAGCCAGTAGGGGAACCACATTCGACGTTGCAGCAGCACGATGCCGATATGGCTGTATCCCGCTGCGGCGTTGCCGCCCAGAGTTCCTACTTGAGGACACTGAGTCTGCAGGTGAATTACTACCGTAAGTATGACAATCCAAAGACCGTCAATGATTTTCTCGGTAGCCAAAATTTGAATTATGCGGGTGTCAAGTTCACGCCTCATGAAGTTTCAGGACTTGGCGATTTGGCGGTTTCGCTGTCCAGTCCGGGTAGCTTTCAGCTCTGGGTATTCTGGAAAAAACACTACCGGATGAACATTTCATTGACCGAATTCGGCGACCAGGCCCTGGCCCTTGAAAAAGCCCGAGCAGTGGCGCAGCAGGTTATGAGCAAACTGTAAGTTCTTTGCTAAGGCCGTCGTTGCTGAGCGGGACGGGGCTGGAGGGCCGGCCGTCCCGCTGTCAACAACAACCATTTAAGAGGCTGGCAAGAAGGAGACCTTTTTGAAAAAGGTCCCCTTCTGCATTTTGCAAGAAGTCACCTCTTGCAGAACCCCCGACTTTTTCATGCAACCGAATGCGCTCGAGCAGCGTTTAATCACATCAATTCCTCAATGCCAGGAACCTAATCACAAGACAGAACGAAGGAGCGACAAAATGCAAAAGGCTACCTTTGGTGCCGGCTGTTTCTGGGGCGTAGAAGCCGCCTTTCGCAGGGTAAAAGGCGTTGTTAAAACCGCAGTGGGGTACGCGGGCGGCGACCTGGAGAATCCCACCTATCAGGACGTGTGCACGGGCAGGACCGGGCATGCGGAGGTTGTGCAGGTAGAATACGACCCGGAAAAAGTGACCTACGAAGGGTTGTTAGACGTCTTTTGGCAAAGCCATGACCCCACGACGCCCAACTGCCAGGGACCGGACGTCGGCACCCAATACAGATCGGTCATTTTTTATCACACCGAAGAACAGAAAGCCGCCGCGGCTACCTCCAAAGCAAAGCTGCAAAACAGCGGCACCTACCAGAATCCCATTGTTACTGAGATCGCCCCGGCCTCCCAATTCTATCGTGCAGAAGAATACCACCAGCAGTACTTAGAAAAGCGGGGACTGGCCAGTTGTTCTCTGCCTTGAGAGATTCCACGACGCCAGGGAATCAGATTCTTGTTTGACACGATTCTTATGTCAGAGTCCGCGCAGGAAAATTCGGGTTTCACGTTGCGAGCCGCGCTTATTGCGGTTGGCGTCTCGTTATTCTTGCTCACAAGCTCATCTTACATCGCCATCAAGCTCGGCGCGCTGCCCTGGCCCATTGTCTTCTCGGTGATTGTCTCGGGCGGGATCATCAAGCTTCTGAATGGCACAAAACGAATAAATGTCCATGAGATCAATGTTGCTCAGGCTGGCGCAAGCATCGGCGGACTGGTTGCTGCGGGCATTGTGTTTACGGTCCCAGGCATCGTTTACTTAAATCAAACCCGCGGTCTCAACATTGCGTGGCCCAATCCCTGGCTGCTGGGCATCTTGACGAGTCTTGCCGGACTTCTGGGCGTTCTGCTCTCCTTGCCGCTCAAATACACCTTCATCGACGAAGAGAAGTTGCCTTACCCGGCAGGTACGGCTGGGGCGGAACTCTTGAAGCTGGGCAAGACGGGTGGCCGCCAACTATTTGGCATCGTGGGCATCGGTGCCGCCGCCGCAATTTTCGCCCTGGTGCGCGATGTTTATTGGCCTGCGGGATTTACTTTTGCCGCCCTCACGGCCCTGGGCATCTATTTGACCCTCCTGCCCATGCCGCTGGCCATTGGCAGCGGCTTCATTTTAGGGCCACGCGCCAGCCTTTCCTGGTTTTTTGGCGGGGTGGCTGGCTGGCTGGTGCTCATGCCTTTGCTGCAAAACGGGGTTGCCCTGGATGCCTTCCCATTGGTGTTCCTGAAGCGCGTTGTGAACCTGTCCTGGCTTGAACAAGACTGGGCTTTTGACGCGGCAAAAGGGGTGGTGCAGAACCTGGGCATGGGCATGGTTTTAGGGTCTGGCATCGGATTTTTTGTCATCTACGTCATTCCACGAGTCAAGAATATCTTTGGCCCCATTCTAAAATCACGGCAGCGCCACGTGAAATTTTTCCCCTGGGTCGCAATCCTGGGGGTCGGCAGCCTCCTACTCACCGGCGTGCCGTTGCTTGCCGCTGCTTTGGTCATCCTCGGCGTGTTGATTATGGTGGCCGTGGCAGCCCGCATGACCGGTGAAACCAACATCAATCCGCTGGAGCAATTTGGGATTTTTGTCGGACTGATCATTGCTTACGTGTACAAAGTTTCTTCCCTGGAATTAAGCATGTTCGCTTCTTTCATCGTGGTCACGTTCGTCAGCGTGGCTTGCGCGGTGGCAGGCGATGCCGGCCACGACTACAAATCGGCCGCCATCGTGGGCACCAGATTCTTCGATGTGGTGAAAGTGGATCTGATTGCGGTGTTGGTTGCGGGCTTTGCCGCCCCCTTCGTGCTCGAATCCATTCGCAGGGGTTTTGCCGATACCCTGTTTACAGCGGTCATGCCAGCGCCGCAGGCACAACTGGTCGCTGGAAGCATCTTTGGCTTTGAGTTTCCCGCGGTATTTCTTGCTGGCTTCGTCCTCGCCTTTTTGGCCGAGGTGGGCAACACGCTTCTCCCACAAAAATACAAGAACAAAGTTCTGGTCATGCCCTTCGGGATCGGCCTTTTTCTCGGCCTTGGACTGGCTTTGCCCATTGCCCTGGGTTCTCTAATCAGAGTCTATGTCGATCGAAAATTTAGTCACTGGTACCAAACCGGTCTGCTCATTGCGGCCGGCATCATGGGCGGTGAGGGCATTGCCGGCTTCAGCGCCGGTGCCCTGACGACTTTTGGCTTGAGCTTCAAGTTGGGATCGTTTTTGTTGTCGGCCATCTTTGCCGTTGTTTTCTTGTTTTCGCTAAAACAGGTTTTTAGCAGGAGAGGTACTGCGGAACAAAGTTCTTCGCTCATTGACAGATAATTAACTGCTAATTGGGTGCGTTTCATGAGTTGAGTTCCCCGAGGCTACTTTGACGACTACCATGGTGAAATCATCATGCTGGCGGGTTGTTCCCGCAAAGGTGCTCACATTCTCCGTCACCTTCTGCACCAGTTCTTGGGCAGAGCAATGCGCGTTTTGACTGATGATCTGCCCCAATCTGTCCTCGCCATATTCGTCACCATCTTTGTTCATGGACTCCGAGATGCCGTCGGTGAAAAATACGAACACATCATCGGCTTCAATGGCAATGATTTCCTCCTGGATGGTGGATGAGAACATGTGGCCTTTTTCCAGGCCAATGGCCAGACCGTTGGGCTGCAGCAGTTCGGCTTCACCAACGATTTTTTTCCGCACAATCAACGGATTGTGCCCGGCGCGCGCAAACGTCAACGTTCTGTTTTGCATGTCAAACACGCCGTAGATGACGCTGATGAAGACATCTCTGGGAGCATTTTCATAAAAGATCGCATTCATTTCAGTCAACAGCTTCTTGGGCGCTCTGATCGTTTTCGAGAGCGTTTTGATGATGCCTTTGGCCATGGTCATATAAAATGCTGCCGAAACACCCTTGCCGGACACATCGCCAATAATGATGCTCAGGGACGCGTTGCCGTCACGGATGAAATCATAATAGTCGCCGCCCACCTCCATTGCGGGACGGCAAATAGAGGCGATTTCTAACTCGGGAAAGTTTGGCAGCGACTGTGGTAAGAATTTCATCTGCACATTTCGAGCAATTTCCAATTCTTGCAGAAACCGTTCCCGTTCTGCAATACGACTCACATACTCTGGAACATAGTCTTCAAAATCTTTCAACGAGCTCTTGCTGAAGTTGAGGTAGATGCCTCCAGCAAACATGAAAACCATAAACACACCGGTTGTGACCCCTGGCAGGCTTGAAAATCCGCTGGGCAACAGGCTGATCAAAGACAAATCCAACAAGGTGTAGAAAATCAACAAGGCCAAAAAAGTGGTCACAAAATCATATTTGTAGATGACGTAAGCGGAATAGGCCGCCAGGGGCAGAACGAGAAAGAAGGCTAAATAGGTCGGCCGAAGATAGATATAATGCAACCCGGCAAAATCAAGCAAAAACGCAAAAACCGCTACGAATGCTTTGGCATCTTGAAACTTCGATCTCAAATAAGATGCGCCAAACACCACCAGTGTCAAGCTGATAAACAGCACCGTCACCAAGTTTTGGCTGACATTGGCTACCATGGCCAACTTATCATCGAACAGCCATAAGCTATCATCTTTGTTGACCGCCAGGTAGCCCAGGTCAAAGTGGCTGCTCAGCCAAATAAAAATGGCAAAGTAAAGCAGAATGGAGCCTGCCACAGAGAATGAATTGAGTATGGCTACACCCACTTCCCTGAAGCGCACATAGCCCCGGCAAATCAAATCCAGAGAAGCTATTTTTTCCGGCCAGACATCTCGTGCCAAAGATTCCGAAACGGAATATACGATCAGAAGGCCCCCGCCTGTGAACAGGCCGGCAAATCCACCCCCGATGAGTGCCCCTTGCCATTCGAAACGGCTTGCAATGGCGACGTTGACCCACATGAGCACGAATGCAGTTAAACCTAACCAGAGCGCCCTCTTGAATTCCAATTCGTCGTGTTTTAGGCGCTTAAAGAACAACACAACCAAAAACAGAGCTGCGGCTATCCAGACAATGACTGTGGTGGAAGTCGCAGCGATTTTTCCTACTTTTTCAGCCTTTGAGGTCAGAAAATCATCCTCTTGCAAAGACATCGAGGTCTTGAAAGAGGTGACTTCTTTACCGGAGATTTCTACGGCGATGGTTTTGCTCAGATCGGGTGCAAAGGAAAAGGGGGCAGCAAAGGTGAACTCATAGTTGAGTATGTCGTCTTCTTTGTTGATTCGCTTCCTGGTTAGTTTCAGGGCTGTGGTGTCCACGGCAAACGCAGCAAGGAACGACTTGGCCTTCAGGATGGCTTCCTCTTCCTTGAGATTGGGGAGCTTGATCAGTTCAGGTGCGCTTTGCTTCAGGCCGATGAGTCTGCCGTTTAGATCGTAAGTGAGCACAAATCTGACAGATTGCGGTTCCCCTTTTTTGGTCTTGGTTTTGCCTTGCCAGGCAATTTCCCATTGCCCCAGGGTTAGCCGGTTGCGGGCGCTATCGCTGTTCGCACGAAGCTGCGCGTATTGCAGCAATTCGTCATCCACGGTCAAGGTGGTTTTGGGCTTTAGTTGGTAGTGGGCAAGAGCTGATTTGTGGTAGAGCTGCTCAGCCTTTTCTAAGACGTCATCTCTGGGTTGTCGCGGCTGCAGAAGTTTGACCAGCCTGGAATTGCTGAGAACAGCGAAATAGGTTAGAATAAAGACGATTCCTAAGAGCGCAAAAACAACATTCCTAACGCTTTGTTCCCGCAGCATTTTTTAAAGCCAGGGTTAAGATGAATTAATTCAGATGATTTCAGGTACTACAATTTACGCGTCATTCCTTAAAAGTTTTCATAAACTCAAAAAAGCTTTGCTGCCAGTTCTTGATGGTTTTTTCCGGACCTACCATTTTGACAAAATAAGGCCCCATACTGCTTTCGACTACGGCGGCGAGCATTCGGAAATGCGGTTTCTCTGTGCTGGTGGGTGCCATGGGGGTCAGTCTAAATAGATAGGTGCCTGAGATATCCACCGTTGTCTGTTGCAAGTCGTTGACGGTGGATTTTGAAACCTCGGCAGCTACCTGGGAAGAGCGGCCGTCGGGTTGGACAAATTGGCCGTACCATCTCTGAAGATTGGCTTCCACCGATCCGCCCTGACCGTGGAAATAGAAGACTGCCACAGAAGCATCCTCAGGATCGCCATCGACGCGGGGCAAGCTGTACTGGGCCATACGCATGGAAGAAGTGGGCGTCTCGGTTACCCACCCTTGCGGGGCCTGCCAGGTTAGCTTCTTGGCACTTAATCCTGACTGAACTTCAGGGCTCTCGTTTTTGCCTTCTTGCTTGGTGTTGGTGCCACAGGCGAACAAAAAGAGGGCCCCGGCCAAGAGAATCGTTTTCATCACATACCTCCTCGAAATTAGTAGGGCGAGCCTTTAATAAATTGTAATATAACCAAAAACGCGGTAAGATGCAACGCCATAAATAGCTTATGGCCTTGCAACGGCAGGAACACAAAAAATTAGAACGGATTAGACCTTCAGGACCATGGGCTGTCCGGAATCTATCGATTCAAAAAAGTCTAAAAATATATTTGCTGATCGCATAAGAAGAGGACAAGAGGAGAGAGTTCATCCCGATTTTCGAACCGATGAGGCTGCCCAGCAATGGCGTCACGATCAAGTCGACACCACTCGGGGGTTTTTTCCAGCCCTCTACGGTATATTCAAACAGCGTGCTTTGTAAGAAAGTACCGATCATGCTTTGTCTGTTCGAAAATCCACGATGCTTGTAAAACGCGAAAACGCTGGCACCCAACAATGGGTGGCCGACATAATTAGTGACCCAATGGTCACCGTCTGGAATTTGGGGCAGAGTCTTTACATTCCTCAACCAACGCTTAAAGTTCGATTTTCGAATGTCGCCCCCCAATCCGCGATTGACGGTTAAAACAAAGCTCCATTGGAACGCGTAGGGCAGCAGAGAAGTGCGAAAAAAGCTCAAATGTTGACCTCGTTTGGCCAGAATACCAAATGTCTCGGCCTTTTTGACAAAACTGCCAGGTGGGTTGGGTTTGGCAGCAGCGGGGCCTGCCACGACAAAAGTTAGAATTAACAGTACCAACAAGAACTTGTGCTGCATTTTGCCGTTCATCTTGTCTCCTTAATTGCAAATCTGTTTAATTAATATAAAACATTTCTTTCCATTTACAAACAAATATGACATGAATTTTATTTAATTATTTTAACATTTTGTTAGCATTGCAGCCACCAAGGGAAAAATTAATTTATTTAAAAATATGTTGACAACGGATTAATTATTTGTTAACATATTAGACGATTAAACAGGCATTTGAGTTCGACAACATTCCCCTGTTTCAGCTAATTCTTTCCGGTCATTTCTTTAGACCATCTCAACCGGCATAAAGTTCAATTAATTATGTGGGCGTTGTTCGAGGTACAAGATGATTCTCTTTTGGATAATAAGGATAGTTATCCTTTTTGTTGCCACAGTTCTGTTTCTTAGCTTTACCCGCCGACTCAACAGAAGTCCTGTCAAAGGCTTTCTTCTTATGGGCGTGGGATTGGGTTTTATCATGCTTAATCTCATCGGGGGCACGTTGTTTCACAGCGAGATTCTACCCGAGGCCTGGGTGCAACGTTTTTTCCCGGTGTTTGCCATAGTCTCCGGATTCGGCATACAAACGATTGGTATGATTCTGCTTTTGGTCGGCGCCTACCGAGTGATTCGGTCGTTACAACCTCAACTGGATGCGCACTATTTGAGCCTTGTTGAAAACTCCATCGTGGGGGTTTATCTGGTTCAGGATGGTGTGTTCAAGTTTGTCAATCCAAGAATGGCAGAGCTGGCTGGCTGTGAACCGAGCGAACTCGTCGGCAAGTCCGTATTAGACCTGATCGATCCCGAGGACCGAGCCTTAGTAAAGGAGAACATTCGCAGGAGGATTGCGGGTGAAATCGAATCCGTTCATTATGAGTTCAAGGGGCTGCGAAAAGATGGCGAGCACATCGATTTAGAAGCCTACGGGAGTCGCGTAACTTACCAGGGCAAACCAGCCATTCATGGGATGCTCCTGGACGTCACGCACCGCAAGCGATCCCAAAAGGCTTTGCGAGAAAATGAGGAGCGCTACCGGGCCATCACTGAAAACACCTATGACTTGATTTGTGAAACCGGGGTAGACAGGAATTTTCTGTACTTAAGCCCGAACTACAAAGAGGTTCTTGGTTACGACCCCGAAGAATTAATCGGCAGAGATATTTTTGAATTGGTGCATCCGGAAGATCGAGCGCTCGTCATCGCAGAATTTAACCAACACATGGAAATGCGTACGCCTGGCCAGATGGTCTTCAGGTATCGCCACAAGAATGGTGAATGGCATTGGTTTGATAGTGCGGGCAAGACCTTTATGACGGCTGAAGGCGAAGTGCGAGCCGTGATTGTTTCGCGCGACATAACGGAGCGCAAGATGATGGAAGATGAACTGCTGAAGTCCAAAAAGCTGGAATCCATCGGCATTCTTGCTGGTGGAATCGCTCACGATTTCAACAACATTCTCACGGCAATCATGGGTAACATCGCTATTGCAAAAATGGATATGAATCCGGAAGAGGAAAACTATTCTGTGCTAAACGAGGCGGAACATGCTTGTTTGCAAGCAAAAGATCTAACGCAACAGTTGCTGACTTTTTCCAAAGGAGGAGCACCTATCAAGAAGACGACTTCGATCACCGGATTCTTAAAAGAGACTATAGAGTTCAACTTCAGGGGCTCGAATGTGAAGTGCGAATTCCACATCGATGAGCGTCTCTGGCCAGTCGACATCGATGAAGGGCAAATGAGCCAGGTGATAAACAACCTGATTATCAATGCGGATCATTCCATGCCAAATGGCGGCATTATCAAGGCGTACGCACAAAACGTCGAGGTGGACACCAAACACGGTCTGCCGGTCAAGGCCGGGAAGTATGTTAAGATTGCCTTCGAAGATCAAGGGGTAGGCATTCCCAAAGAGCATATACCCAAAATTTTTGATCCGTACTTCACTACCAAACAAAAAGGAAGTGGCCTGGGTTTGGCCACCTGTTATTCCATCATTAAGAACCACGGGGGAGCGATCACGGTGGGATCTCAGTTCGGTATTGGCTCCATTTTCAGCATTTATCTGCCCGCTTCGGATCAAAAAACAATCGCCTTGCAGCAACTACCTGAAGCTGACAGCGAAGACCTCAGAACCGCCAACGGCAAAGTTTTGATTATGGACGATGAGCCAGCCATCAGAAAGAGTACCGAGAGATTATTGCGCCACATAGGCTACGAGGTTGAACTGGCACAAAACGGGTTTGAAGCCATTGATCTCTACAAGAGAGCTCGCCAGGACGGCCACCCGTTTGACGCCGTAATTCTGGACCTGACCATTCCAGGCGGCATGGGTGGCAGGGAAACCATGCAGTTGCTAAGGGAGGTGGATCCCAAAGTGAAGGGCATCGTTTCAAGCGGATATTCCAACGACCCTATCATGGCGGATTACGAAAAATATGGGTTTCAGAATTTTGTTGCCAAACCGTACCGGGTCGATGAGCTAAGACAGAAGCTGCAGGACGTCATAAGCAATTCCGGATCCGTCAATTAACTCAACGCCGTGCCCTCCTCCTTGGGGTCGAAGACCGGAGATGCCAATGCTACAGAGATTCACGGTCTTGGAAAATGCTCCTGGCTGAATCCACCCCCACCTGACTTTCAAAGTTACCCCGTGCCGGCCAAGTTTTTCTCTTGACAACCTATTGAATTTTTCTTAACATTAAGGTAAATCAGCATGGTGTATTCTTGCGTCTGAACAGAGATTGATGCAAGCATACCCGGGCCGCGCCCACTGATGCGCGCGCTCTGAGCTGTCAGACCCGAAACTGTTAACAGATGAGTACATCCGCCTCAAACCAAGAATCGAGTAATTAGCGTTGTCGAAATTGCCTCTTTTTGTGCTGGTTGAGAACGTTCGTAGCCTATACAATGTCGGTGCCATCTTCAGAACCGCTGACGGCGCTGGCGTTTCCAAGATCTTCCTGACCGGCCTGACCGGCAGACCCCCACACCGAGAGATCCGCAAGGTCGCATTAGGAGCTGAGGAGACCATAGAGTGGCAATATTTTGACAACAGCGTCGACCTGGTTGACCAGTTAAAAAGCCAGAACGTCCAAATTGTGGTGCTGGAATCTACGCCGAGCAGCCTTCCTTACGATAAAGTCCCATATCGATTTCCTCTGTGTTTGGTGGTAGGCCATGAGTACCATGGCGTATCCAGCGAGCTCATTCGCAAAGCTGACCAGCTCATTCAAATCCCGATGCATGGGGCCAAAGTCTCTCTGAATGTTTCGGTGGCGTTTGGAATTGCCGTCTATGAAATCGTTAGAGCCAGAAGCTCGACACAGGGCCACAATTAAGGACCGGGCACAAAACCGGTGCAGCGAGATCGTTCTTTTGACCAAAATGCAAACTATTTCAAAATAAAGGATTCTTTTCCCAGCGAGGTTTGGAAATCACTAAATTGAAAGTGTAAACAAGATGAATGCTCCGATTACAGTCGTCCAGTATGGCCTTGGCCCCATTGGCCTGGCTGCCGCGAAGTTGGTGTGTCAAAAAAGAGAATTAGAATTGGTAGGCGGCATCGACATCGATCCCGCCAAGGTGGGCATGGATCTGGGCGCGGCGTTGGGGTTGGAGCGCAACCTGGAGACGGAGGTCTCCGATGATGCGGCCTCCTTGCTGGCCCGCACACAGCCCGACATTGTGCTACATTCAACCGGCTCCTTTCTAAAGGATGTAGCGACCCAACTGGAAACCTGTATCAAAGCCAAAGTGCCGGTGGTCTCTTCTTGTGAGGAGCTTTTTTATCCCAACTACCGGCATCCAGATTTGAGCAAAGAGCTGGACGCGTTGGCCAAAGAATTCGGCGTGGCTGTAATGGGCACCGGCGTCAATCCCGGCTTTTCGATGGACGTGCTCGCGCTTACCTTGACCGGCGTCTGCGCGGAGGTGAACAAGATAGAATCTACCAGAATCGTGGACGCCTCCAAGCGAAGACTGCCGCTGCAAAAAAAGATCGGGGCTGGCTTGCAGCCGGACGAGTTCAGGAACCTGGTGCAGGCCGGCAAGCTGGGACACATCGGCTTGCTCGAATCGCTGGTTTCGGTGGCGGATGCCCTGGGCTGGCGACTGGACGACATCCAGGAAAGCATTGATCCAAAGATCGCAGAAAACGTCGTGACGACACCCTATCTACAGGTGCTGCCCGGACAAGTCGCCGGCATCGTGCATGTTGTGAAGGGCGTTAAGGAGGGGCAAGAACGCATCAAATTGGAACTGCAAATGTTTGTAGGCGCCGAGAACCCATGCGATTGCGTCCATATCGAAGGGAATCCGCCCATCGAGTTGAGAATTGCCGGTGGAATTTTCGGGGATACGGCCACGGTCGCTCGCATGGTAAACGCGATTCCCGCGGTGCTAACGGCCTCACCTGGCATCCTGACGCCAATGAACATCCCCGTGCTGTATTATCTGGGTTGAGCGACTTCTTGCAAAATTATTAAAATCAGCTTAACTACTTCTTTTATTCAAGTGAAAAGAATGGAGAGAACATGGGGTCCAAACTGTTAACGATCACGCTGGGTAGTCTGCTGGTGATCTGGGTAATAGATTTATTTACCAGTTGGTATTCGGAATTTCTCAAGAAGTGGATGCCGAATATCAAAATTCGAGTCCTTTTAGGACAGTTAGTTTGGGCCATTCTGGCCGTCAGCTTCTGGCTTACATTGTACCGAGAGCATCTTCCGGAAACTTTTACGCTGACCTATTTTTTCTTTGTTTTATTCATTTACAGCGTCCGGGGTTTGGTACATGCTCTGGTAAAAGGCGACGATGATGGCTAATCAGTTGTCATATTTTAAAGCCCTGTATTTCCTTCCCCTTGTTTAGTGACTGACCGAAAAGTGCCGTGTGATCGTAAATCATCGCACCGGGGATCGCGCAAGTCATTGTTTTATGGGCTTGATTCTTGAAGAGGGGGAGTGCAAGAATTTGGTTTTGCCACTTTTTGGCTGTCAACCCTCGTGGCAACATTTCAAACAAATCATTTTTTCACCACCGCTCCCCAAAACCGTAGAGGAGGATTTTTTATGAAGGGATTAATGACTCTTGTCATTCTGGTTCAGTTGCTCGTGCTTAACCATTACCCAATCTTTGCTCAGGAAGAAGCCCAGAAGGCCCCGAAGTACGGCTGGAAAAATCAAATCGTCAGCACTTTAAACCTTACTCAGGCAAGCTTCGAAAATTGGACCCAGGGGGGTGAAAATACCTTCGCCTGGCAAATCAATTTAAACACGCGTTTTGTTCACAAAGAAAAAACCTACGTCTGGGCCAATGAGGCCAAATTCACCTTTGGCCTGGCTAAGGTTGGTGACAAAGAGGCCCGAAAATCGTCCGATGAGATAAGATTGGAGAGCGTTTACACCCGAAATGTTGGCTGGCTTGTCAATCCTTTTTTCGCAGGCACTGTGGTGACTCAGTTTGCCGCAGGATTTCAATACGATGGCGATAACAAAACCCAGGTTTCGAAGTTCTTGGATCCCGGTTATTTCACCCAAAGCATTGGTTTCGGCTATGCACGCGGCGACGTGTTCAAAACGCGGTTAGGCGCCACCGTCAAGGAAACCGTGACAAACGACTTTCCTGCGCCCTATGCAGACGACCCAAACACGGCCAAGATCGAAAAAACCAAGACCGAACCCGGCATTTCCTCGGTGACCAATTTCCAACAGAAATTGCACGAGAATATTCTTTACACGTCAAAGTTGGATATGTTCTCAGACCTGGAAGCCTTCAACAGAATTGACGTTCTCTGGGAAAACAATCTTGCCATGAAGGTGACCAAACTGATCAACGTGAGTTTCAACGTAGACCTTTTTTACGACAGAGACTTGTCCTCCAAACGACAGATTAAACAGGTGCTGGCCATCGGATTCACCTACACGTTCCTTTAGGATAAGCACTCGGGTTGCCTGCGAAGTTTTGCCTGGCATTTTTAGCAATCAGCACGCCGCCAGCAGATGGAGCAGGCTATCATTGAACTGTTCTTTCTGAATCCTGTCAATCGAGGCAGAAAGCGGGCGAGGAGGCACGGTCACAGAGCGTGTATTTGGATTAAACATTCTCGCAGCAATCTGAAGGGGGTGTCCAAACTGGCAAACACAAGAGCTCACCTATCCGCCTTCCTGCGGGTCATCGCGTATCATGGTTAGCAGCATTTTGAATTTCTTCCCGGCTTTTACGGCATGGGGTTGATGCGCGGGCATGATAATCGATTCCCCTGCCTGCAGGCGAAAGACTGTCCCAGAAATCGTGATATCCGCAGCTCCATCTATTAGGAAGACGAACGCTTCATGCGGCGCCGTGTGTTCGCTCAGTCCTTCGCCCTCATCAAACGCAAACAGAGTAATGGTGCCGGTCTTTTTCTTAATCAGAGTCTTGCTTACAACCGAACCCTCCTGATAGTCAATCAGGTCGATTAAGCGAGTGGTTCGGGTGGGAACTTCATCGGGCTTTGTTTCAGTCTTCATGGGTGTCCTTTTGCTGATAAAATTGCGTGCCTCTCGAGCTTCTCTTGAGTCTCTCTTCAAGATAGCTTTTCAAAGCCACGGCATTATTGTGTTGCACGTCTTTGGCACTATAAAGCAGGGTAAGGTTGCCTTTTTGTGCCGCCTCAATTAGGGGCCGCCAGACCTCTGGATGGGCATCCAGTTCAGCGAAGTAACGTTGCTGGAACTCAAGCCACTTGTGCGGGTCATGGCGGAACCATTTTCGCAAAGCGTTGCTGGGCGCGGCTTCTCTTACCCAGCCGTCGAGTTGCAGTGCCTCTTTCTTTAAGCCACGTGGCCAGAGGCGATCCACCAGAAAGCGTGCGCCCTCGTCGGGCTCCGGCGCCGAGTAAACCCGTCTAACGCAAATCATCGCTGGGTCCTCAAAAGCCCTCGCAATCCGGTGCAAACGGATTGCTTTAAATGTCGGAAACGCCAAAGGCAGTCCTGTCATGCAGGAGGCATCTTGTTACAGCCCCGCACTGTGCAGCCAGCCAACAAGATTCCTCCAGAATGACAACCGGGGGCTGCAGTAAAGGACAGCGACAGCCAAGCGTTTCCAGAGAACACTGTGTGAGTCATCCCGAGTAGGTCACCGCTGTTCAGGTGACCGTATCGAGGGGTGACGGCCGTCGCCCTTCGATACGTCCCGACCAAAAAACGGTCGGGACTACTCAGGACGACTATTTCTCTGCTCAAAGAAAAAGAACTGTCATTCCACGCCGGAGGAGCGTTTCCTAAAAGAGAATTTCTTCGCGCAAGCATGATTAATAACCCACCGGTTGTTTCATGGGTAAGAAACCGCTGGCGCAAACGAGACGTTTGCGTTACAAAGTAGCACGTGGCGTCTCATGCCCGCCTGAATTTAAAGCAAATGTAAGAATTTCTCAACTGGAATGCAACCAAAACAAAGGTCGGCAACACGGAGCGGAGACCAGGTCAGGTACAGTGATCACACGTACGTGTCCAGACGCAACTCATACAAATCAGCACACTGCCGGCAGATTGGCTGGGTGGGCCGCCATTGGGGATGCGCTTTTTGAATCTTGTCGATTAAGCCGGGGACGAGGATGGCTGGAGCGTCGATGAGCTGGTGTGAAGGAAAGCGACATAGCGAGCAACGGCCCTTAGGGTTAAAAGCAGTGTCAGCCTCTTCAAGCCAGGATTCCGGCGCGCGGCAAAAAGAAAGCAACTCCTGGTGGGTAGGCACCAGCCCATCAAAAAAGAAGCTAAAAACAGGTTCCAGACCCTCCGTGGGTCCTGGAAAAGTATTCCGGAAAACTGCCCAATGCTGTTCCCGTACCGAGTCAGGCAACCAGCCCTTTTGGTGCAAGCGTCCATCGATGGTGATGTCCCACAAAACGCGATACCGTTCTTGGAGAAACCGGTCATAGGTTGGCCCTATCTCTGACTCTGGCAAGTTCGGCTCATAGCCAAAATCCGGGTCTAACATATCCACAATATGTAAGAGTTCGTGCCTGAGAAAGCTCAGCAGTTGTTGCGGCCGACACAAGAGTTCAGTCGTCACCTGAATAACTACGGAGCGTCGTTGGCGTTCGGCAAGAGCGGAGTTTTTAGGCGCAACATACATTTCAGCGCAAACGTCTTTCTTCGAACGCGCTGGCACCAACAGACATTTGTGCGTTGAAGTTTGCAGGATCGGCCAGTACTCTAATGCTTGCTGGAAGGTTCTGCCTAAACCGAGACGCTTGAACCAACGCGTGTGGAGATCATGAAAGGCTGCTTCCCGGGCTTCGGCGTCCTCCAACTCGTAGAGTCGATTTCTTTCTTTTCTGAAAAGACGCTCATCCGAATGGCCAGCGATGGCCCGCAAAACGCTTTCCTCTACAAGCTGCGGCTGATATTCTATGCGGTAAGGGGCTTCTTCCATCAGGGCCTCTCGTTTTACCGGGCCAGAGAACGTTTTCAAGACCATGAGCTGGCTACTGTTCAAGCCGGGTTTGAGTTTCTTGATTTTTTTCTTAGACTATTGAAAATTAGCGCGGCAAATACGACAAGGCTCACTGTGAGCATGCCATATTCGGCAAACAAATTGGGCTCGCCTTTTACAATATCGTGTAACGCCGCCCAATCCAGGGTCAGGAATAGGACAACAATCGCGGTGAATAGAACGGTTCTCATCACTATGACTCCTTATTTCAGTTCGGAATTCGCAGCAGTCAAATCTCGAATAATCTCCTCGCCCGAGCCGCAAGTGAGGCAAGCATCCATTACGGAGGTAGGACGAAGCCGGAGCTGCTCCGGTGCTGCTGTTACACCAAAACGGGAACATTCCAGCAGTATGAATTCGTAACTCAGGCTTCCCAATGCCCCGTAAAAGCCTTCCGGATCCTCCTTGACCAGCAGATTGGCAAAAGAAGGCGTGAAGCGTGCCAGGTGGTCTCTGAGAAACAGCTTTTGAGCCTTGCGCGTTTCTTGCAACATCACGGTGTCGTTGTGCTCCCGGGCAAAAGCTTCTTTTCGAGTCAGAAAAGCAAGGAATTCGCACTCACAGCTTATGTGATCCACACGTTCATGTCCGTGTGAATTCAAGACCAGGCCAAAAGCACGGCAAAATCCCGCGATGTCTCCCAATTGGTGCGGTTGCTGAAACACGGTTTCTTCACCATACTCGGTTTCATAGGGCGGCACCCTGGCGTGCGCTATGTGCCCGAACAAGAAGCGATAAGAGCACGCCAAAGCCTCGGTCGTCTGGACATCTGCACATTGCAACAACTCGCGCACTCGAAGTGACAAACTCTTTGCGATTCTCCGTGAGCTTCTTTCATCCAAAACGGCGGCTATCTCAGCCAAAGCCTGATTTTGCTGCTCAGTTAGCATACGATCGAATGTTTCCTGGTTGGGCGGTGCAAACCCTAATGCCAGCGCTTCGTAAAAGCCACTTCGACACAGGGCAAAATCTGATTCATTCATTTGGGTCTTTCCGTTTTTCATTACGTCAACCTTTAGATCGAATTGGGGTGCTTTTCCGGTCTTTCGAAAATAGGCTCGTCAACGGTTGTGCGAAAAAGCTCTTCATTGTCTTTGCCGTAGGCAATTATGGTGTCGTTATAAACGGTCACTTTCTTTCCACGCAAAGTACCTTCGTAAACTTTTGGGCCTTCTTCAAATTTGTACTTATAGATGATGAGATTCGATCGGCGATACAACTGCAGGACGGCTAAGAGTTCGCGCTCGGGATTCGTGTACCGTTCAATCGCTCCATCGACCCCCGGGCCAAACATCTGGCGCAAATAGTTGTGCGGCACCCAGCGCGGCGGAATGTAGTAGCCATTTGGGGCGGTTCCTAATTGCGGATAGAGCGGCAAGGCCACCTTGGCCACATGCACCAGATAATAGATCGGGTTGTAGCGGTCCTCAGCCCAGGTGCCTTCTTTGGTCATCTGCACCAGACCTTGCAAGCGTATCTGACCGATGCAGGAGGCCATGCAGCGGGTCTCCATGGGCTTGCCGTTAGACTCGGGATCGCTGCCCTCGACGCGGGGATAGCAGGCAATGCATTTCTCGCTTATCCGGGTGTTGCCGCGGTACATGGCTTTTTTGTACGGACAGGCCTCCACACACTTGCGGTAGCCACGGCATTCTTTCTGATCGATTAGAACGATGCCGTCCTCAGGCCGCTTGTAGATGGCGTTGCGTGGACAGGCGGCCAAACAGGCCGGATAGGTACAGTGGTTGCAAATTCTGGCCAGATAGAAAAACCAGGTTTTGTGCACGGGCAGCTCCACGCCCTCTTTGTCATACTGATATTTTTTGCCTTTTTTGCCTTTGGGATTGTCTTCGTAAATATTGGGCGAGTTCCATTCGTGGTCTTCAGGTAAGAACCCCAACACCCTGGAGCTGTCCGGTGTGAGCTTCCTTTTCGCTGCCTCAAAAATGGTTTGGCCGTCAAATCGGTTCTTGCCACTGTTCTTCGACCAGACCTGCTTGCCGGGATTGGCCTCTTCTAACAGTCTGAGAATTCTCATATCCCAGAACTGCGGATAGCCGCCGTAAGGCTTGGTTTCCACATTGGCCCACCACATCTGTTCCTGACCCTTGCTGAAGGTCCAGGTCGATTTACACGCCATGGTGCAAGTCTGGCAGGCAATGCAGCGATTGATGTTAAAAACAAAGGCAAACTGACGTTTGGGAAAGGCCGCTTCGTGTGGGTATTGCATATCGCGACCGAGCTGCCAATTATAAACTTGAGGCATGGTTAATCTCCTCTCATTAAGGATTACAACCGCTTAAAACAAATTGCCGTTAAACTCTATCGTGGCCCCAAATGGCCAGACATTCGTCGACGATTCTTTCGATCGTTTCCTCCCCTAACTCAACATAGGCTCGATGAGCGCCTGCATAAAACGGTCGTTTAAAGATGTGCATAATTTTCCTCCTGGAGAATTTCAGGCGGGCGAATTCCTCGGCAAACACATAAGCCATGTCCTCGGTAGTTTCCGCCATCGCTGGCAATTCCACACCAATCAGCATGTTGGGGTCGGTCGGATCCGGGTTGTCGTAAGGCATGTTTTTTCCTGGTTAAAAGTCGTAAGGTTAAGACTTTCTTAGCCCTGAACTTTCGTTAAGTTGCCGGCCAGATACTCCTGCATGAAATCACTTTCATTGTCCGGCGTATAGCCCGTGGTCGCTGGCTGCCAAATACCAACGCCGCCCATGCCGCCATCTTCAGCTTTGGAAATGCGCACCAGGGTTTCCTTGGGTACGGTATTGATAGCATGGTTGTCTGCCTCTCCGCCAAACAAAAATCCCATATAAACCTTTGATTTATGAAATAGATGGTCGGTCTGGTGCATGGGCATGTGCCAGTTGCGGGTGATGGACTGTTGCGAACCGTAGCGCAGATTGGCCTGGTAGCCGGTGTTTGCTGAAAGCGCGCGGCCATCGGGACGGGTCTCATGGGCCTTGACGCTTTTCTCGGTAGCAATGAATGGCGCGTGCTTCATCATCACGATGTTGTACGGGTACGCGTGATTGTATTTGACCCGCAGCATACAGCGGGACACGCGATAGAAGAATTCATTCGGCTTGGCACCAATATAGGGCCGGTCCGCAGGGTTGGCATCCACGTACACGTAATCGCCGTCGTTGATGCCCAGGTCCCGCGCCGCCTGCGGATTGATGTGCAGTTGGTGCTCGCCGACGCACGGCGCGCGCTTGTCCAGCCGGTACGGGTCTCCAAAGTTGGAATCGTACAGCATGTGCCAATCTACGTTGGACCAGCCACTGTGCACGCGATGGCGCGTCTTCGGGGTCAGGCAGTAAAATTGGAAGCCCTTCTGCCACAGAAAGTTTTTGGTGTTTTTGACCTTACTCCAGGGCATCTTAACATTACGAATCGTCCGATGATCCCAGTGTTGAGCAGTAAGAGGAATGCCGTAATCATCCGGTCGAATGAATGGATTGGTGCTGACGATCACATTTGGCAGGTATGGCGTGGCTTCGGGTCCCTCACGGTGGACAATGAAATTCTCGCCATACTCGATGGCCTCCGGAATGTCGGAATAAGCATGGAGGCGCCCGGTATCCGTATAAAAAGGCTGGCTGTCTTTGATCTGCTCGTAAAACGGAATGCGGGGATAGGTCCGGAACAGCATTAAGGCGCCTCCTGACGGCCCGTGTTTACCTGCCATGATGTCTTGTAACTTGTAACCGGCTGTGGTTGTGCTGGTGTCCAGCAACCGTTGAATGTAGACTCCGCGTTTACCCTCATACTCAAATTTGAAATAATCGGTAAAGCGCTTGTCGCCGGTCAATTTGGCCAGGCTTTTAGCGATGCCTGCGATGATGGCTAAATCATCTTTGCTGTCGAAGACCGGCGGGATGCCACCTTTCCAGATTTGCAAGAACGGGTTGGAACAACTGGCGGTGACCTCCAAGTCCTCAAATTCCAACCAGGAATTAGCCGGCAAAGCAAGATCGGAATATTCGATGGAAGCGGTCATCTGAATATCAAAAGAGACGATCATTTCAATATTCGGGTTGACGTTCTTGATCATCTCGTAGACCCATTTAGCGTTGTTGATTAAGTTCACATTGTTGAACAGCAACGCTTTGGTCGGCGTCGGCATGTGGGTTTCGCCGGTGAAATTCTTCCTGCCATATTTGGGGGTATTGACAATCAACGCTTTGTCGCCGTGATTCCAGTAGGCTGGTTCCTCCCCTTTCGCATGTCCGTGCACTTTAATCTCTTTCCCATGCGCATCCGGATCCAGATTGGGTGCAAAAGGGTCTTCCGCAACCCAACCTTTAAAACCAGGCCCAGTCCAGGGAGAACCCTGAAAGAGGCCCGCTTTGTAATTGCCGGCCCAGGTCTGACAGCCTGCCCCTGGTTTCCCAATGTTGCCGGTAAGAATAACCGGCAAGTAAGCCGCACGGTTCATCTCTGTGGCATGGAACCAGTGGTTGATGCCTTCGCCCTGATGAATAGCCACTGGTTTGAACGTGGCGATGTCCTTGGCCAATTGCTCTACCAGTTTCTTTGGCGCGCGGGTGATCTCACACACGGTGTCGAGATCGTAATCTTTTAAGTGAACCTGGTACAACGACCACAAGGTCGCGACCTGAACTTCTCTTCCGTTGACCAACTTGATCTTGAAGCTACCATCCAACGCGGGATGGATGCCCTTTTTCTCCATGGCTTCGCCCACGTCGTCGCGTGTGACCGCTTTGGCTTTCTTTTCTTTGAGGTCCCAGACCACATAATCGCCCAGTTTTTCATGCTGATCTTTGGCGAATCCCTGAATCCTCACGGAAGGTCCCTCGGGGGACAAATCGCTCTGATAGTTCGGGAAAATCTCGTGCGCTCGCAGACGTTTCAAAGTATCTTTTCGAACCAGGAGGGGAAAATCGGTAAATCGTTTGAGGAATGGTTCGTCGTACCATTTGTTGTCCACGATGATCTTAGTGATGCCCAACCAGAGGGCTGCGTCGGTAGAAGGTCGAATGGGAATCCAGTAATCTGCTTTGGTGGCAGGCGGCCCATATTCCGGAGTGATCACCACGATTTTGGCGCCGCGTTCCATGCACTCGATAAACCAGTGGGAATCTGGCAGTTTATTTTCCACCAAATTTTTGCCGTCCATGATGATGAGCTTAGAAAAACGCAAATCATTGAAGTCACAGTCGGAGGTCTGCAGACCGTGAACCCAGGGATGGCCCGGCGCCTGGTCGCCGTGCCAGGTGTAATTGGAGAAGTTGCGCCCTCCCAGCGCTTTGTCTTGGCTGACCCCGCGAATTCTTGCATCCAGCAAGGCCAGTGAATTGTTGAGGCGGTACATGCCGTACTTGCCAATGACACCCAACAATCCCATTCCACCCCGCATCTTGATACAACGCGTTCCTGCCCCTTGCGTCGCTTCGATCATCTCCGGCTGATAACCTTGAGATTGGAGAAGCTTCTTCCCATGGCTGCCGCTATAACGGATGGCGATGGTTTCCAGGGCTTTGGCGATGTTGTCAAAAGCGTCCTGCCAGGAGATTTGCACAAATTCATCGTCTCCACGGCTATCGAACTTATACCTGGCCTTCAGCTCAGGCGTCAACTCCGGAAACCCCGCCTCGGCCCACGCTTTCCAGCCTTTGCGCACAATCGGATGCTTCAGGCGGTAAGGTCCGTAGATCACCCGATGAAAAGTATATCCTTTGGCACATTGGCGGGGATTCCAGTTGCGGGTTGCGTGATTGCCATACAGGTCCTTGTAGGTTTGGTAATTATAGGTAGAGCCCAGGCGCGTGACGATGCCATTACGGACATAAGCCCGCACGCGGCATGCGTGGGTATCGTTTGGCGAACAGACCCAATCGAACCAGGAATCGTATTTGTACTGATCGCGATAAATCTTTTCCCAGGAACGATTCACCGAACCGGCTAACGGGTTTTCATTCGGGTCAGCAGCGGCCAAGAGTTTCAAGGGCAGGTTTAAGCCAAGAAGGGTTGTACCCGTTCCTGCCCCCAGCCAGCGCAAAAACTGCCGTCGGTTCATCGCTCCAAAGGATTCCAGATTCTTTTCAGACATGGGATTCTCCACTATTTGAATTTAAAATGATCCGTCCTTAAGTTTCTATTGGGGTTCATGGGACAATCACCAGTTCCTGCCAAATCGTGACCGACTTCTTGCCATCTCGGTCGCCGGCACTGCCGTTCCAGACTGCAAATGCTACCGGCACCCTCTGGCCAGGACTGAGATCTACACTAAACTTACCGTTGCCCTCAAAAGGACGCCTGAGCACCACGCGATAGGCCCCCAGGTCGTAGACCCCTTTGGCTTGCACTTGTTGGTCAACCATGGGACGAGCTTTGAGCGTGCCAAACCCTTGTGCTGAGAGATCTTCAGCAGCGCTTTTCCGTATTGGATCGGACACAATGTTGCCTGCGCCCCAGCCCGTGATGAAATCAGGATCCGACTTGAGAGTCAGGGCGTGTCGCGTGGGTTGCTCGAGCGCCGAACGCATGAGATTGGGATAGGAGTCGATGCCAATGTTTGGGTAGACCTTGTCGATGTCCTGGAAAGCCGTCTCAATGTCGGCCTGGCGTTCCGATTTCCACATCCAGATGTTAACCTGCTGCCCCCTCTGGCCCATGCCAAAGAAGGGTGGATCATCGGTTAAAGCAAATTCCACAGCCGCAGCATCGCGGAAATCCTGCACGCGAATGGCCGTATGATCGTTGGTTTCATCCGACCACACGAGGCGAATGGCCAATTGCTTACCATCGTGCAAGGCTTTCACATTCAAAATCTCGGGGCGGTCGTCACGCCACCAAAGGGGCATCATGTGAAGGTTTATGCCCTGAGCGTCTCTCCAGACACCGGCATCCGGATGTTGTGGAATTTGTTCTACCCGGCGCGCCAGGATTCTGAATTTCTTCATCTCCACGCGCTCTCTTTGTTCTTCGCTAGACATGGAAAGCACAAAATGTGTCAGGTGCCAGGCATCATCGCCGTAGGCCCAGTCGCTCATGGGCATGGGGGAGCCTGGCATGCCAGCAACAATTCTGCGGTAAATCTGCTCATTGTCTGCGCCGCCTTTGAACACGCCTTGTGTCAAATCTCTGGGCCGGGTCGGATAGCCCTTATCATCAAATTGTTTCTGAACGCCGTCTCCTTTTCCGGTAGGGCCGTGGCAAGGCGCACAGGCTTGTGCAAACATCTTTTTGGCGCGGGCTTCGGTCTCGTCGTTGTAAGGCGGCTGTGGTGGGACTTTTATCACGCCTTTGCCGCCTTCACTTTCTTCGGTGGATGCCTGAAACGGTTTTTTAGCAAATGACTTCACGTAGTGCACCAAAGCCCAACGGGTTTTCTCAGGTAAGTGCGCCCACGACGGCATGGCAGAACCAGGGATACCCCGTGAGATTACGAAATAGAGGTCGTCATCAGTTGGAATTCTCTCCCAGGTCGACACCATGCGAAAATTGGCCCTTACGAAATCGCGCGGTTTTGGATACAAAAGATAGGCTGCTTCACCCTCGCCATTCCCTTTTAGGCCATGGCACGGGGCGCACTTTTTCTCGAAAGTTCGCCTGCCTAACTCCAATAGCTTTGGTGAACTGGGGATAATCTTAGTGGGTCGCAGTTCGGCCGGAATCGCACCTGCTTGGAAAGCGCCCTCTTTCACATTTTCAGATTTGCCGCAACTCCATGACCCAAACACGCATAACACTAAAATCCAACAGGTGTGCGCTTCAAGAGATAGTAACTTTTTTTTCATTTTCATAATCCTTCTGCAGTAAGGTCGGTTATGATCTGAGATTGGAATAAAGAAAGAACGCTTAGAAGTTAGAAGACAAACTTGTTGAAAAGCTAAAGCATTTGCAAATAATCAATATTGAAGTAATTATCTGACGCGAAGAACGTGTTTGTTTTCATAGCACCGCTCTTTTGGTCTTAAGGCTTGGTGGGAAAATCAGATAATTTTATCCGTATTAAAGACTAATATAATCACACAGGGCTAAATGTCAAGGGTTTTTTCGCATTTTCTTGTCTGATTAAAGGAATTTTGCTCCCTGTGCTTGCCTATCCAAGAGTTGGTATGTTTTAAGAAAGAAGAACCGAGATTTTGAACCGCAGACGCAGTCCAGCCAGAACAGGCAAGCCAGAACCATTCAAAAGGTACGGCAAGCTTGATGCGTTGTGCAGTCTTGCTCACTCCTCCTCAAAGTCATAGGTGCTGATGAGGTAGGCAATAACAGCGTTGATCTCTTCATCGGAGATGCTTTTTTTCCAGGATGGCATGTTGAAAGGAGGCGGGCCTTCCGGGTCGCGCTTGGCCGCCGGGTTGCCGTTTCGGATCACATCCTTGATGGCATTGTACTGCGCCAGCACCACGGGGAAGCGGGGCACGTCGGGCGGTGGGTCGGCCAAATTCAGATCTCCAAACTGCTCCATGGCTTGAAGGATCGTTTCGGCATCTTCTTTTTCAAAAAGAAACATGCGCTCGGCGATCAGGTCCAATTCCGGAATTTCATCTTTGTTGTAATTGGGATTCTTGACCCCGCCCTGGCCATTCTCCCCGTGACAGGCGCGGCAGTAAAGCTGGAAGGTCTTCTGACCCTTTTCTAACAGAGTCAACGGCAGCTCTTTCGCTTTTGGCAGGCGTGTTACCCCGGGTTCCGGCAAAGTCAAACTCTTCAAATAGACCGCGATGGAGATGGCGTCGTCGTGCGAAAAGCCGTAGTCGAGCATGACCGAATTGGGCGGCTGCGCGGTCGGGTAGCGCACGGACTCGTAAATATACGCCAGGTTGCGGTTGTTGTTGAATTGGGCGAGGAGTTCCGTACGTAGACTGTCGGTGGGGTGCTTGAGATTGAAGCTGGCATCGCCCAGGCCCCGGTATTCCGGTGCAAGATAGCCCCCTTTGCCGTCGCGCTGGTGACACCCCAGACAGCCACTGGTTTCAAACAGACGTTTACCACGATTATAGTTGGGCGTTTGTGCCAGCGTGTCGCTGTGGCAGCGGTAGCAATTGGCTTCAATAAAAGGCGGCTGCAAAATGGGTTTTTCCCAGAATTTGCCATCTGCCGTGGCCAAAACATCGGCCCAAACGATGGCACGGCCCTGGCCATCGTGGCAAATGGTGCAGCCAAACTTTTCCGGGTCGTGGTGTTCCAGGTAATCGCCCGGATGCGTTTTCAAGGGATTGTCTTCATTAGCGAAGCGCGGGTCTTCGATGGCCACGTGACAGGTGACGCAGCGGTCCACGCGGTTCATTTCAGGCAAATAGATCTGCCGCAACTCGATGGTGGGCAAATCTGCATTTCCCTGGGAGTCGCTGCCTTGCTTTTGCGCCAGCAAACGCAGATACTGCGCCTGGTACGCCCGCCACTCCGCCGAAATGTTTTCTTCGACAAAATAGAGGACGGTGAAAAGCAAAAGAACCGCAGACGAAATGTATAAAACAAGCTTCATATTTGTTTCATTGGCTCCTTCAGATTTCAGTGCGTCGGCCACAGCGACGGCCACCAATAAAAATCCCAGTTGGGTCCGCGATGCACCGTGGCAAAATAGGTCAGGATAATAAAGGCAATAAAGAAGCAGGTGAACAGCGCAATCGCTCCGATTCGTATCGAATCCAACCTCTTGATGATCAACAGGGACCAGAGGGCGAACAAGATCACCAGAATGGTCCCAGGGTTGACAAAGGTAATCACGATTTGCGGGATGTCCGGAAACCAGTTGCGTAGCCAGCCGAAGTTGACCGTCAGCGCCAGCATGGCGAGGCAAGCGACGGTTGAAAACACCACCGACCAAATGGCGACCTGACGTCCGGTTTCGTTCTCAAACCATTTGCCAATGCCGGACTGATCTCTGTCGAGGTAAGGGATTAGACCGAGTCCGATGAGCGCAATAGTAGGAATGCCGATGCCGCCCATGAAAGCGGAATAGCTCACCAGTTCTTGGAGCCCCAAAAAATACCAGGGGGCCTTGGCCGGATTCTCTGGCACGGCCGGATTGGCGGGCTCTTTCAAAGGCGCGTCGAAGAAGAAGGCCAACACCACGGTGACCGCCAGAATGAGCATGAAGGCCGTGAACTCGCGCACAAAGGCGTGCGGCATGGCGTCTACTGTGTCTTCCGGGGCGCCGTCAGGGGAGGGCCCCTTGCCCTTCACCAGGGCCACCAGACTGTAGGTTTTGACCGATTTGGAAGCAAAGGTTTTTTCGGCCATATCATTTTTCGGCAGACCCTCGAGCCAGGTCGGATCGATTTCGTCGGGACGGGAGAGGCCGCCATCTTTGCGCACGCGCCAAACATGCACGGCCACAAACAAGACCAGCAGCAGCGGCAGGAAAATGCAGTGCAGAAAATAGAAACGCACCAGGGCGTTGTTACCGATCTGGTCGGCGCCAATGAGCAAATGTTTTTGTAGCGAGCCGATATCGATTTTTTGAGTAATGCCCAGGGCGTCGGTCAGTTCTTGCGGTGAGGAAGCAATGTTGGTGCCAATGGTCACTGCCCAGTAAGCCAATTGATCCCACGGCAGCAAATAACCGGTGAAACTCAACGCCAGGGTCAGCACCAGAAGCACCAGCCCGACCAGCCAGTTAAACTCGCGACCACGTTTGTAGGAGCCGGTGTAAAACACACGCGCCATGTGCAGGAAGACACAAATCACCATCAGGTGCGCGGCCCAGCGGTGCACATTGCGCACCAGTCTACCCGAAGGCACGATGTAGATGATGTCCTTCATGGAATTGTAGGCGTGTTGAGTGCTGGGTTCGTAGTAAATCATCAGCAAAAAACCGGTGACGGTCAAGATGAAAAACAACCCGGCGCTCATGATGCCCAGCCCAAAGGTGTAGTTCCAGCGCAGCGAGAAGCGGTGGACTTTCACCGAATGAATATGCAGAAAGATGTTGCTGAAAATCGTCTGTGCCCTCGCTCGACTGGTTTCAGCCACGCCATGCCGCACGATCGAACGCCGGAGATTCTGAGGGAGTTGTTTGAGATTAGCGAGATATTGTTTGATGCCCGCGGCTGTTTCTTGCTTTTGCGTCATGCTTGATCAACTT
>JBHHYI010000026.1:0-35120 GCA_046757525.1 bacterium | reverse complement strand
GATGATATGATTATAGATCTTGATATTCAAAAAGAGATCAACCCCGAAGGGGTGAGATATTATTCAAGCCATTCAAACAAGAACCGCTCTTCGTACGGAACCTCGAATTTTTCCAGAAATTCCAGGTATTCTTCCCGAAATGTTCGTTTCCGGTGGTGTTCTTCCTGATGGAGAATATAGTCGTAAACGGTTTCGATCTGGGAATGTGCATAAGAAAAGGCGCCATATCCTTCCTGCCATGAAAACCGACCCTTAACCCAGTTTTGGTCATTGATGAAATTGCTGGTGTTGTTTTTCACATCACGAATCAAGTCGGAGACAGCCTTTGAAGGTTTTAGGCCAATAAAAAGATGCACGTGGTCCGCGACGCCATTGATTATGATCGGTTTTTGGTCCTTGTTTTTGATGATGCCGGCCATGTATTTGAACACCTCAACGCGCCAGGGTTTTTGCAGGAGGTTGGCCCGGCCTTTAACGGCAAATACGGCTTGAATGTAGATTTGTGAAAACGTACCAGCCATGAGATTCGCCTCCCTTTTTCACCCCTTTGGGGTTAAATTGAAAGTTCATTTTCTATAATCCTTTCAGCCCTTCGGGCTTGTTGTTTCGATGACCTTTATTTTACCAGTTACGACTTCGCTGATTAAAACCGTTCGGTATTCGGGTCAATGCTGCGCATCCCATCTGATTCTCAATCCCAAAGGATGTCAGAATTATAGGATTGATTGCATACAAAAATTGCTATAATCCCGATGGGATGAAACGATTATAGCCCAGTCGCCACAAAAATGTTTTCAAACCCCGAAGGGGTGAAATGGGTTTTGTTCGATAGCATTGCGACATGATTTTTATTTCACCCTTACAGGGTTTCATTGTTTTGTTGCTCTTTTTTGCTATAATCATAGCACCCCTTCGGGGTTTGGGTTTGTTTGGTTTCTATAATCATGTCAGCCCTGCGGGCTTTGCACATCACCTGGTTTTAGCCGTTCGGCTTCATTGATTAAGGCCGTGTGGTAGTCCGGCAAAAATGTAATTTGCATTCGTTTTTACACCTGATTGGTGATATTCTATTTTAGAGAAAATTCGATTCTCCATACGCGACGGCCTCAATCTATAATCCCGAAGGGATGCAATGATTATAGCCACCGGTAACACCCCCCGCCTAACCCCGAAGGGGTGATATTGATTTTGCCAGAGTAAGATCGTCCTAATTTTCTTGCCATCCCTTCGGAGTTATGTTGTTGGTTATTTTCAATTCTTCATATCGCAGCAAAAGGAACCGCCGTTACGTTTCGAGAAAGTCTTCGTCCTTCTGCCGCCAGGCAAACAAGAACAGCCTCAGGCGCTTTATCGGCAAAAAGCTCGACGAACTCGCTTAGGTTTACGGCCAGGTTCGGCGTCGGTGTGGCGCTAAGTCTGGCTTCGATGGGCAAGAGATGCGCGCCAAAATCCAGGACAAAATCGACTTCATGACCAGCCGCGGTGCGCCAAAAGTAAACACGAGCCGGCTCTCCCTTGTGCACAAAAGCGCGGTAGATTTCCGCAAACAGGGCATTTTCAAAGAGTGGTCCGCCCATGGGGCCAAGAAGAGCGTGGCCCGCATCCTTCAAACCGCAAAGGTAGGCCGGGAGAGCTGGATCGAGAAAATACAGCTTTGGCGCCTTGACCAGACGTTTCCCAATGTTGGCATGATACGGTCTCAGTAGAACGATTTGGAAGGTTGCTTCAAGGACCGAAAGCCATGCTTTTATGGTGTTGCCGGCAGTGCCAATGTCCCGCGCCAGGACTGAAATGTTAATCTGTTGAGCAACACGCGCTGCCAGCACTTGCAGGAAACGTTGAAAATCGTTTAAACTGCCGACATTGCGCATGTTGCGAACGTCTCGTTCCAAATAGGTCTGCAAGTAAGCCGCGAACCACAAGCGCGCATCCCGCTCAGGTTCTACAACCAGCTCTGGAAAACCGCTGTGCATGATCTCCGTCATAATCGCCTCGCCTGACACCACCGCGCCATTGGGCTTTGGTACATCCAGCAAGTCGTCGAGTCGCTGCCAGAAGGGAGCAATCTCCGCGCTGTGACGCCTTTCCACACGCGACATGGAAAGAAGCGTCAAAACCGCTGATCGACCGGCCAGCGTTTCCGTAATGTTCTGCATTAAGGCCAAATTTTGAGAGCTTGAAAGCAAATAACGCGCTTTATGTCGCCGATGTTCATCGATATCCCGTTTGATGTAGTGTAAAAGCTCCGGAGCACATTGGATTTCATCGAAGACCACAGGCGGGGGATGCTGCTGCAAAAACAGGCGCGGGTCAGCAAGGGCCAGAGCTCGTACATCTGGTTCATCGAGGGAGACAAAGCGATGGGTGCGCCCAAACGTTTTCAGCAACAGCGTGGTTTTGCCAGACTGCCTGGGGCCCGTTACAAGAACCGCAGGAAACTCCTTTGCAGCCTTCTTCAGCACCGATTCAAGGGTGCGAGGAATATAATCGCTTTGCTTCATGTAGCAAAAAAACAAAAAGAATTTTCAAATGCAATGTAAATTTGCATTCGAACTGCAAAACTACAGAAATCAAAAAGCCCAATGATAAATCCCGGTAGGACAAAGCCGCAAATGAATGGAACCAAGACCTTCCAGCATCGCCACGCCCTTCCGCGGAGATTGCGGAAACGAGTAAAGCAACGGGGTTCAGACGGTAACCACTTGAAAAATGGTCACCTTCAGGTGCAGTGGTAAGTCAGGGCTTCTGTTCCAGCGACAGCTTTGCTTCCACATCTTGCAAAGCATTTTCCGCCGAAATTGGCTTTTGGCTAACCGCTTTCATCACCCCTTCGACATCCTTGAGGCCGTGCCCGGTGACCAGGACCACCGCGCGGTCCTGCGAATGGCACACTCCCTGCTGGACCAGCTTCTTTAATCCTGCCAGGCCTGTGGCCCCGGCAGGCTCGGCAAACACGCCAACTTTTTGCGCCAAAGTTGCAACCGCCGACAAAATCTCCGCGTCCGAAACGGCTACAAATTGACCATCCGATTCCCGCACGGCGCGCAGAGCTTTGACCTGGTCGCGCGGCACGCCGACGGAGATGCTGTCCGCCACCGTGTGCGGCACCAACGCTTCGCACCGATTCGTCCCCTTCTGCCAGGCTTTGACCAGCGGCGCGCTGCCTTCTGCCTGCACGCCAATTATTTTGGGTAAACGATCGATGAGCCCGATTTCGTAGAACTCCTTAAAGCCTTTCCAGGTGCCCTGAATAATGCAGCCGTCCCCCACTGAAACGAAGACATAGTCTGGCACTTCCCAGTCCAACTGCTCGCAAATCTCCAGGGCGCCGGTCTTCTTGCCCTCGCCCAAATAGGGATTGACGGCCGTGCTGCGATTGTACCAGCCCCACTTCTCCGCGGCCTGGCAGCACAGGTCAAATGCCTGGTCGTACGTTCCTTTCACCTGAATCACTTTGGCGCCGTAGAGCAACAGTTGGGCGAGCTTGGCTTTTGGAGCATTTTGCGGCACGAAAATAAACGCTTCCAGTCCGGCAAGCGCTGTAAATGCCGACCAGGAAGAAGCGGCGTTGCCCGTGGAAGCGGCGGTCACGGTTTTCGCTCCCTTCTCCAGCGCTTTAACCACGCCAACCGCGCTGGCCCGGTCCTTAAACGAAGCGGTGGGATTGCGGCTGTCGTCTTTCACCCAAATTGCCTTCAAGCTCCATTCCGCTTCCAACTTTTTCGCTCGGTAAATAGGCGTCCAACCCACGGCCAGGGGTTGAACGAACTCGGGATTGTCGATGGGCAAGAGGGGCAAATAGCGCCAGTGGGTGAATTCGCGGTCTCGACTCAGGGTATCCCGGGTGAGGTCTCTGGCAACCATCTTGTAGTCGTAGAGGACGTCAAGCGTGCCAAGCAGCGGGCCACACTTTGGGCAAGTATAATCGAGTTCGTGAGGTTGATATTCGGTTGCGCAGGAAACACATCTCAGTCCAAGAAGATGATTCATTTATTTACAAAGTTACCTTTCGCTTGCAGTCTTGATTGTTCTCACGATTGACGGCGACTTTTGCGCATTCCTTGCGGTTTGAAAATGCCCGCGTAAATCTGTATAGGGCTAAGGTCGTTCGCTCAACCGGATGATTATTCTTCAGGCGGCAATTCAAAATTCCCGGCCACAATCCCCGGTACGGTAATGTCTTCATCTAAAGCCTCCCAACGCAATGCAAAGCCATTGAGACGAAGTGACACTTGCTTGAGCTGCTCGTTTGTTGCTTGTTTTAATATTTTAAAACGGTTAGCAGGGAAGCCTATGATACGCCCGTCAGTCAACTCAATGAAGATGGTACGCTTTTCCGCCCAGGCTTTGATTGCCGCAGGTTCTACCTGTACTGGTGTCTTAGTTTCTGTGGAGCTCATTGTATTTCTCCAACAAAAAGTCTTTATGCTCAATACGGTTGGCATTTACAAAGTTCCAGTTGCAGTCGATTGCCCTGATCTGTAAAAGGGCTGAGGCAATCAAAGCGTGCCAAGCCCGACTCACGATTCACTATCTGCGTTTTTCGCCTTACCGTTCAGTTTCATGGGCAATTTGTACCGCCTCACACCGTCAAATTGGTACAGGGCATTGGCCACCGCGCCAGCCGTTGGAACCAGACCGATCTCCCCCACGCCCTTTGCCCCAAAAGGGCCGTTGGGATCGGGAACTTCCACACCGATCACCTCCATTTCCGGCGTCTCCCTGGCGCGCAGGATGCCGCACTTGCGCAAGCGGGTGCTTTTGGGCCGGCCGTCGATCTGCACAAAATCCTCGCTCAAGGCGTAGCCCAGACCCATGTGGATGGAGCCTTCGATCTGCCCTTCGAACAAGTTGGGGTTGATGATCCTGCCCGCGTCGTGAGCAGCGTAGACTTTCTTCACCTTACCCGCCTCATCTAATTCGACCACCTGCGTGGCGTAACTGTAAGAGTAGTGGGTGATTACCTCCTCCACCTCCTGGCCCGGTTTGGTGGTCCAATCGCAAACCCACTCACCCACATATTCCCGGCCTTCTAATTCGCTCAGCTTTCTGTTTTTTAAATCTGCCTGCAATTTCTTGCTAGCATCGAGAATGGCGTGCCCTACCAGGGAAGTTGCCCGCGAGGCCGTGGTCATGCCGCAAAAGGTGTCGTCGGTGGTTTCCACGCGCACTTCGACCCTGTCGGGGGGCACGCCCAACGCCTCGCAAAGCATTTGCACGGCCATGGTGTGCACGCCCTGGCCCATCTCGGTCCAACCGTGCTGAATGACGATCTTGTCAGGCGCTTCGATGACGATCTTCGCCTTGCCTGCATCCGGCATGCCGTTGCCGATGCCGGTGTTTTTAATGCCGCAGGCGATACCAGCGTATTTTGCCTTTTGAAAAATGTCTTTCAGGGCCAAAAGCGATTCTCGAATGCCCGCTGCGCGCTTGATGACCTGACCCGTAGTGGTGGTGTCGCCTTCCTTTAAGGCGTTGTCATAGCGGAACTGCCAGCGGTCAAAGCCGCCCTTTTCGCACAGTTCGTCGATACAGCTCTCCATGGCAAAAGTCACCTGGTTAACCCCGAAGCCGCGCATAGCCCCGTTGGGAATGTTGTTGGTGTAAACCGCCCGGCTTTCCACGGCCACAACCGGCACGTGGTAAGCGCCGGTGGCATGGCCGGCGGCCCGTTCCAGCACCTTCATGCCCACAGAAGCGTAAGCACCGGTATCACCCACAATGTCGGCTTTGAGAGCGGTCAACTTGCCTTCTTTAGAGCAGCCGACGGTGTAATCCATCCACAGCGGATGCCGTTTGGGATGCATGCGCATGGATTCGTCTCTGGTCAAGGTTGTTTTCACGGGTCTTTTTAGCAGGAACGAAAACAGCGCGGTGTGCCCCTGAATGGACAAATCTTCCTTGCCGCCGAAGGCCCCGCCGTTGGGCACCAGCACGACTTTCACTTTCTCCAACGGCAAGTTCAAAATCTTAGCGATTTGTCTCTGGTCTTCGTACACGCCCTGGCCCTGGGAGAAGACCTCAACGCCATCGTACCACGGTCGTGCAATGCAGCTTTCCGGTTCCAGAAAGCCGTGTTCGACGGTCTGGGTTTGGTAACGTCCGTGCACGACGTAGTCAGAATTCGCGAGTGCGGCTGCAACGTCGCCGCGTTTGATCGACGTCGTCGACAACACATTCCCGTTTTCGTGAACGCGGGGGCTATCGTTTTTCATGGCTGTGTGGGGATCGGTGACGGGGGCTAAGACCTCGTATTCCACACGGATTAAGTCGACCGCCTGGCGGGCGATGGCTTCTGTTCTGGCCACCACGCCCGCCAGCACGTCGCCGACGTAGCGGGTTTCTTCACCCACTTTCACCATGGTTGGCCAGTCCGGAACAATGAGCCCCACATTGCGGTCGCCGGGAATGTCTTCCGCCAGGAAAACGCGGGTGACACCGGCCAATCCCTCAGCAGCACGCGTGTCGATGGACACCACCCGGGCGCGCGGATGGTCGCTGAATTTCAAAGCGGCGTAGTGCATGCTCTCGAACTTCATGTCGCAGACAAAAGGACGCTGCCCCAGGACCACATCGTGGGAATCGTATTTGGGCAGGCGAGTGCCTACCTTGCCGCTGTGTTCCACCTCGGGAAGGTCTCTTCCGTCGCGAAAAAGTTCGGCCGCATAAAGGATGGCATCGACGATTTTTTTGTAGCCGGTGCAGCGACACAAATGCGGGGTAAGCGCTCTGGTCACTTCCTCCCGGCTGGGATTTGCATTTTTCTGCAACAAAACTTTCGCCTGCATGACGATGCCCGGGATACAAAAGCCGCACTGCACCCCGCCCTTTTCCAAAAAGGCCGTGGCAAAGACCTCTTGCTGGCGCGGCGTCATCCCTTCGGTGGTGACCACCGTGCCGTCAGCCACTTTCTTCATGGGGATGACGCACGACAAGACGGCCTGCTTGTTGAGCTCGACCACGCAGCAACCACAGGCCGCCTGCGGCGCACAGCCATCTTTAGGCGAAATGATCCCTTCGTGCTCACGCAGGTAAGTGAGCAAGGGGAGTTTGGGGTCGCCGTTGAAGGTTCTAATTTGTCCGTTGAGCGTAAAGCGCATGCGCTGCTCCTTTAGTATCTCAAATGGGCCACGAGGGTCACCGCTTTGTCTCTCGTAGCATACGGGCCGAGATGACAGACCGTTCGGAAACCGGTGAGATGGCTTCCGCAAACAATCAGATTTTAATATTTTTAGCGATCAATGTCAAATCAAAAATATGGCTCTGGTTCATCTGTCAAACGTGAACGCCACAGCCGCCGCGGCGGACAACTCTGCCCACATTCTGAGTGATTTGGTTATCTTGCCGCGGCTACTTCTCTCATGAGAACAGCCGTCAGCCACTTCAATCCTGTTTGTTGGGATTGTTTCTTGCTTGTCTGTTCTTGTGCGATAAACAGGCAACACCAACGGCCAGCCCCATGGCAACTCCTAAAGGAACCCCAATGGCAATCCAGAGGCCCATGTCTCCCGTGGCAGCACCAATGCCTGCTCCCACGGCAGCTCCCATGCCTGATCCCAATGACATGCCTATGCCAATGGCACTACTGTTGCTTTTGCAGTTCTTGTCTGCACTGTCGCTTTTGGTCATAAGTCTCACTCGCTTTTTGGTGTTTCTGAAGTGACGATTTTATGTTTCAACTATACAAGATGGAGCGGTCAATCTTGCGAGACATTTTGGCCCTTTGAACAGAACTCAACCATTTTTAGAATGAACGCATCCACCCCTCTTGAATTGATTCCATGACCGCTGGATATCTTGAACAGCAAAGATAGCAAATTGAATATAGTCAGGCTGGTTTGTAGTATTCTTTTGCCATCTGAGTCACCCTAACAATGAAGTCGGTTTTCCCGTTTGTGTAGGCAACTCTGTCGTTGGGGTAATCACGAGCTAATCTTAGTTTTAAGGCTTGATATTCTCGTGCAACAAGCGGGAATTCAATTAAATAATCCCGGAAGAACAGCCGGTCCCAGTGTTCGAAATCGTTTTCCACCATGTGAAGATGATGCGTGCGTTCACCCTTTAGATTCCGTTTGATGAACCAGGCATAGAACGGGGGTATGTCATCGCCTGAAGTGGGCCTCCAAAAATACTCATACCCCTGAGCTTCCAAAACCGGGACAATGCTCCTTTTTGTTTCTTCTAAAGATGTGACTTCCACCAACATGTCTACGATGGGTTTGGCAGACAAGTTTGGTATTGCGGTGCTGCCAAAGTGTTCGATGCGGCCAATCAGCTCAGGGGGTAGACAGTTTAGAAGATGGTTCTTTTCCTGTTCGAACATCTGTGGCCAGGCAGGATTGTACGGCACAATGGCAACGTGCTCTTGTACGATTCTTTTGATGCGTTCTTCAAGGGTTTCCATAATATTGCATTTTCCAACCTGATCTCATATTATAGCCCGGGATTTATCCTTGGCTGGGCCATTCCCCTCGAAAACCCCTCCGCGCAGCATCACAGAAGTATAGGTGCTGGGCGCGTTCAAAATACCGTCAAACAGCGCGCGCATGATATAAAACGGCGTCATGTCGATGAGCGTCGGTGCTGTGGTGCCACCCAAGACTCTCCCCGACAGAAATTCATCTTGTGCGGTCAGTCGGATTTCTACCTCTGAATTTTGCCAAATGTATTCATTTTCGTCTTTATCATACAACAAAAGAAATTCTTGCTCTTGCAGACGCCCTTTCAGAGAGTAAGGCGTCGGGAAATAAAAGCCATCGTATTCACCGTGCTTCTTGTAGCTGACTTCCGAAAAAAAGAAGCGCGGCTTTTCGATGAACGGTCCACCGTACTCCGGACAGTAGGTGTCGCAGTCGCCGCATTCGTTGCAAAAGTCCGCCAGGTTGGCAATTTGGTTGGCCTTGTTGAGCACGAAATCCTCCCCTCGAAGTTCTTCGAACACACCGTCAATTAGTCGGTAGTGCGTAGAAGCAAGGCGCACGACGCCGGTGGGAATGGAAAAGTTGGCTGCGTTTGGGCACACCGGCAGGCACTTGTTGCAGGTAATGCAATCGAACAAAGTCAGGTGGCTGTCGATTTTCGGCGGCGCCTTTTGATTCATCTTCGCGTGATAGCGAGGATTGTGGATGAGTTGGGACACGATTCTTTCGGCATTCGCCGCACCCGCCCGGGCTGTGTTGCCAGCAGACGCTTCTCCCGATTGCGACAGAATAAATTCCTCAATCGTTTGGCAGTGCGCCTCCTCCATGGCCTGCTTTAGATTGGTGAGATAATCGAACAGGCGGGTGTAGCCGCCTGTCTTCAACAGGTCAGTGCAGGTGGTGATGGGCTTCATGTTGCACAGTACGGCCTCCACAAAGTTGTGCTTGGTGATGCCGGCTGAAAATGAAATGTGAAAGCTCTCCCCCATGGCCGTTCGGAAGCGATGCATGGCGTTCATAGCCAGCACATGCAGGGGCGCGCCGGAGAGATACATGACTGCGTCGGTAAAAATCTTCTGATTGTTCTTCACCACCAGGGTATTGGTAAATTTGGCACCGACCTTGCGGTGATACGTCGCAGCAAACTTTTCCAGCCGCTTCATCATGGCCACCGCCTCGTCAAAAGAAACGTCGTGGTCAAAGGCCTCAGGGTCGAGCTCGATGTCCTGGTAACCCAAATCGCGGTGCAGCGTCTGTTCCACAAAATCATAACCCAGGATCGTGGGATTCATTTTGACGATAACGTGAAAGCCGTGCTCGCGGATCAGGTGCTCCACGATGGCTTCGATTTCGTCACCAGGGCAGCCGTGGAAAGTAGACAGGGTCACGGAATTGGAAATCTTCGGGTCGACGTCCAGACTCTTAAAGCGGGCAAAGCTGCGAGGAAGCGAGTCCAGAATGCGGGCAATGGCCTGTTCGGCATTTTTGAATTCGGTCAGCCACTTGTGCATGCGCGGCGAGGCAATGCCCTTCAAATCGTAGCCAACAGAAATGTCGAAGATGGTATCGTAAAAGGGCTCGCCCTTGGGGACGCCCAAGATCTCCATTTCTTCGATGATTTTCAGCAGTACCCAGGCGGTGACGTACTCGTCAAAGGAATCCTCCAGGCGCATCTCTTGCGACCACTCCACGTTGTAACCCACGTTGCGGACATCGATACAGGGACGTGGGATCTGCAACCGGTCGAGGATTTGCACGGTCTTGAGTTCCATGATGCGGCCGCCGCCCAGGAAGGAGAGCACGATATTCTGCACCATCTGACTGTGCGGCCCGGAAGCCGGCCCCAGCAGCGTGGCCGCCTTGCGGTCGTGGAAATCCACAGAAAAATCCACTCCCGGAAAGCCGAAATAGATCTTCCGTTTTGGGTAGCCGTAAATCGTCTGGTGGGCCTGAAATTCAGCCAGAATGCTTTCCAGATGTAGACCCAGTTTTATGCCATAAAGCTCAGCCATGTGGAAATCCTGTGTTGAGCGGGGAGAACTGCTTACCTGAAATACTTTTCACACCGTAATCTCCAGGACTTCGTCTTTGTCGCTAATTTCGACGTCTTGAACATCAACAGATAAGCATGCCTCAACAGCTTCATAGATATTGCTCATAAGTTGCTCGAAAGTTTCACCCTGCGTTGCACAACCCGGAATAGCCGGTATTTCCGCCCAGTAGCCGCCCTCTTCGGTCTTGTGCACAATGACTTTGAGCTTCATATTTCATGCCGCCTTTTTTAAATTTTTTTCAAGAATATCCTTGAGTAAAACTACTAATCCATATTTCAGGGTTAACTTCGCCTCAAGTGTGATCAAGGTACAAAGGTTTTGTCGCAAAAACAACATCTTCACTTTGTCTCTGTTGGATGAATGTAGAATTAATAGCGATCGAACCCAAGAATCATCTCATCGACAAAAATCGTTGCCACACCCGTTCTGCGCACGCCCGCGATTGTGCAGCAATTTCTCCTTCGTCAATATTCGTTAATAGCTTGCCCCGCATCACAATCTGGCCATTGACAATCGTCGTGTCGACCACGGCGTCGGCAATGCCGAACAGGAAGTGCCCCCAGAAGTTTTCCGCCGTCAACGGCGTAGGCGGGAAATAGTCGACTAAGATCAAGTCCGCAAGGTAGCCTTGTGCGATCTTCCCGACCTTTTGTCCCGAAACGCGGTGAAAAATCGCCGCATTGTTGTTTAAGACCATTTGTTGAAATTCGTTCCAACCGAGGTTGGGATTTTGCAAATGGTGCTTGTGCAACAAATAGCCTGCGCGAATATCGGGCTTGAGGTCCGGGGACATACCGTCAGTGCCCAGGCCTACCAGGAGGCCTTTTTCCAGCAGCGTGAAGATGTCTGTCCGCCCCACGGCGTTGTTCATGTTGGAACAGGGATTGTGCACCACCATGGTATCGCTCTGCGCCAGCAAGTCGATTTCCTCCGCTGTGACATGAATGGCGTGGGCGGCAATGGATTTTTCGCCCAAAATGCCGAACGCAAGCAGACGGTCGACCACCTCCCGACCGTATTCCTCCTTCGTCTTGACCCGGTCCACGCCGTCCTCCAACAAGTGAATGTGGCAGCCCCGCTTCAAAGAATGGCTCATTTGTGCAGCCTGTGTCAGGCTTTCGTCATCTAAGGTAAAAGAGGCGTGCAGTCCCACCATGCCGTCAAATAGGTGGTCCGGGTTAGCCTCTTTGGCCTTTTGACATTTTTCGATATAGCGGGCGTTTTCCTCCAGACCGTGCCGGCGAATTTCCGGGCCGTCGCGATCCGAGACTTCGTAACACAGCACTCCGCGCAGACCAATGAGCTCGAGAGCCGCTTCAATGCGATCCAGACTGTTAGCTACCGCGTTGGCACTGGCGTGGTGGTCGATGACCGCGGTAACGCCTTGCTTGACCGCCGCAATGGCCGGCACCAGAGCGCTGTAATAGACCGCTTCCGCGTCGAGAGCAGTGTCCAGCCTCCACCACAGCCCGGACAGAATCTCGGCAAAATTCTTCGGCTGACGGCGCAACACCAGTCCACGGGCAAAGGTGCTGTAAAAGTGCATGTGGGCGTTGATCAGGCCCGGCATGAGCAAGCGGCCGCCGCCATCGATTTGCTGGAAGTGACCGTATTTCTTCTTAAGCTCCGGTTCCTCTCCCAGTTCCTTGATGCGGGCCTGTTCCACGGCCACGGCATGACCCGACAAGATCCGGTGGCGGTCATCGTTGGTAACGGTGAGGATGTTGTGGATCAAGAGATTCATGTGCAAACAACAAGGTTAAGAAAATACCGGCGTCAAGTCGGGGTGAAGGATGATGCCCTCGCTTGCTGGGAATTATTAATGGTAGATATATTGCGAATTATGATGCAGTTGAGATTTGTCGACGTAACAAATCGTTCGTAAGTTGGCTGATGGGTACCCCAAGTTTTTGCGCCTGTTTCCGAAGTGCCTTCATCAAGTCCTCGTCTACTTCAACTTCATAATGTCGTTTTTGAAACTGAGCCTGCACTTTTACGTCTTGAAACGAGTCCAGATAGTCCGTTGTATCGTGCCAGAAATCAGCCGCTTCTTCGTAACTGGAAAACTCCTTCGGAATTGCTTCGACTCGCTTATTTTTTTTGCTCATAATATCTCCGTTCAGAAGTTGACATATCTCTTGCTCTGCAAGATGAACCCCACTTGTGGGTATCAGCCGGCTATTCCATAATGGTTGCAAACTTATCAAATTAAGCAAATTGATTGATTAACACAACTCTTTACCTCAATTGCTCCGGCGTTTTCCTGTTAAAATGCACCCCCGTAGACTCCAAGAAAAAAATTTCAAAAATCGACCCACTTTCCTTGCTTCTTTGCCACCATCTTTTTGTAGATATGGTGCGCGGAGGCAACATCTTGGACCGCAAGGCCCAACGATTTGAATAGCGTAATATCTTCTGCGGTTTCACGGCCTTTAACCTGATGGTGTAAGACTTGGCCAATTTCACCTTGAATGTGATCGGTATCCAGGACGCCTTCTTTTTGGGGGATGAGGAAATCCCCGGCCTCCTTCAAGGCAGATTCACGCCGGTCTACAAACAGCCGCGACCTGGCCACCGCCGCCGTATCCAGCTCTCGCATGAAGGGAACACAGGCACCAACCGCGTTGAGGTGGGTGCCCGGGGTGAGCCAATCCCCCTTCAGAATCGGGTCGGAAGCCGAGGTCGTCGTGCAAATAATCGTTGCGTCGGCCACCGCTTCTTCTGCGGTCTTCATCGGTTCCACTTCAATGTGCAAGCGGGCTGATTCCCGCACGGCAAACTGTTGCGCGTGCGCAAAATTGCGGCTCCAAACTCTTATTCGATGGATTTTGCGGACACACCGCATGGCCTCCAGGTGTGTTGCAGCCTGCACGCCAGAACCGAGAATGGTCAGATCGTCGGCTTCCTCTCGGGCCAGCAATCGCGTGGCCACGCCGCTGACTGCTGCCGTACGGATGGCAGTGATTTCGCTGGCCTCCAGAATGGCCAGAAGGCGGCCATGCCGGGCTTCAAAAAGCAGCACCGCCCCCTGGTGCGAGTCATATTCGGTTTCTTGATTTCCGGGAAAAACACTGATGGCTTTCAAACCCATCACTTCAGCATCGTCCAGATACGCCGGCATCATTCCCAGCAGGCCCGTTTGGTCCGGCAGCCACAGCATTTGCCGAAGCGGGTTCGTGGCCTGGCCGCGCGCCAGCATCTCCAGCACCTCCGCCATGACCTCGATGCACTCGTGCATGGGAAGCCACTGTCGGACTTGCTCTTGATTTACTATCAGTACTTGCATTTGATAGGGTGCATTGGGTTTAAGTCTCTTACGGATTTGGCAGAAAGTTTCGAACCTGTTGCGTTGCTCAACCCAGTTGCTCAACCTTGTCAGGGTTTGGAACCCTGACAAGGTTCCGGCGTTCAAACCTTTTCCGATTTCCTCAGGGTACGCAGCTTTTTCTTGCTTCTTGTTTTCGCCTGGCTGTACTTGCCATTGGTCAAGTCCTCGACGATCTCCGCATGTAGTTGCATCAGTACTCTTTCCGGGGTGAGCGGTGAATGAAACGCAAATTGGGCCTGCGGTCGAAACGCGTGCATGGCCTGGCGAATGGCGAAGAACACTCCGATGCCGTACATGAGCGGCGGTTCGCCCACTGCTTTGGACCCGAACGGCCCCAGCGGGTTGTCGGCGTCTTCCAGCAGTTTTACCTGAATGTCGTCCGGCATAAAATAGGTCTCCGGCACTTTGTAAGTAGACAGCGCCCCGGAAAGCAGTCGTCCCTTTTCATCGTAGCGCAGGTCTTCCAGGGTCATCCAGCCCAACCCCTGGGCCAGACCGCCCTCGATTTGGCCCAGGTCCACCAGCTCGTTGATGGGTTTTCCGAGATCGTGTACGATTTTGACGGCGTCGATATCGTATGTGCCACGCAGACAATCCAGAGTCACCTCGATGATGGCCGTGCCGTAGACATGATAGCCAAACGGCCGACCTTTTTCCTTTGCTTTGTCGAAATGGATTTCCGGCGTCGCGAAAAACGCGTGCGCAGAAAGACCCACCCTGGACAAATACGCGGTCTGCACCAATTGCTGCCAGGTCCAGGCGGTGTCGTGACCGTCGTAAAGCACCCTCTCATCCACGACCGCAATTTTGGCCGGATTGGCAAGACTGAGTTCTTTTGCTGCCAGCTTTTTCAAACGCTCCAGGATCTGGCCTACCGCCAACAAGGTGGCGTTGCCGTTTAGCAAGGTTGTGGCGCTGGCAGCACTGGGCGACATATTGGCCACCCGGGTGGTATTGGTGCTTTCAAGCTTGATGCGTTCGGGTTTAATGCCAAAAGCCGAGGCCGCGATGCTCACGATGTTGGTGCTCAGCCCCTGTCCCATTTCCACACCGCCGGTGCTCACACTGACACTGCCATCGGTGTAAACGTGCACCAGCGCACTGGCCTGGTTCATGAACGTGGAAGTAAACGAGATGCCGAAACAAATGGGCATGACGGCGAAGCCTTTTTTCACCTCAAAATGGGCTTCGTTAAACCGGGTCACTTTTTGACGAATTTCGCTCAGACCGAAGGTGTTTGCGGCCTCTTCCCAGGTGCGTTGCGCCCGCCCGTCCCGCACCCGTTGACCGTACGGGAAAAGGTCGTTTTCTTGGAGCAAGTTCTTGCGTTGAATCTCTTCCCGCGGCAGGTTCAATGCTTCTGAAACTTTGGCGATGGCGCTTTCTATGACAAACATGCCCTGCGGACCGCCGAATCCGCGAAAGGCCGTGTTGGGCGGCAGATTGGTACGGCAACAGACGGCAAACACGCGTACGTTGGGCACGAAATAGCTGTTGGTGCTGTGAAAGAGCGTTCGTTCTAAAATGGCGGTGGACAAATCCGCCGCGGCTCCGGAGTTTTGAAAATGCCTGGCCTCATACGCCAAAATTTGCCCTTCTTTGGTGACGCCAATTTTGAAGTCGGACTTGTACGGGTGGCGCTTGCCGGTCATCTTGAGATCGTCCGCCCGGTTGAGCACCAACTCCACGGGCTTGTTGGTGTGCCAGGCCGCCAGCGCCGCCATGCAGGCCCAGGGCGTAGCCTGATCCTCTTTGCCGCCAAAACCGCCGCCCAACCGTTTGACGTCCACTTCCACGCGATGGAATGGCACGCCTAAGATTTTCGCCACGCCGCGTTGGGTGGCATAGGGACTCTGGGTAGAAGAATGCACCCGGAGGACGCCGCCCTCCAAAGGAACGACGCGGGCGCGTTGGGTTTCTAAGTAGACATGCTCCTGGCCCCCGATGTCGCAGCTACCTTCTAATACGAGATCACAGCTCGCCCAGGCGCTGTCCACGTCGCCCAGGACGAAGGTGCGCGGTGTGCCGATGATTTCGCCTTGCTGGTACGCCTGGCGTGGGTCCGTGATCGCAGGAAGCTCTTCGATGTCGGCCGTAATGGTTCGGGCACCCTTTTGGGCAATTTCCGGGGTTTCCGCCACCACCACGGCGACCGGCTGTCCCACAAAATGGACCTCGTCGCTGGCCAGTAGTTGTTCATCTTGAATGATAGGACCGATCTGGTTGCTGCCAGGAATGTCCACGGCCGTCAACACAGCGGCTACGCCTTTGAGGGCGTGGGCTTCCTGCGTGTGCAGCGCGCGGATTTTGCCGTGCGCCACCGGCGAAGAAAATACCGCCGCAAATAACATCCCCACAGGTTGGGGCGTGTCGTCTACATATTCAGACTCGCCCCGCACATGAGCGGCTGCATCAATGTGTTTCATAGAACTCCCTCACCTTTACCAGTTCAGGGAATAGCCTGGCAAAATGGCCGATCAGCAATTGGCGCGTCAACAAACGCTTATACGCCGCGCTGCCACGAATATCGTTGATCGGAGCAATTTCCCGTTGTGCCACCGCAAAGGCAGCCTGAATGGTGGTTTTTGAAACCGGTTTTCCGAGCAAAAATTGACAAGTCCTTTTTAAGAATAGTGGCACCGGAGCAACACCCCCGACGGCCAGGCCCACTTCACGAATAATCTCCGCCTCACAACGCACTCTAATCGCGCTGTTTACCGAAGCGATGTCCAGGCATTTGCGCTTGGACACTTTTTCAAAATGAATCCTGATATTGGGCTGCGGCTTCGGGATTAAGATCTCGGTCAGGATTTCCTCTGGCCTTTTTTCCAGTTGCTTGTAACCCCGGTAGAAGGCTGTCAAGGGTACCGTGCGACGCTCCTTCCCTTCTTGCAACACCAATTGAGATTCCAGCGCCAGGAGGAGGATGGTCAGGTCGCCGATGGGGGAGGCGTTGATGATGTTGCCGCCCAGCGTGGCGCGATTGCGAATCTGCCAGGAAGCGATCAGGTGCATATATTCTTGGATATTGGGGATTATCTGGACCACGGCTGGATGCTCCGCAAACTCTTCAAACGTGGTCAAGGCTCCCACACGCAGACCGCCATTTTTCGCCGCGACTCCCTTCATTTCTGGGAGGAGATTCAGCACCTGAACCCGCGACTCAGGCAGAAGTTCGCCCTTTTGCACGTAGAGGTCGGTACCACCCGCGATGAAAAAATCCGGCATCGTCTTGCCGTTTGCTGCGCCTGGCCCGGCAATTTTGCGCAGGCACGCAGGAATCTTGCGGAAGTAATCAGGCAACCATTGGTGTTCAATTAGGGCTTCGATTCCGGTGTGTTGGCCAATCGTTTCCCTGATATCCTCCTGAGTTTGTTTCAGCGAACGATAACCCGTGCACCGGCACAGGTGGCCGCTCAGCGCCTTCTTGATGCCCGCCTCGTCAATGTGGGCGCCTTCCTGCATCAGGAGTCCGGTCATTGAAACCACGATGCCCGGGGTGCAGAAGCCGCATTGGGTGGCGCCCAGGTCCACGATGGCCTGCTGCACTGGCGTCAGCCGCGTCAGGTTCAGGCCCTCAACGGTCACCAGATGTTTGCCATGCAGTTCGCCCAGCGGCATCAGACAAGAAGTCACGGGTTTGTAGTGCATTTTGCCCTGGGTCAGCTCGCCAACGAGCACGGTACAGGCGCCACAATCGCCTTCCTTACACCCTTCTTTGGTGCCCATGAGCTTTTCTTTTTTGCGCAAAAAATCCAGAACCAAAGTGCCCGGGTGCGCGGACATGCAGATTTCGCAATCGTTGAGTAAGAAGTGGATTTGTGAGGACATGGGAATATGTAACTTAAGTTTGTGCTACTTTGTGCGTTTTCAAAGCGACGTACTGACAAAGTACCGCTTGCATCAGTGAAATGCAAAAAGTTGAATCGCCAGTGATTCACAAACCTGGCCTACCAGCGCCAGGGTCGTTAAACCAATTTACAAAAAATCAATTAAAAGTCAATCAAAATAGGACGTTTGGATCAGGCCGGTTGAGCAGATTTTTTGCAACCTATGCAAAACAATGCTGAAATGACGTACTGGGTCAAACAGTAAATCAGTTTGCATTATTAGGCATAGTTTTTTAAATTAGGATCAATTCGAATAGTACTTGATACGAACCGAATAAACGGTGGGCTGCAATCGCGCAGCGGGTCATCATTCGAAATGTTAGAAATGGTTATTATGGGATATCTTGATTGTGCTTTGACACGCCAACTCGCTTCGAAGTGAAATCACAAAGATCCTTTAAGATGAAACCGACCTTTGAGTCTATATGCCAACAAAATTCTTTACAAACAACGCAGATAACACACTACTGAAGAAACTCGCCGGCGTGTTTCAGTTCACGGATGTTTATTATTTCGACGCCCTTGTCGGATACTTCCGCTCTTCTGGATATTTTAGAATCAGAAAGTATCTTGAAAACGTCGCCTGGATTCGAATTCTCGTCGGCATCAATGTCGACAAGCTTATTCGTGACGCTGCTGGAAAAGGATTGGAATTCAACCTCAGTTCTGAAATCACCATAGATAAGGTTAAGCAAGCGATTAGGCAAGATATTCAGCATTCGGATTACGATAAGGAAGTCGAAGAGGGGATCATTCAGTTTATCGAAGATGTCGCTTCAGGGAAAATGGAAATTCGAGCGCATCCTCAAAAAAACATTCATGCCAAAATCTACATTTTTCGACAAAAGGTGGAACACGAACATGCCGGATATGGTGCGGTCATCACGGGGTCTAGCAACCTCACGGAGGCCGGGATTGAAAAGAATTTCGAATTCAATGTCGAGCTCAGAGATTATGACGACATCAAGTTCGCCACTGATACATTTAACAAACTCTGGGAAGAATCGGTTGAGATTTTGCCTGAGGAGATACAGAAGGTCAGAAGAGAAACCTATCTAAACGATGAATTCACTCCGTTTGAGATTTTCATAAAGTTACTCATAGAATATTTCGGCAAAAGTATCGAGTACGATCCGGAATCTATCACTGATCTGCCGCCCGGTTACAGAAAGCTGGCTTACCAGATCGATGCGGTCAACGACGGCTACAACAAACTCATGCAGCACAACGGCTTTATCCTTGCAGATGTTGTAGGTCTTGGAAAAACCATTGTCGCGGTCATCATTGCCAAGAAATTTTATTTTTCGAACGGGTACCGCACTAAAATCCTGGTTGTTCATCCCCCTGCGCTTGAACGGATCTGGTGCAAAACCGTTCGTGATTTTGAAGTGCCGAATGTGGACTTTATCACCAACGGCAGTCTGCACAAGATTCGTCACCCCGAAGACTACGACCTCGTGATCGTTGACGAAGCCCACAAATTCCGCAGTGATGAGTCCGCTATGTTTCATCAACTACAAAAGCTTTGCAAAACACCGCGTAGGCGGCCTGGTATAGATGGCTCCAAAATCAAAAAAGTAATCCTGGTTACCGCAACGCCACTCAATAACAGACCAGACGATATCCGAAATCAGCTTTATCTCTTTCAGGACGCCAAACGTTCCACATTGGAAGTCGGGAACCTACAGCACTTTTTCCGGCCACTTATCGACAAGTATCGCAAACTAAAAAAGGAGAAAGACAAAGCCAAAATCATCCTCGAAGTCAAAAAAATCTATGATGAAATTCGCAACAAAATTCTCGAGCCGATCATTGTTCGACGAACCCGAACCGATATAATACAGACGCCTGAATACGGCGAAGACATCCGGAGCCAGAATCTGACCTTTCCGGCCATTGCACCACCGCGCCAGGTTCTCTACCAGCTCGATGAAAATCTAAACCAGCTTTACGACGAAACGGTCTCAACACTGAAAGATACCCAAAACGGCCTTGGGTACTATCGCTATCAGGCCCTGAAGTTCCTCAAAGCCGATCTCAAGCAGCATTACAAACAGGCAGATCTCATTTCAGAGCAACTTGCCAAGATTATGAAGTTCCTACTGGTCAATCGCATCGGTACTCAGGCCGACACGATTTACATCTACAATTTCTTTCCAACGGTCGAGACCGATAATGAGATCGAGCTCAATAAGAAAGCATTCATGAAGCTGCAATCCTTCCATTCTGCGCTCGGAGAAGACAGCCAAATTTACAGCACGGATGAGGAGTACGGCACTTTTGGGCTATTCGAAAAAATTCCGGAAGAAGAAAAGGATGAAAGACTGGAATACCTGATGTTCTTGCGTCATTTCCGAGAAACCGAGCCAGAATGGTTTAAGAATATCCGCGATCACGTGCCGCGTCGGGCCCGAAGCGGGCGCAAAGATAAGACGCGCAAGCATCACACAATCGCTTATATCAAAGACAACAAGCGTGACTGTTTTTACTACTTATATGATGACCTGCGCTTTGACGAACTGACCTTCATAGAGGCTGTGAAAATCTTCAAAGCGGATGTGTCCGAGCGCCCTGCCCCTTTACACAAATTGCATCATGATCAGATTAATGCTGCAGTTAATTCATTCAAGACTCAAACGCAATTGCAAGCCCTCGGCCTGCGTGCAGCCATTAAACTTGGACCCAACGATCAGCGTGCCATCGCTTTCCTCAACGACATGATGAAACAGGAATTCCCAAATGGGCTGGAAAAGGAAACCATGGCAAGCGCAAAGCACGCCATCAAGATCGGCCGATTTCAGAAATTGCCACGGGAAATTAATAAGCTCTTGAAACAAGCCAAAGAGCAGCGCATTGAGCGCCCAATCTTGCACCAAAAACTGATGCGCATTCTTAAGCCTTATCCGCTATTGGAACAACAAGAATGGGATGCATCAATCGAAGCGGCACGATCCTTTGTAGATGAGAAAAATCTGCCGCAAATAATTATCTCGGAGTCATTTATTGAGGGGGAGACAGTGAGGACCTCTCCCTGACCTCATGCTTCACGTTGAGGAGGGCAACCTCCCCCTAACCCCCTCCTTGTGAAGGAGGGGGAACCGGTTTTTGCCGTGATGAGGAAAACAAGAGGTTCACCCCTAGCAAGGGGGAGCCCAACTTCCAATTTTCCCCGTTGACAAGAGGGGACTAAGGGGGGTTAAAGAACAATGACCCAACATTACAACAAAAGCTCTGAAAAACACAAACGCCGGACGCTGCGAAAAAATGCCACCGATGCGGAACGAATTCTGTGGCAGCATCTTCGGGGCAAACAAATCGGCGGCTTCAAATTCAGACGCCAGTACAGCATCGATCAATTCGTACTGGACTTCTACTGTCCAGAGGTAAAACTGGCCGTTGAAGTCGATGGTGCCACACACTTTACCGAAGAAGCGCAAGCATACGACCGGGCCAGAGAAGACTACATTCGCACGTTTGGCGTGACTTTTTTGCGGTTTACAAATTTGGAAGTTTATGATTCCCTGGATGGGGTGTTGATGGTTATTTTGGAGAAGTTGGAGGAGCTGAAGAAGGAGAAAACCTCCCCCTGACTGATAATTTCCGTCCTTACGAAGGGCAAACTAAGGGGAGCCAGCGACAACCTCCCCCTAACCCCCTCCTTGCGAAGGAGGGGGAACCAATTTCCCCCCTTTGCGAGGGGACTTCAGAAGTTTAATTTCCCCCCTTCACAAGGGGGGACTAAGGGGGGTTAAAGTACAAACACCATGACCAGAATCGAACTCAAAACCATCTTTGAACAAAAATACGACGCCGAAAACTGGAAGGCGCTGCTCACCGCCATCTTCCCGAAGCGCGAGTTTTTTGCCACACCCGAGGAGGTCAGGCAGGAAGAATTACAACAGCACCGCATCGCCAAATCCATCAAACGCTTTGGCCGGTGTGTCCTTGAGGACAAAACCGTAGTGGCGTTTTACGAAGCCGAGCTGGTGTCCGGCAGAAATGTCACCCGCAACCGAGTGGGGTTGCGCAACCTGCTGCATGCAGACGTCATCCCCGGCGACGTCGACGCCATTCTCGCTGTCTATTTCAACCCGCAGGCCCGTGACTGGCGGGTTTCCCTGATTTCCAAATCGCTCTCCTGGGACGAAGAGAGCCAGGTGGTGCGCTTTGAGACCCACCCCAAACGCTACACCTTTGTCCTGGGTGAAACCGAAACCGTGCGCACGCCTGTCGAACGCTTCGAAATTCTCTTCCACAGCCTTTCCCAAAAAGCGTCGCCGGAGCTGGAGGACCTGCTCAAAGCCTTTTCGGTCGAGCGCGTTTCCAACGAATTCTTCAAGGAGTACCGGCAGCACTTTGAACGCTTCGAGGCGTTTCTCATCGATTCCGAACAGTTTGTGCACTTTCTCGAACATGCCCGCGGGGAAAGCGAAAAAGAGAAACGAGAAGAAGCCGAACGTCTCGCCCGTAACTTTGCCAAAAAGCTGCTGGGCCGCATCGTGTTTCTCTATTTTCTGCAGAAGAAGGGTTGGCTTGGCGTACCCGAAGGCCAAACCTGGGGCGCTGGCGCCAAAGACTTTCTCAGTCAGCTTTTTCAGAATTTCATGGACAAAAACGACTTTTATACCGGTTGCCTGGTGCCGCTATTTTCCCAAACCCTGAACCGCAAACGCGCCGGCGACCTGTTTGAAATCAACTCTGGCAGAGCTTTGAATTCTGTCAGAGTTAAGATCCCGTACCTGAACGGCGGGCTTTTCGATCGCGACCCCATCGAGCCGGTGGACGTCCAATTCAAACAGCCCCTGTTTGCGGACCTGTTCGAATTTTTCGACCGCTTCAATTTCACCATCGATGAAAACAGTCCCGATGACCAGGACGTCGGCATCGACCCGGAGATGCTGGGGCTCATCTTCGAGAACTTGCTGGAAGACAACCGCAAAAAAGGCACCTATTACACCCCCAAGGAAGTGGTGCACTACATGTGCAAAGAGAGCCTGCGGCTGCACCTGCACCGTGTCCTGCAAAATAAAGCCAGCGCAAAAGAGCTGGAGGAAGTCGACGCCTTCGTCACCCAGATTGAAAAAGTCGACTTGAAAACCCTAGAAAAGCTGGCGGGCGACATCGAGCGTGCCCTTTCTGCGGTCAAAATCTGCGACCCGGCCATCGGTTCCGGCGCTTTTCCCATGGGCATGGTTTACGAGATCCTGCGCCTCAAACAGGATCTGCCCGGCAAAAGGCATTTCGACTACAGCGAAGAGAAATTCAAAATCGTGCAAAACTCCATTTACGGCGTGGATATCGATCAGGGCGCCGTGGACATCGCGCGGCTGCGCTTCTGGCTGGCGCTCATCGTCGACGAAGACTTGCCGAAACCGCTCCCCAACCTCGACTACAAGATCATGCAAGGCGACTCTCTGAAAGAGGAGTTTGAGGGCATTCCCCTGGACCGCCTCACTGAACCGGATATGCAACTTGTCGAACCTGCCGGCAAAACCATGCACTTAGGCGAGGAGTTCGAACCAGCACAGAAAACCATCTCTTTTACCACCGATGAGAAAGAAAAACTCAAATATTGGGTGAAAGAATATTACAACGCCCACGATCAGCAGACCAAGAAAGAGCTGCACGAGCGCATCGGCAAGTTTATACACCGAGAACTGGCGTTTCTAGTTGACAAGGAAAAGTTTGAAATTGAAGGCCTTATCGAACGCGCCAATAAATCGCTGGAGGACAAGCTGAAAACGCTCAGTGACAAGGCCCGCGAGCGCTACCGGCAAACTTCAAAAGAAGCGAAGACCATCGTCCGGCTGCAAAAAGAGCTGGAGCTGGCGGCCAAAAAAGAGCAGACACTGCACGAGGTGCAGGAATTCCAGGAGAAGCCGTATTTTCTCTGGCACCTGTTTTTTCACGATGTGCTGCTGGAAAAAGATGGCTTCGACATCGTCATCGCCAATCCGCCGTATGGCGTGAAGGTAGAAAACACGGTCAAAGAAAAGTACCGTCTCGGCAGCAAGGACAGCTACGGCGTGTTCACCAGCATGGCTTTGCAAAAACTGGTGCGGCCCGGCGGCGTGCTCTGCTTTATCATCTCGGATACCTGGCTCACCATCAAGTCGCATTTGGCGCTGCGCAAACAGGTCCTGCAGTGGCAGTTGCGTAAGATCATCCGGCTGCACCCGGACTGTTTCAAGGCGACGGTGAATGCGTGTATCTTGACGGTGGTGAAGGAATCTCCCCCTGAGGCGGTGATGGGTACGGGAAGAGAAGAACCTCCCCCTAACCCCCTCCTTGGCAAGGAGTGGAAACTACTTGGTTCCCCGTTTAAAAAGAGGGCCGCGCAAAAGATTTCCCCCCTTGACAAGGGGGGACTAAGGGGGGTTATTGCTGCCGACCTCACCAACCTCTCCACCCGCAAGAACGTACCGGAATTCCGCAACAAGCTCTACCGCCTGGACCGCCTGGCCGGCACGGCCACGCCCGAGTACGCTGTGTACACCTACCCCCAGAGCCTGCCGCACATCAACTCCAACCTGCCCATTATTGTGGGCAGCCCCAGGCTGTTCCAATTGCTGAACGACACCACCTGCGAAACCGAAACGACGACGGTGAAAACCGCGGAGGGGCAGAAGGAGGTTACGGTGCGGAAAATTGCCCTGAACGGCAAAAAAATCCGGCTGCTCCAGTTTGGCGACATTGCGGAAGTGAAGCAAGGCCTGGCTACCGGCGATAACCACTATTATCTCTACCAGAATCCCGAGGCTCGCGGCAGCTACAAGAACATCAATGAGTACCGCCAATTTTTGCTGACCGAGGCCGACCTGGCGAAAATCCACGCCGACGAGGCGCTGCGCCTGAAAATCATCGAACACGGGTTTCACAAGAGCAAAGATGAAAAACCATTTGATCCGCAGCGCTGGTTTGGCGGGCGCTACATCGTGCCCTACGACAAAGGCGGCGAAAGTGACACCGACGAAGGGTGGCTGCCCAATTATTATGTGCCGACGGATTATTTTTTGGATTGGAGTTCGGAAGCGGTTGCAAGGCTAAAGACTCTCACAACGGCGGAGCGGAACAAGTTTTACGGTAAGGCCGGAGGGAATAACAAACTCTGTTCAAGATTTCAGAATAAAGAAACTTATTTCAGGCGTGGTGTAACGTTTTCACCAACAGGAATCTATGCAGCGACATTTCGTTATCACAGTCCGAGTGTTTATGACAAAGAAGGATCTTGCATTTTTTGCAGTCATCATGAAGTTGAGGAACTTTTGGCCATTCTTTGTTCCAAATTAACAAGATACATACAAAAAATATTTATTAATAGCACTGTTCATTCGATGCTGGTGACATTTCTGAAGCGGTATTCTCGGTTAGAAATGAACTATTTCAACAAATTCACTCATTAGTTAGGACAATTATTTCCAAGCAAACTAAGAGAAAAAACTACGCATACCTCGCCAACGAACAAAAAGAAATCGACCGCCTGGTCTACCAGCTCTACGGCCTGAACGAGGCAGATATCAACGAAGTGGAGACCTGGTTTGCCCGGCGCTACCCCAAGCTGGCGAAATACGCGGACATCAAACCGCCCAAGCCAACCCTGACAGGGCTTGAAGCCCTGTCAGGGTTAAGCCCGCAAGACGCCCGCCGGGAGCAACTCAAGGCACGCATCGCCGCCGGCGAGAACGAGCAGGTGGAGTTCAAGTCCACGTTGCGCTACTGTCTCAAGCAGAAATCGCCGCAAGCCTACGTGGAGCACGCGGCTCTGAAGACCCTCGCGGCCTTCCTCAACTCCGCGGGCGGCGTGCTTTTCCTCGGCGTCGGGGATGACGGCGCTCTGCTCGGCCTGCAGCCGGATTACGGCAGTTTCAAAGATAGCAACAAGCAAGACGCCTTGCGCAAACACCTAGACAACCTCGTGGCCAACTATCTCGGCAACCAGTACGCGCGCTATCTGCACGTCGAGTTCGCCGCCATCGAGGGCAAGGAAATCTGCGTGGTGGAAGTCCAAGAGAAAGCGTCCGAGCCGGTATTTTTGAAAAACAAACAAAAGGGCAATCAGGAAGAATTTTACGTGCGCCGGTTTGCGAGTACGGTGGCGCTGACGCCACGGGAAGCATGGCAGTACCAGAAAGAGCATTGGGATTGAGTAATCTCTGCGGTTTCGGACAAGGTGCCAGACATACCACCTTGAAAAGGCGATGAGATTTAGCGCCGTAAAGATGTAGCCCTGTCTAAACCAACTCAACCAAGGAAAGCGAGGCGAGATGTCGAGAATCGAAGGGCCAGTGTCTCGAGCGACGGATGAAAGCGTCTGGGAACAAACGCCGAGCATCGCGACCCCGGTCTACGGGATTGAAGAACGACCCGGCACCTGGTGGGAATGCTTGCTCTACGGCTGGCAGCACACGCTGGTAGACATTTCCCCCTTCATTCTGCCACTGGCGGTGGCAGCGGCCATCGGCATGTCAGCTTGGCAGCAAGCCCAGTTTATCAACTACTGTCTGTTCGCTATGGGCGTAGCCACGCTGCTTCAGACCACCATCGGCAACCGCTTGCCCATCATCCAGGGGCCTTCGGCGACGCTGACCGGCACGCTGGCGCCCATCGCCACCCAGATGGGGGCCGGCGTCATGTGGGGCGGCGTCTTCGTCGGCGGTCTCATCGAAATGCTGGTGGGCGCTTCGAGAATCCTGAAATATTTGCGCAAGCTCTTTCCCACCGTGGTTTCCGGCGTCGTCGTCCTCAGCATCGGCATGGCCCTGGGTCAGGTGGCCATACGGCTGATGATCGGAGACGGAAGGTTGTTGAATTTCATCCTGGCCGGTGCAGTCATCGGCTTGATTTTTGTACTGCAAATTCGCTTCCAAAACGTATTTGGGGGAATCCTTTCCCGCGGAGCCATTTTCATCGCCATCTGGTTGATCGGTCTGGGGGGTTCGGGACTGCTGGGTGAGGTCAACTGGACCCTGGTAGCGCAGAAGCCCTGGTTTGCTCTGCCGAAATTGTTTCCCTACGGTGGGCCTGGTTTCGGCTGGGAATTCGGTGTGGCAGCATTTCTGGCCATTTTAGCTGGCTATTTAGGCTCCATGGTGGAATCGCTGGGCGATTATGCCGCCACCTGCGCCGTCTGCGGCGAGGTCTACCGCGTTGGCCACATGAACCGCGGCATCTTTGCCGAAGGCCTGGGCAGCGCGGTTGCTACCGTGTTTGGCGGCCTGCCCTGCACCAGCTACACGCAAAACATCGGCATCATCGCCACGACTCGTGTGGCCAGTCGCTTCGTGGTGCAGATCGCCGCGGTGATTCTGCTGCTATACGGCCTCTGCCCCAAGTTTGGCGCCCTGCTGGTGGCCATGCCGCGAGCGGTGCTGGGCGGTGTTTTCGTGCTGGTAACCGGCATGATCGCCATGTCCGGAATCAAGTTGCTGACTGCCGCAAAAAACACCACGGCTAACTTTCTTCTGGTCGGCACGACCCTGATTTGCGCCATCACTGTTCCCACCTACGCCAAGTACGGCTTAGGCGAGCCCTGGTTAAGCCAACTACCGGCGTTCCTCAAGCTGTTGCTCACCAATACCGTGGTGTTAGCGGTAGTTCTGGGAATTTTGTTGAATCTGATTTTGAATATCTTGTTGAGGGGAGAAAAGGAATATTATGAAACGCAAACCTAAACATATCTCAAAAGAAGACTGGGATACGGTTGAATCTCCGCCTTTGTCCCATGAAATGCTTTCTCGGATGAAACCAGTAAAGGACAGCCACCCTGACATTCCGACACGAGTGCGCGGACCGCAAAAAGCTCCTATTAAAGTGCCTGTCTCTATTAGATTAAGCCCGGAAGTTGTGGAGTTTTTCAAATCGCAGGGAAAGGGGTGGCAGACCAAAATCAACGATATCCTCAATGAATATATTAGAACTCAGAACGGACCTTGATTTTTCGCTGCTAATCAAAGGCATTAACCCACTGGTTCGTACTCCAGACCATCCAAAGGCGGCAGGCCGATTGGATTGGCTTGCTGCACTTGTTGGGCAAAAGCAAGCACGGCTTCTTCCCCTAATGGCTGCCCGACGATCTGCAACCCAACCGGCAACCCGTTGTCATCCAGGCCGCAGGGAACCGAAGCCACGGGCAGGCCTGTCAGGCTCAAAACGAAAGTCGGAGCAATCCAGTCGATGTACGTTTCCATCTTCCGCCCGGCGATGGTTTCCGGGTAATTCTGCTCCACCGGGAAGGGCGGCACCGCCATACAGGGCGTCAACAGATGGTCGTATTTTTGGAACAAGTCATAAAAAATGTGCCAGAGTCGTGCGCGCGCAGCTTCGGCAGCTCCAAGATCTTCCGGGGTGACTTTCAATCCAGCCTTCATATTGTTGGCCACGTTAACGCCGAATTGCTCCACTTTGTCCAGATGTTTGAACAACTGTGCCATGAACCAGTAGCCCCGAAAGGCGAGGAAGGGTTTGCGTACGAAAGCCAGGTCCAGGTCGATTTCTTCCACCACTGCACCCGCTTGCGACATCGCGAAGGCTGCCTGGCGGCAAACCTTTTCAACGCCTTCGTCGATGCCGATGCCAGCGATATCTTTGCAGTAAGCGACTTTGAGGCCTTCCGGAATGCCGGCACGCACCGCCGCGACGAAGTCCCGGCCCCGGGTTGGCTGGTAGACCGGCGAGAGCGGACTCTGGCCGCACACCGCCTGCAGCATGAGGGCGACGTCCTCGGCCGTCCGTGCCATGGGCCCGGTTACCTGGTAGGCGTCCCAGAGGTAGTCTGCCGGGTAGGTGGGCACCAGGCCGGGTGAAGGCCGCAAGCCGACCAGGCCGCAGAACGAGGCCGGAATGCGCAAGGAGCCGCCGAGATCGGTCCCTTCGGCGAGGGCGATCATGCCGGTGGCCAGAGCCGCTGCACCGCCGCCGGTAGAACCGCCTGCGCTCAACTTCGTGTTCCAGGGATTGCGGGTTAGTCCGAACACATCGTTAAACGTGTTGCCGCCTGCTGCAAACTCGGGACAATTGGTCTTGCCGAGAATGATGGCTCCGGCTGCGCGCAAGCGACGAACCACCAGGGCATCCTCTTTGGGGACGTGATCCGCAAACAAAGGCGAACCGAAGGTGGTGCGCAGTCCGCCTACCGGTGTTACGTCCTTAATGCCCACCGGCAGGCCGTAAAGAGGACCTTGTTCTTCGGCGTGTTTAGCTTTCTTTTCCAGTTCTCGAGCTTCGTCGGTTGCGCGTGGGTTCAGCGTTACCACCGCGTTGATGGCGCCGTTGTAACGCTCGATTTGCTCCAGGCTGACTTTGATGAGATCCGTGGGCGAAATCTCTTTGCGTCTGAGAAGTTCTCGCAGCTCAGTGGCTGAACGCCGAACCAAACTTTCACCTTGTTTCATGTTCGTTTTTCCTTAACCGTGCAGGGTTAGCACCACCATCGCTCTAATAAAGGCCAAGGGTCCTTATTTCATTCATTCCCAAGCCTCCCCCCAATGCTTGCCTTCCACAAAGGCCATAAACTGACGTTTCGAGCAGTCCCAGGCATCTCGATGATAATTACTGCTGCTTCCCTCGATACGTCCAAACAAGAAAATCTGTTGGGCCCGTTAGAGCGATTCCTTGTAATCATTAGTAGTCATTGCGAGGAGTCCGGCGGCTGTCGGACGACGAAGCGATTCCCTGATGCAACCGACCGGCGCCGGAGAATGAAGCAATGACAGCATAAAGACCCCTGTCTTTCCTGCAAAAATGACACGTGTGTCATCAAAACTCGCAGATACTAAGGAAAAAGTCAAGAGAAAAATCAACTTTTTTGTTTTGATTGCTCATGTTTATTTGGGTCAAAGGGTGTTTATGTTTTTAACCTGGCATAGATTATCGCCAAGAGTTTGGGCATGGCGTCGGCAATGGCTGCCAGTTTGGGTTTTCCTGACTCGACCAGACGAGCATAGTAGTTGTAGATGGGGCCCTGTTTATGGCGAATGATATTCAAGATGGCCATGCACAGTTTATGACGGATCATGCCACTGCCTTCAAATTTGCGGTAATAGTCTGAGAGTAACAGTCTCAGGAACGAGCTTGGCTAGCCCATTGACACTCCGAACGTTCTCTCTCATGCACTGTGCGCCATCTCCGCAAAAATCTCAGCCAAAGATTGGGGGCTGGATTGCCGAGCCGAGACCGGGGTGCGAGCGCCAACAGCAGGCCCTTTCTCCGGCAGTTGCAAGACCTGAAACCGACATACTGCACACTGTTTGCTCTGAACATCATCAATTCAACACTAAGAAAGTATTCAATTAGACGACCCGCTCATCCAAAAAGAATCGATTTTCAAAGAACATGAATCAAATAAAATTCGATTACCACCAATCAAACAGAATTAAATACGGTTGTTACACCCAACTTTTGACTGCATGATAGACACTTTTAATATACGGATGACAGGACGGTTGTGATCTTTTGAACAGCTTCATGCCAGAGGAGCGTTTCCCAGGAACTTCAAGTGACTACCGAGATCGTTTTATCTGAAAGCAATCGGGTATCTGCCTGACGCACAGGAGACGTTCGCGTTACACAGGGCGAGCGTTTTCTGGGAAAAGTCTACGTGTCTGGAAAATAACTTGATTTTCCGCAATATTATGCGTATAGTTTTGGGCAAATCTTTCCGATAAATTTACAATCGAGTCAGGAGCCAATTGCTGGAATAACGATGGCTGGACGTCAGTTGATGGTTAAGAATCTTACTAAGGAGAGTTGTCGTGGAAGACGATAGCCTGAGGATCGAGTTTGGACCACGATCGCAAGCTGATACGCATGCCTGCACCTCTTTTCGAGATGGGGATTGGATCATTTATCGTTGCCCGGAATGCGCTGATTATGAACGCCGTTTCAATTGGCGTACCGGAGAAATGAAAGTCACGCGCAGCAAAAGCGGTGTTCTTCATGCAGGCACCTATACGCCTAAGGAATACAAGGACGCCTTTGTCAATCTAAACTGAAAGGCAGCGCCGCGTTAAGGAAAAATTGACAGCATCGTTGGGAACAAACAAAGCGGCGATGGTGGACGCCCAATTTGCCAGCTTGAGTGAAACCCAAGTCTCGAATTCTACCCGTTTTCTCCTTTACTTCCCCCCTTTTCAGGACAGACACATCTAAGACTTTGCCAGGTGCATTGGATTAACTCAACTTTAAGTGGGAATTAAGGGCTGGATAATTCTTGATTCTTATCTTGCTTACCAGTTCGCAGAAACAAATTCAGTCAAATACTCGAAGAGTTCTGTGTTGAATCCGTAGCCTTTTTAAGAATCTGCGAACCGGTTTCAACATGAGAACTTGGTATAATTTAGGGAGGTTTATTATGTCACACTATTTGGAATTCGAAACAGCCGCTAACCTTGAAGCTGACGGCACTGCCGAGCTGTTTGAAATGGTAGGGGGAACAAAAGAGCAAGACCGTAGTGGCCTGATGATCAAGCAGGGTCAGGACTGGGGATTCGATGTTACCATCAAATTCAAGAAGTCAGGATTCTATAATCTCGATGGCAGCAAGATCGTATTTCGAATTCTCCTGGAAGGTATGGGTAAAGCAACCGTGGATGTAGACATACCGCCTGAAGAAGTGATCATCAACAATTCGAACTTCACCTATAACGCAGCTACTGCTACCGCGGATGAGTACATCGAACTCACCAAGGAAATAAAAGTACCCGGATCCACAACCCTGGAAGGCCATTATTTGGTGGTGTTGTCGATTACCCACGACGCCGGGCCCAAGGCCTGGGGCACCGGGAAAAAACCGGCCATGTTCTCCGGCTTCCTTGAGATGAAATATGTGCAGTTCTACAAGGAATAAAGCCAAGCTCACCTAATCCCTCGCGGGTCGAATATCTTCCCCCGGCCCGCAGGAATTTCTTTTGTCACTTCACTACAAGACATGTACCACATCACCCTCAATGAAGTTGCCCCGGGGTAGAGTTCCGCCGTCTGGTAAGCCAAATCTCACATCGGCTTGCAATTTATATTGGCCTGGGGGCAAAGGCACCCCGTCCAGTCGTATTTCTTTCTTTTCAGTCCATTCAGTCAGGTTGTTCACTTCGCCGATTTTTTGACAATCGCGACTGCCAAGTCTCCTAGCAAAGACCGTGACATGCTGATTAACCTTTGCACCTTTGGGAAGTGCCAGGTCGGTCAGATCCAGGGTCAAAATTACCGCATAAGGCTGTTCATGGGGTATGAAGGCGGTGGGTTGGTCAGCACCAACCGGTACCGTCTTGAGTTCCCCGAATCGTTGCGTCTGGGCAGTCTCGACAGTTGTGGCTGGTTTCCCCAACTGTGGCGCTTTGCTGGCGGCGGGAGTGACATCTGCGGTAGGTTGTAGTAGAGGTTCACCATTTTCTCTCATTTCTGGTAAATGATTGGACATGAAGGCGACAATGGCCCCTTTGTCTAAACCGCTAAATACTTTCTTGTCCTGAGTTAGAGGGTGGATGATTTGTCCTTGAAACTCTCCCTGGCGCGGATAGAGATTTATGTGAAAGCTCGACTTGGCAGCGGAAATCTGCTCTGGCATTATTTCTTGGTGAGCTGTCAGGGAAACTTTCTCTTCATACTCAGCCAGTTTCTTTTCAAGTTCCTCATTCTCTTTCTTGAGATGCTGCTGTTGTCGCTCCAATTCCCGCTGCGACCGATTCGATTCCGCCAGCCGCCTGGAAGCATTCTCTTCCTCTTCTTGCATCATTTTTTCCAGTGTTTCTTTTTCCTCTTCCAAGCTGACATTGGTTTGCCGGAGTTGGTCTACTTCCGCCTGCAATGCACCTTGTTTCTCTCGAAAATCCTCACAAGTCGTCTTGAGATTTTTGAGATCTGTTTTAGCTTCCTCAACTTTTCTCCGCATTTTTTTTGTCTCGGCTTCTTTCAGGTGCAGTTCCCTTTTGGTGTCTGCAAGCTCTTGCCGAAGCTGGTTTAGTTCTTGCTGTAACTCCGCTTTAGTCTTACGGTCCTGATTTGAATTCATTTTAACACCCCATGTTTAGGATTAATTTGATGTGTGGTGCTAACAAGATAAACAAACACAATTTAATTCAAATTAATCTGCACTTAATTCCCACTAAAAATACATTGTAGTTCATTTTTGGTCCAGAGAGTCTTCTTTTATTTTTTTCAACACATCGAGTGTTGCGCGGGTCGGTCCAATTTCAAGCTCAGCCTTTAGGATTTCAGCGCATTTTTGGAATTGTTTAATGGCTTTGTCCCGCTGTCCCAATTTGTAGTAACATCTCATCATCCTCCGGTGTACATCTTCCCGGCAATTATCCTTTTCCAACATGGTTTCGCAAAGCTTGATGGCCGTAGCCGGTTTGCCATCAAGACCGTAATACGTACTCAGTCGGTCTAAAATCACCAAATAAATCTCTTTAAGGTTTTCCCGATTCAAGGTCATCCAACTTTCATAAATCTCTTGTTCAATGAAATCCCCTTTGTACGCAGCAGCAGCGCGTTCATACTCGCCAATCGCTGCTTCGATTTTCTGTTCACGCTCCGTGCTCTGAGCGACCCTCCAATGGTGCAGGAACTCTTGCGTGTCCAGCCAAATCTCAATTTCAGGATTTAAGTAGTAGCAATCATCCCTAAAGAATAGGTACTCATTTTGCGAATCGATTTCCTTAAACACTTGTCTCAGCCCATGCAAGGCCACGTTCAGGCAATTCCTGGCAGAGTCCGGCGATGAACCCGGCCAGAACTTGTCCATAAGAATGTCGCGGTAAATTCTTCTTTTATGATTAAAAGCCAAATAGGCAAATAGGGATTTGCCTTTGCGGCTGGGCCATTGCCCAATATCGTGTCCATTAAGAACCGCACGGAACTTTCCAAGAAAGTACACCTGGAGAGTTGGAGGAGACTTCCCGGCTAATTGGGCAGCTCGGTCACCAAGGGAGAAAGAATGCAGAGCTTTACGCTCGATTTCTGCTGGAATAGACCGTGCTGTTACCTTTCGCACTCTTTCCGAGTTGATCTGGAGTTGCCATCTTTTGGATTTTCTGCGCTTGGGTCTTCTGAATAAATTCTTGAAGACTAAAAGCTTCCGTTTTCCGAACGATGTCTCTTTTCCATTGTCTGGCTCTGATGCTTGCTCGGTCTCAACCAAATCGAGAATCCGAGTGACGCTTTCTGTCAAAAGTCTCTCGTCAATCGGTTTTTCAATGAAATCTCGTGCCCCTGCTCGGAAGGCGTCGATGATGAAAGCTTTGGTTGGGGCTGTGGCCACAAATATCACCGGCACCTCAGGCGCTACCTTTCTTAGCCTCCTTAGCACCTCGAGGCCATCCATGTGTGGGAGGCAGCGAGCCACGATGGCAAGGTCTATCGCATTTTTTTTTGCCAATTCGATGGCTCGCTGGCCCTCCGGAACGCTGAGAACTTGAAAGTGGCGGTTGAAGCCATGTTCCAGCAACCGGAGGGTGAGTTCATCCTCATCAACCACAAGAATCGTTTGACACTCCATTGACAAATCCCGGGTTTGTTCAAGCAACGTTTTGCCAGAGTTGAAAAAAACAGTTCTTGGAATCAGCGAGGAGCAGTCACCTTGACTGTTTTTGCACAAGGCCCAGAATGCTGTTACACGGGTGAGGTTCAAATTGTGAGCAGCCGTGTAAAAACGGTGGGAATGCTGGAGATGTGATGATTCCACTGAATAAATGATTCGGGTTCTGAACTAAAAGTGGAATCTCTTGGCAAGAAATGCTCGCTTGTCAGATCACAAGTGAAACCTTTGGTACAAGACCTTTGGAAATGAGCAACAACTACGACGTCTTCGGAAGAGGAAAAACTCGGCACAGGAAGGTTTTGCGATTATTACTAAATATTAACGAAATCAAACGCAAAATGCAAGCTCTTTCTTGAATTGGAGGGTACAACGTCGGTCTCCGTGAGGACAACCTGGTTGGGGCTGTCCAAAAAGTAGAAAAAAAGCCTCAGACTTGTCATTATTCCTGAGAACGCAGGAACCCAGAAGAACAATAGGTTATAGATTCCCGCTTTCGCGGTTTGGTGTCAACTTAAGGGACCGTCTAACCACCAGATTGTCACCCCGAGCGGAGTCCGGCTCTGCCGGACGTAGTCGAGGGGTCTGATTTAGGCACAAACCAGATTTCTCCCCGGCGGCTGCCGGGTCGAAATGACAGTTTGGGGGCTTAAGTTGATGCCTATGCGCTCTCGCGGAATTGACACAAGAATGGCCTTTTGGGACAGCCTCCACGAGTGCGGTTGGCGACCCTCACCGTAACTGAGGTAAGGTTCAGTAGCTTGCTCTTTACTTCCACTTCAACACGCCCACGCGCCTCAGATCTTCCAGGTACCGGGACACGACGTCCAGGTCGACCGGCCCGTATTCAGCGCTGAGTGCATCTCTGATTTGGCTAACGGAGCGGCGGCCGTCGAT
>JBHHYI010000025.1:0-35230 GCA_046757525.1 bacterium | reverse complement strand
GCTCAAGACAATCAGAAATACCTCAAGCCGGAGAACCCCAAATACCCAGATATCCGCCCTCAGGAAGAATGGTCGGTACAGGGCAAGGTGGTGGCGCTGATTCGAGAATCGGTGAATTGAAAATTGGGTAACAGTTCACCCGATAGCGATCGTTAAGGATATTTATCCTGAACGTAAATTAATAGGGAACATCTGTTCTCGCAGCAGTCTCGATGGGGATAAATATCCCGACTTAATGTGCGTTCAGCATAAACATACTGAACGATCCATCTACGGCCTGAACTGTTACAAAATTGGAGGGCTGGTAAAATGAACCACAAGGCACCGAAGGGCACAAAGAAAAAAACTCGATTTAGAAATTAAACACTGAAGCACTCCGAAGTACACTGAAAACACCGAATTGACGAAAAATCGGATAGACTTTAATGTGACAGAAAGAATTTAAAATAGACTCAGATTTGATGCTCTTCGGGGTTTATTAGGTTGACTCCTCTTTGTGTCCTTTGTGTCTTTCCGGTGAAAACTTAACAAACGAGCGTTGCAGCTATGGCCTACGAAGAGATTTTCGAGCCCATCGAAGTCATTACTTTTTTTGAACAGGGAAAACTTCACCCTTTGCGATTTAAGTGGAAGGGGACCGTGTACAAAATCACGCGGGTCAACGGCTCCTGGTCGGTGCAGGAAGGACTTAGCCAGCAGTACCATTTTTCGGTGACGGCCCACGGCCCGGATTGCTTCGAGTTGATTTTTGACACCGGGGATTTCAACTGGCAGTTGGCACGGGTGTGTTTGGAGGGGTAGCAGTTTGTTTCGCTAACTTTCCGAAGGTTTGCACAAATTGTCACCCCCCTCTTTTCAATTGACATTACAGGGATATTTATTAAATTAATAAAACTTCGCTCGAGATTTCTGGACATTAATTTAGGCTTATTCAAATGAAAAAGTATTCCGATCAATTGACTCCTAAAAAAGACTTTTCCATTAGTGACATCGAACAACTAACTTTTTGGGAACAAAAATCACCTTCCCCAACAAAAACTGAATTTTTAGTAGAACAATATCATGGTACTTTCTCAGTCGAGCAAGCAAAAGAGCGAAAATTGTTGGAAAAAAATTAAAGAAGGATTTTCGCGTGACTTAGTTTTTCGACTACTTAAGGAACTCGATGTCGGGAAAGAAGAAATAGTCCTGGATCCTTTTGCCGGTTGTGGAACGACTTTGTTGGCCTGTAAGGAGTTTGGATATCCTGCCGTGGGTTTAGAAATACTCCCGATTGCCGTGTATGTAGCGAAAATAAAATTGTTAGATTGGCCGGACTTGCCCATATTATCGCAATACGTTGAAGAGCTTTTCAAAAAGAAAACAAACCAAAAGGGCAATTTCCAAATGTTCGAATCATCGAAAAAGCTTTTCCAAAAAATGTGCAAAATGAGATTTTGTTTTACAAAGAAGCGATTCAAGAATTTGACCCACCAGGTCGGGATTTTTTGATGCTTGGATTACTCAGCATCCTGGAACAGATCAGCTATACCTCGAAAGATGGGCAGTTTCTAAGACTCGTTAAGAAAAACATTCCTCCGGTAAAAAATGTTCTCCGAAGACAATTAACTCAAATGGTCGCAGACCTGCGCCAGCAGGAACAATTCCTCTTTAAAAACGAAAAAGCCTCTGTCAAGATTTTTGAGGGTGATGCGCGTGAGACTTGCCTCCCAAAAGAATATTGGGGAAAAGTCACAGGGGTTATTACGTCTCCACCTTATTTAAATCGCTATGATTATTCTCGAACTTATTCTCTTGAATTGTGTACCATTTCAGTGGCAAATTTTGATGAATTGCGGGATATCCGGCACAAGTTATTGCGTTCTCATATCGAATCAAAAAGACACAAAGGTAAAGAGATTCATTTACCCGCAATCGATGAAATCTTAAGCGCTTTGGCTCAAAAGAAATTAAATATTTCGAAAAATGCACTTGAGAAGATTAGAAAATTAGGCATCCCTTTACACCAAGTCTTTTGCCATCCAGACATTTTAACTTCGCAAAATGAATTAATTGATTATTATCGAAATGTCTCTGCCTTGTCTCAGAAAGGGCTTTCACAAATTTTGTCTGGACGAGGGCTGACTCAAAAAGAAAAACCTTTAGCCATTTCGAAAATCATAAATGGTATTCTCAGCCAAGTTATTACACACGAAAAGTCATTTTCAAAACAGTCAACCGACAAAGTCCTTTTTGCTGAATTAGGGACGGAAATTCAAGGGACCTGGGTAAATATCATTGGTGCAGGAGCTGCCAAACAAGTTGAACAGTTAATGTTGGAATTTGTTGAACAAAAAAAATAAAAAAATCAATCGAAGAGGTTTCCACAACAATTGCAGGCAAAAAAAGAAAGCAGCGTGTAATTCGTTTAACAAATGATTGGAGAATTATTTTTTCATCCGAACCAGATGTCGCGATACGAGATAATCAACAAATCCTACAAGTTGCCATTGAAATCAAAGGCAGTATGGACAAGGCTGGAGCCCAAACGCGATATGGCGAAGCGAAAAAATCGTTTGGCAAGGCTTTAAGTAAAATCCTCGTTGTGAGACGATCTATTTGGCAAGCTGCTTTACGCAATCTGTGCTTGACCAAATTAAGATGGATGGTCAAGTCAGAAAAATATACAATTTGATAGACATATTGCAAGACACGGAGAAAAAGAAAGAATTTTTGGAGGAAATATTCAAATACCAAATCCGGCTATCCTATTGATCGTCGTTGTAGCAGAACTGATTTTTTGCACAAGCCCATTGTGAAGTTAGGATACAACTCTATAAATGTCAAAGGTCAAAAGTAATGATGTCGCAGCCGTGGTCTTCCAGCTTCGAGCTTTTAACTCGAGCCCTCAAACCCGAAATCCGCACCCTCCTCCACATCGACGCCGACGCCTTCTTTGCTTCGGTGGAGCAGGGGTTTGCCCCGCCGCTGCGAGGTAAGCCGGTCATCGTGGGTGGTACCGAGGACCAGCGCGGCGTGGTGCACACGGCCAGCTACGAGGCGCGCAAAGTCGGCGTGCGTACCGGCATGCCCCTTGGTCAGGCCAAACGCCTGGTGCCGCAAGCCACGTTTCTAAAAGGAAATTTCGAACACTACAAAGCGGTTTCCCTGGTGCTGCAAGACATCTACTATCAATTCACACCCGCCATTGAAATGACTTCGCTGGACGACGCTTATTTAGACCTGACCGGCACCCTGAAACTGCACAAACTCACCCCGGAAGAAATCGCCCGGCGTATTCAGGAAAAAATTTACCAGGCGGTACACATCACCGTGTCCTGCGGCATCGGGTCGGCCAAATTCATTGCGCGCATTGCTTCTGGCATCAACAAACCGAACGGGGTTACCAGCGTTCCACCGGGCCAGGAATTGGATTTTCTCCATCCTTTGCCGGTCGAAGAGCTGCCGGGCGTGGGCCCCATGGCCAAAGAGCGGCTGCACCAGTTGGGCATTTTCACCGTCGGGCAGTTGGCCGCCATTCCGAAAGTTTTGCTCATCCAGCTTTTTGGGGTCAACGGTCAAAAATTCTGGGAGCTGGCCAACGGCATCGACTCCAGTGAAGTCAAGCCCAAAATCATCCCCAAACAGATCAGTCGGGAAACCGGATTTGAGGAGGACGTGAGCGACGCGGATTTGGTGCGTGAGGTGCTGCAATATCTCACCGAACGGATTGGTAAAAAACTGCGGGAAGAAGGTTTGGTGGGCCAGACCGTGACCATCAAAGTGGACTATTCCGACAACAAGCGCTACCTCAAAGCCCGCAGTTTGTCCGAAGCAACGGACAGTACCGAAGCGATTTACAGGATGGTTGACACGCTTTTGGATCAAACGCCTTTTCGGCGGCTGCGGGTGCGACGCGTAGGTCTGGTGGTTTCAAGAATTGAGCGAAAAGCTTGGCAAGGAGAGCTTTTCAACGAGCGCACCCGCCGGGAGGTGCTGGAATCCACCATCGACGAAATCCGTCGCCGTTTTGGTTTCACTTCCATCATGCCCGCCAGCCTAACCAACTTGAAGCGCCACTACCGGATGGAAAAAAGCGGCTACGTGCTGCATGCCCCGGCCTTGACTCAGTGACTCCTGCCAATCCAATTTACTCTAAAGCTCCATCCGTTGTAAATCCTGTTTACAATGTCAAAACTGCACGCGAACATGGCTTGCCATAAGTTATTTTCTCTTCAAATTGCTTGATTCTTTTGTGGTTCAAACCGATAAATAACTGTTCATATCCGTACAACTCTTAAAATAGTACGCTGATATTTTTCCACCAATCGGCAGCTACAAATATCTAATTTCTTAAGAACTACGCACGGTTTCAATGACTGATAACTCGTGAAGCATTTTTTTGGTATATTATTTGCTGAAATATCGTCAGAAAACGATTCGTTGCTATAAAAAAGAGTCATCTTTTCACATAAGCGAGGGAAATATGATGAGAGACAAAACCTATCATCAATCGGACTACATGGCACTCCAGTTAATGGAAATAGAAAAGTTCCGGATGACTCTGACGCAGCGCGGCCAGGAACAGGTCTCTTTTCAAGAGGCCGCTATGCTTTGGATCACCGAAGGATATGCCGAAGCGTTTAAATCCACTTACAATTTAGCAAAAGATAAAATCGAACCGGCCCTGGCATAATCAATGGATGGTTATCTCAACAACGTCGACACCGAGGATCCCAGGATGTCTCACAATGACGTGCGCGTCTGGAATAGCAAACTAAACCTCATAGAAAATTCACGACAACTGCAACTCAGTATTGTCGAAAGCAGCGCTAAGCCGATCAGTTTCTATGAGGCCTTAGCCGTTCAATTGGCAAAGGGTTATACCCCTTTTCCCCAATTGAACGATCAAACTTTCAAATTTCACCACAAGGCGGCCTAATCCAACAAGATGAAGAAAGGGCATGGAGGGAACATTATATCTCGCCGATACCAAGACCCAGCACTCCACCAGCGACCTCCATCCAACGAGCACCAATATCTGGAAATATCCCCAATGTTTAATTGGTTTATTGATTAGGAATATTTTTCTGAATTTTACGTATAACAATTATGGTGGAAACCTAAGAGTTAATCTTGCTACCAAGTGCGTAAAATAAAAGAAAACATTTAAAAAAGATTTTGATTTTGCTACGCCAATTGTTATCTTAACAATTATAGCGTTAAATCTGTTTCTGGAGGAATTCATTATGTTTGGAGATAATACTAAGGGATTTTTGGGGATACGTCATCACAAGTTGAAGGCTTTTCTGATCATTCTCGCGAGTCTGATGGCCTCCCAATCCTATGCCCAGTTCGGCGATTTTTTCGGATTTGGCAAAAACAAGGTGCACCATAAAAATTTTCACTGGTCCACCATAAAGACGGAGCACTTCGATCTTTATTTCTACGATGAAGAGCGCGAAGCAGCGATGGATGCGGCCGAAATCGCAGAAAGATCCTACGCCTATTTGAGCGAAATCCTTGATTATCGTTTTAAGAAGAAAATTCCCCTGTTGCTTTATGCTTCCCACAACGATTTTCAGCAAACCAACGCCATTCAAGGTGATATCAGCGAGGGGACGCAAGGCGTCACCGAATCGCTGAAGGGGAGAATGGTTTTGCCGATTACAGGCTCTTACGCACAATTTGTGCATGTGTTAACCCACGAAATGGTTCACGCCTTTCAGTTCTCGATTCTGTTAGCCGACAGCCCGGCTGACCTCGTGCGCAGATTCAATCCTCCGCTCTGGTTTACCGAGGGTATGGCGGAATATCTCTCTGTTGGCATGGACAACATCACGCGCATGTGGATGCGAGACGCCGTGCTGAACAATATGTTGTTGACTCTTCCGGAAATGTCGCAGGTTTTTGACATCCGCGTATATCGGATGGGACAGGCGATTTGGTATTATGTTGGTGAACGATATGGCAAGGAAGTGGTCGGTCGTATCTTTAAGACCGCTCGTGCGACCGGGGAGATCAACAGGGCTTTTAAGGCTCACACCGGTCTAGACCTCATTGAACTCTCCCGGCGCTGGCAGGAAGATGCCCGTTCGCGCTATTTGCCAGAAAAAACGTTGCTAAAGAAGCCAGCAGAGGTTGCACAGCAAGTCACCTTTAAGACAAACCAGTTTACCAACATCAATATCGTTCCGTCCCTGTCCCCGGACGGAACAGAATTAGCCTACGTTGGCGACAAAGATTTCTTGCTGAATATATTCGTGAAAGATCTGGACGGCAAAGGTAAGGTTCATAAGATCGTCGAAGGTGGCACCAGCCAGAGCTACGAAAGTTTAAGATATTTTGACACCTCGATGAATTGGTCCCCAGATGGAAGATTCTTCTCGTTTGTGGCTAAGGCTGGCAAAAATGACGCCATCTATATTGTCGATGCCAAAAAGAGGAAAGTGGTAAAGAGATTCATCTTCCGAAATCTGACGGGCATGGCGGCGCCGAGTTGGTCTCCGGATGGGCATCTTTTGGTTTTTACAGGATTGGATGGCGGCAGGTCCGATCTTTATATTGTCGATGAGAATGGCTCCAACCTGCGCAGCTTGACCAAAGACCGATACGCCTATTTACAACCGCAATGGTCGCCAGATGGCAAGAAAATCGCTTATGTCACGGATCGCGGTCCCAACACCCATGTTGACCAGATGATCTTCGGTGATTACAATATTGCCATTTACGATTTAGAAACCAAAAAATCAGAGCTGTTTATCGATGCGGAAGGCGATCAGATAAATCCAGTGTGGACAAAAAACGGCGACCGATTGCTCTTCATCTCTGACATAACTGGCATCCCCAATATCTACTCAAAGGATGTTGCAACTGGCGCAGTGTACCAAATCACCAATTTTATCACCGGAGTTGCAGGCATTATTTCTCAAAGTCCTGCCATAAGTCTGGCCGTGGATACCGGTCGCCTGGCCTTTAGCGCCTTCACCGATGGTGGCTGGAATATCTTCTTAATGGACCAGTACGAAGAACAAAGAGTTGACGCTCAGGTCACAGAGGTGCTTGAACCGCTTGAGAATCCAAACGATAAGTACCTCGAGTACGAGTTGCCCGACAGTTCTGACTTTAACTTGACCAAATACAGCGCCAAAATCTCGCCTGATCTGATTATTGGTGGCGGTGGATTTGCCTCTAATGTTGGCTTCGCTGGCCAATCTGCGTTCTTGTTCAGCGACATGCTCGGAGACCGGAACCTGATCATCCAGACAGCACTGTTTGGCGACCTTTTGGAGTCGACCATCATTGCTACCTATTTGAATCAGAAGCGTCGCCTGAACTGGGCCGTCACAGCCTTCCAATTCAGGAACGATTTTGGTCTTTTTACTGCACAGAACTCGAGCGATTTTGTCAGTCAGGTTTATCGCGGCGTTTCCATCGCAGCAGCTCGGCCGTTCAGCAGATTCTCCAGAGTTGAGTTCAGCACGGATTTTTTCATTCTCGAAGAAAGTGTGGTATCAGCGAACTTCTTGACCGGTCAATTACAAAATGTGGGTGGCAGCACCGCATTTTTCTCCACCTTTAATTCTTCTCTGGTGGTCGATACCGCCTTCTGGGGGCTCGCTGCACCCATCTCCGGAACCCGCGCAAAATTGACTGCCAGTCAAACTGTGGGCGACCTGAGCTTTACAAATCTCATATTAGACTATCGAAAATACTTCGCCATCAGTCGTCCAAGATATTCCATTGCCTATCGCCTCGTCACCGGCGGCAGTTTTGGATCTGATGAACAGATTTTCAGAATCGGCGGCCCGCTTACTTTTCGTGGCGTGGACTTCGGCGAACTCGTTGGCACCAGAGCATTTTATGAGAACACTGAATTCAGATTCCCATTATTCCCATTTGCACCGATCCAATATGACTTCCTCACCGGGGTTGCATTCTTTGATGCAGCCGATGCCTGGTTCAACAGCGACTTCGAATTCAACGACATTAAAACGGCCTACGGCCTGGGAATCAGGCTCAATATGGGTGGCCTGTTTCTTCTGAGATGGGATTTTCCGATCAATTCGGGTGGACCCGGTACGTTCTTCTCAATAGGAATTGATTACTGAGATTATGATTGCAAAAGTTCTGTTCAATTTATTTAATCTGATTGAGAGTTATTGGTTATGACTCGAGTCTAACTAATAGACAAGCAAAGACAAACCTGGTAAAATAAATTGGCTTTGAAAGGAGCTTGGGTATTGAACAAAATTGCCGTACATCTTACAATTGTGGTTTTTGCTATTTCCTCTGTGACGTCGCTCATTAGGCGGCAACAGCAAACCAGAACTGAGATCGAGACGAATCTGTCGGAGTTGGAACGACAACTGCCTGAACTACAGTCTTTCAGCCAGATCGACCAATTGCGTCGAAAAAACAAAGACAAAGTCATTGCGCTGATCGATCTTTACAATCCTTCTATACCGGATGACACAAAGGATAAAATTGCTTCGACCATAAGCGATTTGAGCATGAAATACGATAATCTGGATGTGGATTTGATATGCGCAACCATCACGCATGAATCGGCTTTTTCCTGGGACCCCAAAGTAGAGTCACATGCGGGGGCTATGGGATTGATGCAGATTATGCCGTCAACCGGTGCCTTCCTGGCAAAGTTTGAAAATATACCCTGGACCACGCCAGAAAAGGTTTTGTTCGATCCGGTGATAAACATACGCCTGGGGTGTCGCTATCTGTCGAGTTTGATAGAACTGTATGAAATTGATGGCGGATTGGCGGCCTATAACGGTGGGGGCAGAATCGTGCTCAAGTGGTTAGCCAATAATAAAGCCGATGGCATTCTCTACAAAGAAACCCAAAACTACGTACCGTCTGTACTCTCGCTCTACAATCAGTATAAAAACTAACTCCAAATTGAACTGACCAACCAGCAAACCCAAACAATAGGAGGCACGCGGCCATCATCGGGACGGCCGCACTGTCCCCTGAAGCTGGATACGCGCGCTAACCTGCTGGAGCTCAAATCAAGCGTCGCGGACTCTTCAGACCTGGACAACACCGATCCCACAGAAGCCAAAACCGTAGCAGAGAGAACTTCATCAAACGCCATAGTGCCTTCAAGGCGCTGCAATTGGACTCAACGCCTGCTCGAGCGGGCGGTCTCCTGAGCTTGCGAAATAGAAGGCGCCGCCCGGAGCACCTGCGCCTCTGCTGCAGCCTGTGGCACCTTCGTTTCCTACCCTTGAAAATTGGCTAACCACAAATCCGACGGCCGTGTGAATGGTGGTTCAAAAAACCCGGCGTATGTCGTTGAAGATGATGAACACCATGAGTGCCAACAAGAAGGCCATGCCGATTTTCTGCACCGTCAACTTGGTTTTGATGGAAAGGGGCCTACGCCGAATCCCCTCGATGACCAGGAACACCAGGTGACCCCCGTCCAGCACTGGAATCGGCAGGATGTTGATCAGGCCCAGATTCAAACTGATGAATGCGGTAAATTCCAGCAAACTCTGAAAGCCCATTCTGGCGCTCTCCCCCGCCATTTTGGCGATGATGATAGGCCCGCCAAAGGCATCTTTGATCGATTCTTTGCCGGAGACAATCATTTTTAGCTGGGCACCGATCAATTTGGTGATCGAGTAAGAGAACACAGCGCCGTGGGCAATGGACTTGAAAAAGCCCGCTTCACGATACTGATAATTCGTTCCCACTCCAATTCCGATGAGGCCGATTTCCCTATCTGGTTGTAATTCCGGCGTAATGGTTGCCGAGAATCGCTGCCCCTCGCGCGTCCATTCTATGGTCAACGCAATATCTGGACTAGCGTTGATGATCTTTGTCAGTTGTTGCGAATCCTTAATCGACTGGCCGTCGATGGCTGTGATCACGTCTCCGGGCTGCAAGCCCACACCTTCCGCTGGTTTACCCGCAAGAACTTCGCTGATCAGGGCACCATGCGGTTCAGGTACTCCTTTGAAGTAGGCGACCGCGCCAAAAATCACGATGGCTGTGAGAATGTTCATAAAGGAGCCGGCTGAGATTACGATGATGCGCTGCCAAATCGACTTCGACTGAAACTCCCAGGGGGCACCGGTAATCTTGGCGTCCATGCTTTCATCGACCATGCCCGCCATCTTGACGTAGCCGCCCAACGGCAGCCAGGAAATGCAGTAATCGGTGTCTCCTATTTTCTTGCCAACCATTCTCGGCGGAAAACCCAGCGAAAACCTTTCAACACGAATCCCAACCATTTTTGCCGTGAGGAAATGGCCCAATTCATGAACAAAGATCAATACCCCGAGCACAAACCCAAATGAAATCAAGGTGGTAAACATTCAATACCTCTTCGATTGATGGTTGTCAAACAGCGACTGATTATATTAACAATTAACTAAACTTCGATTTGACAAATTCCCTCGTGAGCTGATCGTAATGCAACAGTTCTTCCACAGTTTCAAAGCTGTTCTTCTCGCACTTTTCTAATGCCTGTTCCACCAGATAGGAAATCTGGTCAAAGCGTATCTTGCGGTTCAAAAACAAATTGACGGCTTCTTCGTTGGCTGCATTCAAGACGGCCGGGGCGGAGCCGCCACATTCCAGCGCCTCGTAGGCCAATTTGAGACACCGAAATTTCTCCAGATCCGGCGTGTCAAAGGTCAGCTCTTTGAGACGGCTAAAATCCAGGCGCGGGAAATCGGACTTGAGACGTTGGGGAAAAGTCATGGCATATTGAATCGGCATGCGCATGTCCGGAAGCCCCATCTGCGCTTTGATCGAGCCATCCTCGAATTCAACCATGCTATGGATGATAGATTGCGGGTGAATGACCACCTGAATCTTTACCGGTGCCAGGTCAAAAAGCCAGTGGGCCTCGATGACCTCTAACCCTTTGTTCATGAGCGTGGCAGAGTCAACGGTTATTTTGGGCCCCATGTTCCAGTTGGGGTGATTCAGAGCTTGCTCCACGGTCAATTGCGGGAAGTCAGCGAGTGGCACGTCTTTGAACGGACCACCGGACGCCGTGAGGAAGACATTGCGAATGTTCGCCCGCTCTTCCCCAACCAAACATTGCAGCACCGCGCTGTGTTCGCTGTCGATAGGAATTAACTCGCAGCCAGAGGCTCGGACCTTCTGCATCACTAAACCACCGCCGATGACCAGGGTCTCCTTGTTGGCCAGGGCGATACGACGATTTGCCTGCACTGCCAGCAAAGTCGGCTTCAAACCGACGGCACCCACCAGGGCGTTGACCAGGATGTCGAAATCGTCCCTGCGGCAGATTTCCAGAATGCCTTCGAAACCCGTGTACAATTCGACCCCCAATCGCCGAAAGTTGTCTGCAAACTCACCTGCGGCTTTTTTGTCGTAAACCACGACGGCCCTGGGTTGAAATTGTTGTGCTTGTTCCAACAACCGAGCCACATTCCGGTAAGTGGTCAAATAGCGCACCTCCGGCGCTGGCGTCAGGCTTTTAATGACGTTCAAACAATTGGTCCCGATAGAACCCGTTGAACCCAAAATAGCCACTTTGTTCATGAATTTAGACAAACCAAAGTCTGTGATTGCTTACCTGAAACTCAAACCAATGCCCAGGTCAAAGCTCGAGAATTCGCTGAAATTGTATGAGCCGTTAACATGCACCAGAGGCAAGATATTGACGTTAGCGCCTAATGTCAAGTGCGGTTCTGTCTCGGTGAAGGTATCTCCGCCCAAAAATTCGTCGTTGAGCTTCAATCTGGTGATGTCGACACCACCGCCGGCGTAGACGGTGAGCAATGGCAGCGAATGGCTGACCACCGCGTTGAAGTTAGCCGAGCTCACCGTGCCAAAATCGAATTCACTGGGAACAAACACGGCATGGTAAGTTGCCATGACCATGATCTTGGGCAAGCCCGGGAGCTGTAGCAGACCGTATTTCAAGCCGCCGCCCACCAAGGTTACGCCGCCGCGGCTGTCCTGTGCCCTCGACGGCTTGGCATTTATATCTCTACTGCTGCCAATGGGCAAATAAAAGAACCTTCCGATCAGTTCAAAATTTCCGGGCAGCCCCAGACTGGCGTGCAGAAAAGCCAGCCCCAGTAAGTCCTCCTGGGAAAACACCGGCAAGTCCTGAAATTTATCTGGCACCCTGGCTACTACGCCTCTCACACCGACATCGAGGCCGCCAACGTGGTGCAGTTTCGCGGTATGGTACAGACCCCCGCCTACCAGGGAGCCAAAGTATTTGAGAATCGCGTCGACCTCGCTATTGATTTGTGCAGGGGGCAACTTCTCGAATTTGAAATATTGGGCCCGGGCCTGGCGGGCGGTAAAAGTAGCAAAAAAACCAATAACCAAAACAATCGGTAACAAACGTTTCATGGTAGGTTCCTCCTTAATTGATGATATTTTGGCTTGAGCTGTAAGATTCCATTTTGTTCCTGATCGCTTAATCGATCTACCTTCATTTTGATTTTGAAATGGCTTTCGAAGCCCAATTTGATTTTCTCAGCAACTTCTCCGTAATCGACCTTTCTGTTCAAGAGGGTTTCGACGCACACCGTTCGATCTTCTAATTGCTGTTTGGCCACAGTCGCAGCACCATTGCGGGCATCGACCAGGTAATTCAACAGTCGCAGGTGTTCTCGTCCTAAAATAATCGAACCGTGCTGCAACAACGAGTTGTCGAATCTGCGCTGGGCGCTGCCGACCAACTTTTTGCCTTCGCAGTGGATTTCATATTTAGCAGAAGTTGCAAAGCAGGCGAAACGATTTCTGTAATCAGAAAACGCCGCTGCCTCGCCACCGGCAACTCGTTGTAGTTGCACCGGCAACCCCAGGCATTGCAGGCCAAGCACCAGCGCTGAACTGATTTCGTTGTACAATTCCAATGAGCTCTCTCGATACCAGGCGCTGTTCCTTGGAATAATGACGCTGTAAGTCACCTCATGCGCATGAAAGATGGCACGGCCGCCTGTGGGCCTCCTGACGACTTCAATACCATCGTCTCTGCATTTTTGCAAATCAACATCTTCTACCTTTTGGTTATACCCGATTGAAATAGTGTAGGGTTGCCAACAATAGACTCTCAGGGTTGGCAGCGCCAGTGGCTTCCGCGCCAGAGCTTCGTCCGTGGCCATATTGGACCCCGCGTCAGAAGCACCCGTGTTCAGAAAGCGCCAAACATGGCCTTCGCCCGGCTTCATCCGAGGCGCTCCCGGTCGCACGTCTGGTGAAACACGCAAAACGGTGTGCCTTCTGGTTGGTCTTTGAGCTTTCCTTTGCAGCAATTCAGCAACTGCCCCATAGCAATCGACCGCAACGTTTTCTCAGCTTCTGTCGACGATGGCCGCGGACAACTCCCCTTCACACACCACTTCCCCATCGACCAGTGCCTTTCCCGCCATTTTGCAAATAGATTTCCGAAACCGCACCATTTCCATCTCGAAGCGAATTTGGTCCCCTGGCAGCACAGGTTTCCTGAATTTCACATTGTTAATCCCTGTAAAATAAACCAGTTTGTCCTCAGGATTCGTTTGCGTACCCAGAAGCAGGATGCCGCCGGTTTGCGCCATGGCTTCTAATATGAGCACCCCGGGCATGATTGGATGGCCCGGAAAGTGCCCCTGAAAAAAGGGCTCGTTGTGCGTTACGTTCTTAATGCCCACCACCCGCTCCATGGGCACCAAATCGATAATTTTATCGACCAACAAGAAAGGATAACGGTGCGGTAAAACCTTCTGAATTGCTACTGCATCTAAGACCATGCCATCACCTTTGTGCGATTATTCAATTGAAGAAAGGAAAACTGAGGATTTGCAACATGCACGGCTAAGCCTTTGCCAAAAGCCATGCTCCTGGCTACCATTGACGGGACAAGTTCCAGAGGGTTAGAATGCTTTGGAAAGGTAACAAATGGGGTGTCGCACGCTCTCGATGATTCGATCTTGAATGAGGGTGCATCGACTGAAAGCTTCCATCTTATTCCTGCACCAGCATATTCTACAATCGTCGTTAAAGTAAACCTCAGCGTAACTCTTTCCAACCTCTTCTAATCCTTAAAGAACAAATCAGGCGCTGATTCTTGATCCGGTAAACCAGCACCCGATTTGATCAATGATCTAATGGATTCTCACTTTTTGCCTTGCTTTGCAGCAGAAGTCGTGGCGGCGGGCAGCCCCTTGTTCAACTCTTCTAACAGCTTTTGGGTAAGGTCAGGCTGATCGTCCGATGCGTAAAGAATATTGGCTCCAACGACGTCGAAAATATAACTGTAGCCTTCAGCCTCGCCGATTTTGCTGATCGTAGTGTTGATTTTGTCGTAGACCGGCTGCATCAACTCCACTTCTTTCTTGACACCATCCCCTTGAGGGCCCCACTTTACTTGCAGGAATTTCTGGTATTTTTGATTCAGCTTTTGAATCTCCTGCTGCTTTTCTTTTTTCCGCTCTTCGCTTAGCAATAAACTTTGCGACTCCAATTGATCCAGCAGTTCCTGGATCTCCCTTTGCATGTCCTTTGCCTGGCCTTCCCATTGAGCGTTTAATTCCTGCAATTGTTTCTGGACATCTAATGCTTCCTTGTAGCTGGCCAAGATGGTTTGCGAGTTGATATAACCAATCTTGAGCTGTGCCAGAGCAGCCTGGCTACCAAAAATAAACACGCCCCCCAAAAGAACCAGCAAGGCAAAAGAAGTTCTCACATTTTTCACTCTAACCTCCATAAAGATTATTTACTTAAAAATTAAAAGCTCCTTCCGAATACAAAGTGTGGTTTCCATTGGCCAAATTTCTCCCCGGTCAATGGATCGATATTGTCGAAACCGTAAGCGTAGTCAAAACCGATGATGCCGAGCATGGGCATAAACATTCTCACCCCAACACCCACAGAACGGCGCAGATCAAAAAGGTCGGTTTTAGACAGACTTATCCAGGTGTTGCCCGCCTCAGCAAAGGTCAATCCGTAGATGGTTGGGTTTGGCGAAATTGGGAACCTGAGTTCGGTGGTGTATTTGAACATCACCTTGCCGCCCGACCGGGTCACCACCCCGGACAGCGGATCATCATAGCCCCGCAGTGGTATGGACCTGGACAAGCCTTCACCGCCCATGAAGAAATGCTCCAGAAAGGGTATATTGTCCCGATCACTGCCGAAGCCATCGATATAACCCGCCTGGAAACTGTTGAGCAAGACAAAATTGAAAAACGCAGGTTCAAACCATTCGTTTTGAATGATGTGCTTGTGAAAATTTACATTGCCCCCCAGAGGTCCACCGGCTAACTCGGTAGAAAGAGAAAAGCGTGAGCCGGAGGTTGGGAACTGCGGCGCGTTCAGGCTATTTCTGGTAATGATCTGGGTGACGCCGCTGGTGGTCAAAGGCCACTTCTGTGAAGTAATGCCGTTGGGATTTAACCGTCGGATCGCGTCAGAAAAATTGGAGAGATTGGTTCGGTCGATTCGGTAAATCCAATCGACGCGGAAAAAATTGTCGGGCCAACGCAGCCGTCGACCGATGCGGATGCTGGCGCCCGTGCTGCGCTGGTCGTAACCGATAAAACGGCTGTCCCGCTTGGTGTCGAAGAAGCTCACCCCGATCAGAGTCGGCGTATCGAGAAGCCAGGGTTCGGTAAAGCCAAGTTGGAAAGATCTAAAGGCCCTGCCAAAATTCCAATCGAAACTGAGCGTCTGGCCGTTGCCAAACAGGTTGTTCATGGTCACACCGACGCTGCCAATGAGTTTGTCGCGTTCACTGAATCCAGCAGACAGATTGGCCGTGTCGGTTGAGCGCTCCTCGACATCCAACACGATATCGACGAGCTCGTCGTTTACGGGCTGAACGTCCGGCGTTACATTGGCAAAATAGTTTAGGACGAAAACCTCTCGTTGGCTTCGCATGAGGGCTTCCCGACTGAAGGTGTCTCCGGGATAAATTCTGAGCTCCCTCCGGATGACCTTGTCTTTGGTCTTGGTGTTGCCCGTGATATAAATTTTATTGATCTTGACCGCATTGCCTTCGATGACGCGAAAATGGACATCTACCGTGTCCTCGCTCACGGGCTTCTCTTGCGGCGTAATGGTGGCATAAATATAACCGGCGTCATAATAAAGGCTACCTAACCGTTCAAAGACAGCCTTGTCGATCTTTTCACGATTATAGACGTCACCTTTCGAAAAGTTCACCAGAGAAGCCAACTGTTTCTCGGTAAAAAGCTTGTTGCCTTCCCAGGTGATGTTGCCAAAATAATACTTGGTCCCCTCGTCGACCCAGATATCGATATACATGTTCTTTTTGTTGGGACCATAATGGATGGAATCCTTCAAGACTTCCGCGTCGCGAAATCCTTCTTTGCGGTAAAAACTTATTAGATTCTTTAAATCTTCCTGATATTTTTCAGAGTCAAAATCGCCACCGCCGAAAAACAAGAATCCGTTTTCCTCGGTGTGCTTCAACTGCTTCTTCAGCTTTTTATCTGAAAATACAACGTTTCCATGGAAATCGATGCCCTCGATTTGAACCTTATTACCTTCTTTGATCTTGAGGCGAAGGACTACCATACCCTCCCTGGTCCCCTTGCGAGTGACGGGTTTTATTTGAGCTAAAAGATACCCCTTGTCCTGGTATAATTTCTTGATTTTCTTCTTAGCACGGTTTATTTCAGAGGGTCCGAGAACCTGGCCTTTGTAAAAATCGAGATTTTTCTCGACCTCTTTCTTCTTGATTTTCTTGTTACCTTCGAGTTCCACCTTCTCCAGGCGGGGGTATTCAGCGACTTTGATGGTCAAATAAACGGCGTTGGCGAGCTCTTTATCCAAAACAACCTGGATGTCCGAAAACATATTCAGACTCCAAAGCTGTCGAATTGCCTTCTGGATGTCCTCGCCAGTAATCTTCTCATTTTCCGTGAGGCCAGAATTCAGTTTTATGAAATTTGCATCGGCTGTTTTGTTGCCTTCAACCGTTAAGCTGACAAGTTTAACGGCCCTTCTTGCGGCAACTTGACCATAGGCCGATATGGAAAAGAAAAAGAGAAGGCTAAAAACTAAGAACGCAAGTTTTTTTAAAATCCGAACAAACATACAACGACTCCTTGCAGCGTTCCATCAATAACGCAAGTTTGTGAATTTAACAAAACCTTAAACCATTTCCAACAAAAAAAAGTTCAAATTTGCACTGCCTAAAAGAAAAAGGAATGTCTTAACCAGAACTTTTTGTCGTCTTTATGGGTTTCGAGTAAAGTATTGTAATCGTATTCAACCTGAAAAAGCAGACTTGGTTTCAAGCGGTATTCAAGGCCAACGAAATGACGCAGTCCCACTCCTTTGTCCTTGAACTGGTAATCGATGCCAGCGTCCAATTGACCGCTGTATAGAAGATAGAGGTCGCTGGTCAGGTACTTTCCTAACACCAATTTGCTACTCCTCAAGAATGAGAGAGAGGAGCGCAACTCCTCATTGTTAAAATTTGAGTCCAGAAAATTTCTGGTAATGGCATAGCTGAATCGTACCACATCCAGGCCCAGTTTGCGTTCCAGCTCGCGCTCTATGGGTCTCATGAGAGGACGAAACAAGAGATTATCGGTGCTGTAACCCACTGCGTTAATGGCCTGGGAATCCATATTCTTGGTCGAATAGCCAAGGGTGGCCATTAGCTGAGTCTGAGTCTCGTCAAACTTGGGATATTCCGAAGAGAGCTTAATTTGTATTCGGTTCCATCTGCCCTTGCGTACCTCCTGGTTGGTGAAGTTGTCCACTGTGTAGAGGGTCAGGTAGACATCGCTTGGATTGTTGGAGGTGTCGCGTACCACAGTCCAGGCTTTGCCATAGACGACCGGGTACAGAGAGGCATTGTTGAATTCCACTCCGAATTTATCGACTCGGAAGTTCAGATTCAGATATTCGAATGTGCCGCGTTTTGACTCGACTTTGCCGGCGATTCTGAAGGTCGAATCCTTGAGGACTCCTGTAAAATCGAGACCGCTGTTCTGTTCGTCCAGCTCGACGTTGACATAGACCGCAGTAGGAAATTGCTTCACATAGCGGGTATCCTTGGCGGACACCAGTTTGACATCCCAGTCGATGTTGTCCAGGATATTCATCACCAGAGGGTCGTCTTTGCCAGAACCATCGTTGAACGGATAGGTGAGATTAGCGTTTCTTATTTGAATTTTCCCGCTCACCTTTGGGCGATCCCAGGGACCAGCTATGTAGAATCTGTCCCGGGCTGTGCGTCCAACAAAAGAGTACCAACCAATTTCCCGTGGCTCCATCAAGCCAGGAATATTTAGCGGTACGCCGCGGGGATCTGTTTGCAGAACCAGGGCACCGAGATTCATACCATCCCCGGCAATGCGCAACGGTTCATAATCCTGCTGATTAAGAGTTGCTAAATCTCTTATGTTGGAAATTGAAAAAGAGCGCTTATCTATGGTTCCTTTTAGTGCCTTGATATTTAGGAAATAGTCATCGTTTTCGACGGCAAGATCCCCTTCCAAGTTTTTGATTTTGTTTACCACCGAAGCTAACTTTAGGTAGCCGTCGGTGAAGGTGAAGCGACTCCCAGCGAATCTCGGTTTTGTATAGGCGCCTGTCAAATGCAAATCTAACTGCCCATGGCTACGAGAGCTTTCAAAAAAATCTTCTAAATCTGTCAGTGCTGTCAAAAAATCTCCGGTTCCTGAAAGCTGCACATCCATGGATGCGTCGCCTTTAAACGGAAGCAGCGCGGTGCCATTCAAAGCAAAGGCATCCTCTCTGGTCAGCTTTACGTTGCCTATATAGAGTTTATCACCCGAAATAAATGAGCCATTCTTATGATTCTCGCTGCCGAAATCGAGGAGAACCTCATCAAAGTTAAACATGAGTATGTTGGCGTGATGAACTTCAATGTTGCCATAAACGGGAACATTAGGAGCCTTCCCTTTCAAAGTGAGCTGAACAAAGGCATCCCCCGCCACAATCTTGTCTTTACCCGTCAGGATTTTCACCACTTCGGCTACCTTGATATCTGAGCCACCTATTGAAGCCTCCATTTCTTTGGTGGCAAAATTATAGCGGCCCTCGCCCTTTAGAAATGGCGCATCAAATTTGTCGATGGAGAGCGATTTAACCTCGAGGGTCCCGTCAGCCAACTGCATGCTCATTTCAGCTTTCAGCGGGCCCACACCATGCCAGAACGCGTCCAACAACCACAGCTTTCCGTCGTAAGCTGGCTTGCCTGCGGTGCGGTGCAGCAGGAGTTGGCCATAAAGTTTGCCTTGATATGTTTGCGACGGGGCGGCCAGAAGATCAAGCAAGGCAGAAAAAGGCGCTCCGGAAATGGTCAACTTACCTTTCTGTGGTAAGTAATTATCACGAGTCAACTGTGCAGATCCACTAAGCCAATGGCCGATTTCAAAGTTATTGAGACGAACCAGGTCTTTTGAAATCTCCAGGTCAAAGCTGCCGGCAATGTGGTCGGCTGAATAGGGGAACAATGTAATATTGCCGTGAACGGCTTTCGAGTGTTTTACCCATTCGGTGGCAGCGTCAATCTGAAACAGGTTCTCATAATTATCCCGGCGAAATCCGTCAATCTGTACCTGGGCCCGGTCCCCAGAACTCTTCACTTTCAGGTTCAGCTTGTAATGCTTTTTCAGGTATTCAATTTTCGGATCATCGCTGAACGCGAACGTGTTTTCAAAATTGGTCGCTTCAATCTCTGCTGAACGATGCTTATTAAAGACGTCATTGACAATGGTGGTCATCTTAAAATCGCTGTTGGTCGAAGCAGAGGTGAGGGCAAACCTGCCCTGAGTGTAACTGATGTTGCCATTTAAATTGAGATAATCGTCCACACCCTTTCTCAATTGCACCTCGTAGCTACCTGTACTGGTAAGCTGTTTGATGGGCCCGTAGAAATCCATCGCAATATCGCCGCGGCATTCACGCGCCGAAGTCAACCCAAAGGCTTGCAATTCGTTGCTGAAATCCCCATGGGCCTGCAGCTTCAGCCCTACCACGCGGTCAGGTGTAGAAAAGTCCATCGAGCCTGACCCACTTACCCTGGCGTCGTGAAACAACCCGGTTATTTTCGGAAGCGTTAGCGACGCGTTCTCGTACCCGAGATCCACTTGGATGTCGGTTAGCTTCTTGCCCAACACGCGGATACTCTCTGCAGTCGCGCGCCCTTGGATCAAAGGCTTCAACAACGAGTGTGTGATCGCCACTTCAATAGCGGCATTGCCCTGGATGGGGATTTTCTTCTCGGGTAGAAACCGCGTCAGAAAAGCGCCGATGTCTATTTTGTTCGAAGTCAGGCGAAGATCAAATTCTGGATGTAGTAAATCTTTGATCTTGCCCTCAAGCCGCATGGGGGAGTTGTTGACGTCGAGTTTGGCATCCGTGATGATCAGGTTCCAGTCGTTGACTTTGGTGTCTAATGAGATGTTGTCAAAATAGAGGTTTTCTGAATCGATTTTCAGACGCCCGTCACGCAGATTTAGACTGCCAGCAACGTTGAACCCTCGGGGACCTTGTAATCTTTCTTTTATGACGATATGACCGTTGACAACGCCATCCAAGACATCAAAATAGTCCGGGATAATCAAAGGAATCTTCTCGTTGACGTGATAGTTGTGGAGATCGACGTTTAGGAAATCAAAGCCGCCCCGATTTAAGTCCAGTTGGCCATAGAGCACCATGTTGTAATCGTCTGTATCAAAAATATGGCCTGCAAGGCGGAACCATGCGTGGTTCTCGTCATCGGTGTAGGCCCAACCATTAATTTCTTGCGCTACCCGTGTTTCCGTGGCGGACGTGGTATCGACTAGGAGAATCTCTCCTTCTGAAATCGTAATGCGTTCGATGAAATCGTACTGTTTGAGTAAGGCGGAATACAAGTACTGAGCGTCAACGGCAGTACCATCATCCAATTGCAGCGACAGATCTACATCTGAAATGGCCTTCTTGTTAGGATTGTAAGCTAAGGTCAATCGTGGCTTATAAAAGGTGATTTCCTCGGAAGCTCTCTCAGGATCGAATCGGCCCTTCAACAAGCTCTTCAAACTGTAACCCAACTGCAAGTCTTGAATCCAAAGATCGTACGGCGCATCTTTGAATGTAAGCTGCACGCCTTGCATGTGAACGTTGCCGAACCCAAATCTTACATCTTGGATCTTACACTGCTCGCCAATCGTTGCCTTTAGTTTGGAAATGACAAAGCTTCTTAAATAATCATTGACTTTGAGCTTGTTCCAGCCATAATATAAGGTAACAGCGAGAAATAAGCTGCCTAAGGTCAAGGTTTGAAGTACCTTGCGAAGCATGACCAGTGACTGTACCTCCGGTACGAGTTAAAGCGACTCCAAAAGCGACGGTCGTCTTTCCAGTTGTTCGCTCACCAATCCGAAACGACGTTCTCTATTTTGAAAGGACTCGATGGCCTGATAGAATTCCTTTTTGCGAAAATCCGGCCACAGGACTTCTGTGACGTAGATTTCCGTGTAAGCCAATTGCCAAAGCAAAAAATTGCTGACCCTCAATTCACCGCTGGTTCGGATCAACAAATCAGGATCAGGGATGGAAGCGGTGTAGAGATGTTGCGAGAGGAGCTTCTCATCCACTTCATCAGGGGTTATCTCACCCGATCCTACTTGAGCAGCGATCTGTTTGACAGCCTCGGTAATCTCTTTGCGGCTGCTGTAGCTAAGCGCTAAGTTTAGCGTCAGTCCTGTATTATTGTGTAACCTTTTGATGGCGCGTTCCATTCCCCGACGGGCAGGTAAGGGCAAATCTTTCAAGTTGCCAATCGTCATGAGCCTGACATTATTTTTGTCCAGTTCTTCGACTTCGGACCGAATGGTCCTGAGCAGCAGACGCATGAGCGCTGAAACTTCCATCCGAGGTCGGTTCCAGTTTTCGGTGGAAAAAGTATAAAGCGTTAAATATTTGACATTGATTTCGCCGCACGCCCGTACTACCTCGCGCACTGAATTGATACCTTCTTTGTGTCCCTCAACTCGGGAAAGCTGCTGTTGGCGCGCCCAGCGTCCATTACCATCCATGATAATGGCAACATGCTGCGGGATATTGCCCTTCTTTAAGATGCGTTCTTTTATGGTGTCCTCGTGCAAGATGAACTCCTCACGTTCCTTGAGCCAGAGCTATCAAATTAATTGAAATTATGGTGAAAGTCAAGAAAAACCTTTAAGGTTAATGCCAATTCTCACTCCCCCCTCTATCAACTCGCTCCATCGCACCGGCTGAGTATTCTCCCGGCCTGGCGTCAACATATTTATTGCACAGTTCAACAACCATTTGGTTCCCCGCTGAGGTTGCAATTGAGCAAAAAACATGGTAGGAGAAAAAATTGCTTTTAATAGATTTGTTATTTTTTTATATTAATCCGAACGCGTTATTACTTTCTGATCAGGAGGGGTTATGAACGGATTGTCGAAAATTTCGACCGCTTTGTGCGCAATTCTCTTTGCTGTCTCCTTCAATACCACAATCGTGTTGGCCAAGAAATGGCCCGTATACGCCAGACACGGTATGGTCGTGTCAACAGAGCGATTGGCTTCGGAGGTCGGGGTAAGCATTCTTAAGAAAGGCGGCAACGCCATTGACGCGGCTGTTGCCACGGGTTTTGCTCTAGCCGTCGTACACCCGGCCGCGGGTAACATCGGTGGTGGAGGCTTTGTGGTCATCCGCATGGCTGACGGGACCACCGCGACGGTCGACTATCGAGAAAAAGCTCCCAAAGCAGCTCGACAAAAAATGTACTTAGGCGAAAACGGTCAGTTGATCAAAAACTTAAACCACAAGGGTTACCTGGCCGTGGGTGTCCCGGGGACCGTGGCGGGTCTGACTTTAGCTTTGGAGAAATATGGCACCATGCCTCTGAAACAAGTGATGAAACCTGCCATTGAGTTAGCTGAGAAGGGCTACCCGGTCTCTTATGCTTTTAGCCAGGATTTAGCCTATCTGCGCCAGACCTCTGAGGACTATCCGGCTACGGCTCGAGCTTTCTTGCGCAACGGCGTTGAACCTTATGAGACTGGAGAGCTTTTCAAGCAGAGGGATTTGGCGGCTACGTTGAAAAGAATCGCCAGCAAAGGCCGCGCAGGGTTTTATTCAGGGAAGACGGCTGAACTCATCGAAATGGACATGAAGGCGCACGGCGGCTTAATCACCAGGGAAGACTTGGCCGATTACCAGGCTGTTATTCGCAAGCCCATCGAATCGACCTACCGGGGCTACACGATCTACTCGATGCCACCACCCAGCTCAGGCGGGGTTACGCTGGCGCTGATGCTCAATATTTTGGAAAAATACGACTTAACCCAATTAGGGCACAACTCCGCTGCCTACATTCACCTGGTCTCCGAGGCCATGCGGCGCGGTTTTGCCAATCGTGCACGCTATTTGGGAGACCCGGAATTCAACCCTGATATGCCGCTGGACAAGCTGCTTTCCAAGGCGTACGCTGACGAACTGCGCAAGACCATCGACTTGAACAAAGCCTCCCACAGCGACCCCAATTCTTTTCAGTGGGGGCCGGAATCCACTGAAACCACCCACTTCGCAGTAGTGGATTCCAGGGGCAACGCGGTATCCAACACCTTCACGTTGGAACAATGGTACGGCTCTAAAATTGTGGTGGCGGGTGCCGGGTTCCTGCTCAACAACGAAATGGGCGATTTCAACGCGTGGCCAGGACACACCGATTCCACTGGCCTGATCGGTACGCGACCGAATCTGGTGCAACCGGGCAAACGCATGCTCTCTTCGATGACGCCAACCATCGTTGCTAAAGATGGCAAGACTTTCATGGTTATCGGCAGCCCGGGTGGCCGTACGATCATCAACACGGTCTTACAGACCATATTAAATGTGGTCGATTTCCAAATGAACATTTTCGACGCCATCGATGCGCCCAGATTCCATCATCAATGGCTGCCGGACGTGATCAGAATTGAAGAACGTGGCACCACCAGAGATTCCGTGGAACGACTGGAGAAGATGGGACACAGAATTGTCTGGCGAGAAACTCAGGGACGCGCCATGGGCATCCTCATCGACCCTGAAAGCGGTTTCTTGACAGGTGCCGCCGACCCGCGCAGTCCGAATCGCGCTGCGGTGGGGTATTAATGGATTATTGCATTTTCCTTTTCAGAAAATTTGATAATTTGAGAATCAGAAGCCGTAGGAGGAAGAAAATCTGTAATTCGTGCAAGCTCGTAGCCCTTTTTTCTTAAGATCTGAAATAGTTATGGGAGAAATTTGCAAGACAATATTGTTCTGTCGAAACAGCATTCACTATTCTTAATCTAAGCCATGCCAGATAAGATAATCATCAAAGGTGCGCGCGAGCACAATTTGAAGAACATCGACCTGGAGATTCCGCGGGACCAGTTGGTGGTCATCACCGGCATTTCTGGTTCGGGTAAGTCCTCTCTGGCATTCGATACCATTTACGCCGAAGGCCAGCGACGCTACGTGGAGTCGCTCTCGGCCTACGCCAGGCAATTCCTGGGTCTGATGGAAAAACCCGACGTCGACTACATCGAAGGCCTTTCGCCAGCGATTTCCATCGAACAGCGCAAAGCCAGCCAGAACCCGCGCTCAACCGTGGGCACGGTCACCGAAATCTACGATTACTTGCGCCTGCTGTTCGCACGCGTTGGCAAGCCTTACTGCTACAATTGCGGCAAACCCGTGCAACGACAAACGGTGCAGCAAATCGTGGACGCTGTTTTGTCCATGCCGCAAGGGACGAAAATCCAGGTGCTGGCCCCGATTATTCGCGGCCGCAAAGGCGAATATCGCGAGGTGTTCGAAGAGGCCCGCCGCGACGGATTCGTACGCGTGCGAGTTGACAACGCGGTTTTTGATTTAGCCACCGACATCAAATTGGACAAGAACAAGAAACACAACATCGAGATCATCGTGGACCGGCTGATTGTGGATGCAAAGATTCACGGCCGACTGGCCGACTCGCTGGAAACGGCGCTGGGGATAGCCTCTGGAATCGTCCTGATCGATGTGCTCAACGGCCAGACCGACAGGCAACCTGAGGAGCTGTTGTTTAGTGAGCATTTTGCCTGTGTTGAATGCGGCATCTCCTACGAGGAGTTGTCGCCCCGCATGTTCTCTTTCAACAGTCCATACGGGGCCTGCCCGGTCTGTAACGGACTTGGTTCGAAAATGGAAGTCGATCCCGATCTGGTGGTGCCGAATCCCAAGCTCAGCTTGCGCCATGGGGCGCTGGTGCCGTGGGGGGAAAGCCACGACGGCTGGTATTTCAATCAGCTTCGCGCGGTGGCGGAGCATTACGAGTTTGACCTGGACACGCCCTGGGAAAAATTGTCGCCTCAGCAGCAACGGATTGTTTTGCACGGTTCTGACGGCGAGGAAATCAGATTCGTTTACACCCGCGAACGCAAGAATGTTCACGCGGAATTCACTTCCAAATACGAAGGCATTATTCCCAATCTGGAACGGCGCTACAAGCAAACCGAGTCCCAATACATCCGTTCGACCATCGAGCAGTATATGAACGTGAAACCATGCCCGGAGTGTCACGGAGCCAGACTGCGTAAAGAGGCGCTGGCGGTTCGGGTGCAGGATAAGAACATTCAGAGCATCACGGCAATGTCCGTCAACGAAGCCTTTGCTTTTTTTGCTCAACTCAAGTTGAGCGAGAGAGACGAGGTCATCGCGCATCAGATTCTGAAAGAAATCCGGGAACGACTGGGATTTCTGGTAAATGTGGGCCTGGAGTATTTGACGCTGGATCGCAGCGCCAGCACCCTTTCTGGCGGCGAGGCACAACGCATTCGGCTGGCAACGCAAGTGGGTTCGCAACTGGTGGGGGTGCTCTACATTCTGGACGAACCCTCTATTGGGCTGCATCAAAGAGACAACCAAAGGCTGCTGAGCACGCTGTTCAAACTGCGGGATTTGGGCAACACCGTCCTGGTGGTTGAACACGACCGGGAAACCATCGAAAAGGCGGATTACGTGGTCGACCTTGGTCCCGCTGCCGGCGTCCACGGCGGCCAGGTCGTCGCTCAGGGCAAACCAGAGGAAATCGCCGGGAACGGCAAATCTTTGACCGGAGAATATCTCTCCGGGAAAAAATCTATTGCCGTTCCTTCCGGTCGGCGCAAGGGCTCCGGCAGGTTCATCGTGCTTAAAGGAGCCGCAGGAAATAATTTGAAAAGAATCGACGTGAAGATTCCGTTGGGGCTGTTTAACTGCATCACCGGTGTGTCCGGTTCCGGCAAAAGCACCTTGATCAACGAAACGCTGTACCGCATCCTGGCGAAGCGTTTTTACCATAGCAAAACGGCGCCCCTGGCCTATGCGAAAATAGACGGGCTGGAAAATATCGACAAGGTCATCGACATCGACCAGTCACCGATTGGCCGCACCCCGCGTTCGAACCCGGCGACTTACACCGGGCTTTTCACGCACATTCGCGATCTGTTCGCCCAGCTACCCGAATCCAGAATTCGCGGCTACAAACCGGGCCGCTTCAGCTTCAACGTCAAAGGGGGGCGCTGTGAAGCCTGCCAGGGCGACGGCCTCATCAAAATCGAAATGCACTTTCTGCCCGATGTGTACGTCAATTGCGAAGTCTGCAAAGGTAAACGCTACAACCGCGAAACCCTCGAAATTCACTACAAGGGCAAATCCATTGCAGACGTCCTGGATATGACGGTCAGCGAGGCCTTGCAGTTTTTTGAGAAAATTCCCAGAATCAAGCGCAAACTGCAAACCCTGTTCGACGTTGGCCTGGGCTATATTCACCTGGGTCAACAAGCCACCACCCTTTCCGGCGGCGAAGCGCAACGGGTGAAGCTCTCAACCGAGCTGTCGAAAATCGGTACCGACCGAACGCTCTACATTTTGGACGAGCCTACCACCGGGCTGCATTTCGAAGACATCAAAATGCTGCTCAACGTTTTGAGCCGACTTGTGGACAAAGGCAACACTGTCATCGTCATCGAACATAATCTGGATGTGATTAAAACAGCAGATCATATCATCGACTTAGGACCTGAAGGCGGCGACCAGGGCGGGCGCGTCGTTGCCACCGGCACGCCAGAACAAGTGGCAAAATCCGCTAAATCCTACACCGGGAAATTTTTAAGAAAAGAACTGAAAATGAAACACTGAAGCGCACTGAATGACACCGAAGAAAATCAAACAAGCCGTCTGGTGAAAAACCACAAGCATTCGATGTTCCTCAGTGCCCTTCGGTGTTGAATTGACAAGGAAAAATAAAACGCTGAACGACGCCGAAAGCACCGAAAGAATCAAACAGACCCGCTGGCCAAAAACCAGAAAAACTCGGTGGTCTTCGGTGTCCTCTGGTGTTTAATTGAAAAATCAAGGAGACATGTTCGTACAAATTCTACTGGTCTTACTGCCGGTCTTGCTGGTCATTTTTATTTTTGTAGTCGGCATCTCCTGGTACATTGCACACACGAGTTTGGTGCCGCCCAAAACGCCGAATTCGAAAACACCCGCTGACCTTGACCTCGATTACGAAGCGTTCACTCTTAACCGGAGTGGTCACTCGTTGCACGGCTGGTATATTCTTGCACCCCCAGAACGGTTAACCAATGGGCAAGATGTGCCGACAATAATAATGACCCACGGCTGGGGCAGCAACGCACAACAAATGCTGCCATCTGCGCTTTTTCTCCACCAAGCCGGATTTAACGTGATCCTGTTCGACATCCGTGGTCACGGCGACAACGAGCCATTGGAACTCATCAGTATGAAAGAAGTCGTTGAAGATTTGCGATCTCTGATCAACTTTGCTCTTGAGCACGCTAAATCTAAAACGATGCGAATAGGACTATTCGGGCATTCCATGGGGGCAGCCGTTTCGATTTTAGCTGCCAGCCAGGACGATCGCGTTCAGGCGGTTGTCAGCAGTTCTGGTTTCGCTGATTTTGCCCACTTGACTGCCCAAATGCTGCGCTGGAGAAGGCTGCCGGCCTTTCCTTTTCGTTACCTTATTCAAAACTTCTGGGAGCGTTGGTTGGGATCGCCTATGTCTGAGATCAACCCGGTGGACCATATTGGCAATATTTCCATTCCCGTGTTGTTGTTGCATGGGGAGGAGGACCGGGTAGTCACACCGGACCAGGCAGATAAACTCTACCAAAAGGCACAGCGCGCCGAGAAATGCCTCCTTGCCGGCAAGAATCACGCTGACCTGGTGGAAGATCCCCGATACGCCGAAGAGGTCGTAGCTTTCTTCGACCGCACCCTCAGAATGAGCGAGGTCAAGTCCGCATGATGCCCCTTTTTGAAATTATGCTCAAATGAGTCCCCGGCTCAATATTCCTGGAAGAATTGCAACCCGACTATGCGTTTTAGTTAAGGGATTGTTTTATAAGAGAATTACATGGTAACATACGCTTTCGACAAAATAAAAAACCAATTGCGGACCATGGCTAAACCGCTGCATAGCGGCAAACGCACCAACAAAATAGCGGTTTGTTTAGCAGGCGGGGGAATCACCGGCGCTATGTATGAAATCGGTTGCCTGGCTGCTCTGGAAGATTTTCTGCAAGACTCCTGTGGCGTGAACGAATTCGATATCTTTGTGGGCACCAGTGCCGGTGCCATCGTTTCCGCCATCGTGGCAAATGGCTACACGCCTCGCGAAATATTCGAAGGGATCGGTGAGGAATCCGGTTCCAGTTTGAACTTCAGGCGCAAGGATATCTACAACCTCAAATGGTCAGAAGTATTCAAGTCTTTGGCCCCTTTGTTCTTGAAATTGCCGAAACTGATGCTTTATGGCTGGAAGAATCGCAAGCAAGCCTCATTCATGGATCTGCTCGCCATATTGCAGGAATTCATTCCGCCGGGCATTTTCTCATTGAAGAATCTGGACAAGTTTATGACTTGTCTCTTTTATCCAGAAGGCAAGACCAATGATTTCAGGAACCTGAAGAAAGAATTGTACATCCCGGCAACAGAACTGGACACGGGCAAACGCTGGGTTTTCGGTGAAGAAGACACCAACACCGTGCCGATTTCAAAAGCCGTGGCTGCCTCCGCAGCCATTCCCATATTTTTTCGTCCGTTTAGAATTAATGGGCATGATTTCATCGATGGTTCTACCAGCCAGGTCTCGCACATGGACGTGGCGCTGAAGCACGGGGCCAAACTGATCATCATCATCAACCCTACCATGCCATTTGAAAACGATCCGAGCAAAATTTGCCTGCCAACTTTTGACGGCCAGTGTGGCAGATTGAAGGAAAAAGGCATCGGACTAATCAACGACCAGGCCCGTCGAATCGAAACAAAATGTCGATTTGACTTGGGGTTTGCACGTTTCAAAAAGGAGCATCCAGATGTCGATTTCATCATCATTCAACCAAAACGCAGCGACCCTATGTTATTCTTGCACGGGCTCATGGAGTTCGATTCCCGCAAGTTGATCTTGAATCACGGATACAACACGACCTTAAATGAACTCGTGCAGAACCAAAGCTGTTATCAGGAAATTTTTGAGAAACACAAACTGAAAGCAAAACCTGATTTTCTTGCGACGCAAAAAAGTTTGGATGTAAAACCTGCAGCGCTTTAAAGCCCGAATGCAACTAAATCCTGCGCAAATCCAGGCAAGCTTCGAACACATCCCCAAGAGAGCTGAGCCCATGCCAGGCTATGTCCCGGCGGCGGTACTGGTCATATTTGTAAATCTGAAAGGAGGGACCCACATCGTCTACATACGCCGGACCAGAGGGTTGCATCTGCACAGCGGCCACATGGCGTTTCCCGGCGGCAAGATCGACCCCACGGATGCTTCCAGTTATGCAGCCGCGGTCCGCGAAACCTGCGAAGAAATTGGCGTTGCTGAGGATCGATATTCCTATCTGGGAAACCTTGGCTATTTTGAAACGCTCACCTCCCGCTATGATGCCGCCGCCCACGTCGCCTGGAGTGCCCAACCGTTGGAGTACAAACCCAACCCATTTGAAGTGGCCGAAGTCGTGGAGATTCCTTTGAAGAGCCTGGTGCAACAATTCCGGCCTGATTTGGATTCTCAGAACCCGGACCAGGTCAGGTATCTAAATTTCCGCTACCGCTCAGATAAAACAGCCTGCGAGGCCACCCTCTGGGGACTGACGGCCAGAGTAACCCACCACTTGCTCGCTGGTCTGGCAAAATCTCACGCCTGGTGAGATTACCTTCCCGGATCAACCGGCCCTACCAAGTTCAATCCAATCTTCCGGTATCTTAAGACCTGCGTGTTGCCTGTTTTTTCATTTTCCCCTTGACTTTTGCCGAGTTTTGTCATATATTCAATTGATGAATTGATAATACGATCCATTCAATAAGGAGCTTCCGATGACCGGAAGAGAATTCAAAGACACCGTCTTTGAGCAGTTTGCGAAGATAGCCCACGCCTTCTCCAGTCCCAAGCGGCTGGAAATCATCGACATCCTCGCGCAAGGCGAGCGAGATGTAGATTCCCTTTCCAAACAGGTGCAAATGACCGTGGCCAACACTTCGCGCCATTTACAAACGCTGAAGGCGGCCCGCTTGGTTGAAAACCGCAAAGCGGGTGTGCAGGTCATTTATCGGCTGGCTGACTCCGAAGTTTTGAATTGCTACAAGCACCTACAAGTCCTTGCAGAGAAGCGCAGTACGGAAATCCGGGAAGTGGTGCGCCTTTTCTTTGAAAAACGCGATGGCATGGAGCCCATTTCTAAAGACGAGCTCTCAAAGCGAATTGAGGAAGACGGCGTGATTGTTCTCGACGTGCGCCCTGCGGAAGAATATGCAAAGGGTCACATCCCCGGCGCGCTGTCCATCCCACTCTCCCAGCTCAAAAAAAGACTGGATGAAATTCCACAAAACCGCGAAGTTGTCGCCTACTGTCGCGGGCCATATTGTGTGCTTTCTGCAGAGGCCATGAAGATCCTGAGAGACGCCGGTTATGAAGCTGTACGCTTGAAGGAAGGCTTGCCGGAGTGGAAAGAAGCCGGGCTGCCGGTGGAGGAGATCTGAGGTCAATTAACACACCTATGCCGCTGACCTTTTTCCAAAAGAGCCTGCGCTGAGCCTGTCGAAGGGTTGGTGTCTTGTTATGTTGAATCAAATCCTAACTTTCTACAAGAAGGCCAGCGTTTAAGAGGAGAAGAAAATCAATGACACTGAAGCGGCTAATCTATTTTTCGATGGATCACCCAAAGCTGGTGATTATTCTGACCTTAATTCTTACCGGCTTGTTTCTATTTCAGTTTCCAAAAGCCCACATCGACACCGACCCGGAAAACATGCTGGAGGCCCATCAACCCGATCGAGTCTTTTATGATCAGATCAAAAAGGACTTCGGTATCCGGGACCTGATCGTGCTGGGCATCACGGACAAGGATGGTATCTTTCGCCCGGAGACTCTGGCTAAGATCGCCCGCATCACCGATGAAATCTTGAAAATCGATGGGGTTATTGTCGAGGACGTTATCAGCTTCACCACTACGGACAATGTCACTTCCAAAGACGGCACCATGCAGGTGCGCCGTATCATGGAGGCCGCGCCCAAAACAGAAAAAGAAGTCGCAAGCATCAAGGCCAGTGTTTACGACAACCCACTTTTTGTGGAGAAGATCGTCTCTAAGAACGGGGACGCCGTAGCCCTTTATATTCCGATTCAGCAGAAAGATATGAGCTACCGCATTTCAAAAGAAATAGAGTCGATCACACAAAGCGAGTTGGGTGAGGGTCAAAACTACTACATTGCGGGTCTGCCCGTGGCGGAGGACACCTTCGGCTTCGAGATGTTTGTGCAAATGGGCATCCTGGCTCCACTGATCGGCCTGGTGATCTTTGTGCTCATGTTCGTGTTGTTTCGCAAACTCTCTCTGATCGTTTCGCCGATGATTGTCGCCATGTTCAGCGTGGCCTGGGGTATGGGCGCACTGATTGGCCTTGGCTTTACCGTACACATCATGAGCTCCATGATTCCCATCTTTCTCATGCCCATCGCGGTACTCGATTCCGTGCATATTTTGAGTGAATTTAACGATCGCTACCCGACTCTGCGTGACCGCAAACGGACGCTGATGGCGGTGACGGATGAACTTTTTACGCCCATGTTCTACACTTCGATTACTACCGCCGTGGGTTTTGCATCGCTAACGTTGGCGGATATTCCACCGGTGCGCGTGTTTGGTGCTTTTGTCGCTTTTGGTGTCATGGCGGCCTGGCTTCTAACCGTGACCTCTATCCCGGCCTCCATTATGATGATTCGAGAAGAAAAGCTTACAACCAAAATTGCCAGACGAAAAACAAAACCGCCGGTCCTGGCTCAGTTTCTGCCAGCGTTAGGCCGTTTTGCTTTTGCTCAAAGTCGGACCGTAGTGTTAGGCGCCGTGGTTCTTTTGGCTGTCGGAATCTGGGGCCTCACGAAGATTGTGGTGAATGATAACCCGGTAAATTGGTTTAACAAGAACCACAAAATTCGCGTCGCCGACCGTGTGATGAATGCCCGTTTCGGTGGCACTTACATGGCTTACTTGTCCGTCGAGGGCGGGCAGCCTGACGACATCAAACGCCCTGAAGTGATGGCCTACATCAGTGAGTTGCAGAAATATTTGAAAGAACAAGATGTGGTAGGGAAAACTTCCTCAGTGGCAGATATCGTGAAGCGTGTTGAGCACGTCCTCAAAGGTGACGGGGACGCTCAGGGTGTGATTCCCAAAAGTCAGGAGGAAATCGGTCAGTACCTGTTTCTATTTCTTATGTCCGGCGACCCCAACGACCTCGACAACTTTGTGGATTACGACTACCAGAAGGCCAACATCTGGGTGCAAATGAAGCGCGGCGACAACCGGGATATGGAACGGGTTGAAGGAGCCGTACAACAATACATCAGGACTACTGACGCTCCAGAAGGGATTAAAATTCGCTGGTCCGGCCTCACGTACATCAACAAGGTCTGGCAGGATTTGATGGTCAAGGGCATGCTGAAGGCGGTGTTGGGAGGGTTCGCCGCCGTGTTTATTTTGATGCTCATTTTATTTCGTTCACCAGGGCTGGCTTTTATCTCGATGATGCCCCTGACCTTTGCGATTGTGCTTTCTTACGGTTTAATTGGATTTATCGGGAAAGATTATGACATGCCCATTGCGGTATGCTCGTCGCTGGCTCTTGGTCTCTCGATTGATTTTGCCATTCACTTCATCCAGCGATTCCGGCGCAAGTGTGGAGAAAGCGGTGATATCGAGGCCACGAATCGCTATATCTTTCAAGAGCCGGCGCGGGCTATTTCTCGTAACGCCTTTGTGATCATCTTAGGATTTATCCCGCTGGTGCTGGCCAGCCTGGGGCCGTATGTTACGGTTGGGGCGTTCTTTGCCATGCTCATGACCTTCAGCGCCCTGACAACCTTGTTGTTGCTGCCAGCTTTGATGCGAGTTGTGGGATTTCGATTTGTGAAAAAATGAACGTAACATCAAAGACACACATCGAATGAAAAGAGAATTTTAATGATTCATGATTCCGAAAGTCATTAAGAATACAAAATAGAGAAAATGGAAATGATAAGCAACTCAACAATAGGCTCTCTTACCCAATCTTGTATTTAAATGCAACGTATTACCACTCTCAGCGATGAGCAGATCGGCCAACTGAATGTGCGCTGCGCTTCATCCCGGCGGTCTGTGCGGCTAAAGACATTTAATCCAAAACGAAGGAGGTGTTTAACAATAGCCAAAGAAGGCAAAACGTATATATGTGAGATGTGAGGGGCTGAGGTCAAAGCAATCGAAAAACCTGTCCCCGATCCGAAATGCCCTACCCTCACCTGCTGCGGAAAAGAAATGAAAGAAAAGGATTGAAGAGAAGGAGGTGAAAAATATGAAAATCGAGGAAATCAAACAAGTTGTCAAAGGTCGCTACGGCCAATGCGCTGAGATTGGCGGCGGGAAGGAGTCCTGTTGTTGTCCCGGTGAGGCTCCCACAAGTTCGAGCTTTGCGGCTGAACACGGCCTTTATGGGCAGGAAGAACTCTCGCTGGTCCCGGAAATCGCTCTAAACCTTTCAAAGGGTTGCGGTAACCCTACTGGTTTCGCCGATCTTCAACCCGGCGAAGTAGTTGTGGATTTTGGTTGCGGCGCAGGGATAGATGTTATTCTTGCTGCTCACAAGATAGGGCCTGGTGGAAAAGTGGTTGGAGTGGATGGCGCCCCCCAGATGATTGAGCGTGCCAAGCAGGCCGTGGCTGAGGCGGGCTTGACAGAGACGGTCGAGCTTCGTGTTGACGACCTGGAGCGGCTTGAGCTTCCAGATGGTTTTGCCGATGTGGTGATGTCCAATTGCGTCATCAACCTGTGCCCTGATAAGGAAGCGGTGTATCGTGAAGCCTTTCGTATCCTGAAACCCGGTGGGCGTCTGGCCATTTCTGATATTGTCTATACAGAAAAGATCGATCCTCAGGTGCAAGAGCGCTTCCAATCAACCTGGGCAGGATGTGTGGGCGGAGCGATAGAGAAGCATAGTTATTTCGCGATACTCCGGAAGGCCGGCTTTAGAAAGGATGAGGTCGTGGCCTATCATCCATTACCCCCGAAGGAACTGGAAGCCATGGCCTGTTGTCCAGGGCCGGAATTTACCCCTGCCCCTGCAACGGAAGATCTTGCTGGGGTGCAGGGGAAAGTGGTAAGCATTAAATTTACAGCGATAAAGCCACAGATCAACTAATCCAAGGCACTAAGGCCGCACCAACAGCTATATGCCAGCACGCGAGCGATTTTGCGTAACGCCTTTGTGATCATCTTAGGATTTATCCCGCTGGTGCTGGCCAGCCTGGGGCCGTATGTTACGGTTGGGGCGTTTTTTGCCATGCTCATGACCTTCAGCGCCCTGACCACACTGTTGTTGCTGCCAGCTCTGATGCGAGTAGTGGGGTTTCGATTGATGAAAAAGAATCAGTTGACCACGGAAAAACACGGAGTTTCACAGAAAGTGTAAATCTGCGAACCGTGAGAGCGTAGTGCGTAAATCTGAACTGATTTTTCACGCCAAGGCGCAAAGCCCTTAAGAGTATTTTCTAAGGTTCTCTGCATCTTTGAAATATTCAAAAACAAAATGGAGGAATTGATGTTCAAGGAAAAATATATTTCATTATTGGTTACCATTGTTATGCTTGGAAGCTTAAGATGGGTAACGGCTCAGGGAAAGTTATCGGGGGAGGAAATCGTAAAGAAATCGCAGCAGATATTTTACTACGCAGGAAAAGACATCA
>JBHHYI010000024.1:0-35552 GCA_046757525.1 bacterium | reverse complement strand
CTTTCCTGATCACCGCAGCCCTGCACCCGCTTTACCTGGTGTTGGCTGGACTGTTCGGACAGTTTGCAACTTTTAAGTGGAAAGGCGAAAAATACTCTGCTAAAATAAAAGGGGAGGAAAAATTGGAAAAAATCGTTGGTGGTGCCCAAGATTTTCACTAAGATTACGTAGCGATCCTGTTACCTTGCGAGTAAGCCTGCAGTGTTGGCTAAATCAAGATTTTTTGTCCGGTTGCCGGCGGCGTTTATTTCTACAAGTTAGAAACCAGAGAATTTGTCCGAGTCAGGAAGCTAACCCTGGTTCGGTAGGTTTGTTAGCCAGCCCTCACCCACCCTTTTTGACGTGGTTATCCGCTCAAAAACCGCGCCTTCTCTATTCATTCCTGCGCTGCTTAACATACTAATGTTTAAAACCATACTGCCGATGTAAAAATAAAAAGTTGGTGAAAAATAGAGGAAAGGGACATGAAAAATACGCTTTGGTTGAGCAGTTCAGAGGTAACGCGGAAACTCGACATCAGCTTGCGGCAACTCTATTACTGGGAGCTCAAAGGCATTGTAAAGCCCAAGACGATTTCCATGGGTTCCCGGGAATTCAAACGATATTCGGTAAAAGATTTCGAAGTCCTGAAACAGATTAAGGATTTTTTAGACCAGGGGTACACCTTGCACAGCGCTGTTCAGCGCGTCAATTTGCTGGCGGAGTGAGCATGCCTTTTGTGACAAAATTTCAAACAGCAATCATATTCTTATTAGGAACCATTTTAGGCAGCTTCTTAAACGTTTGTATTTACCGCCTGCCGAGAAAACTCTCCATCCTGCGGCCAGGTTCGCACTGCCCGCGTTGCAAAACAGCGTTTCCGTTGTGGTTCAATATTCCTCTGTTAAGCTACGTGCTGTTGAGAGGCAAATGCCGATATTGCAAGAGGCCAATCTCCATTCGCTACCCCCTGGTTGAATTCTTGACCGGGGCCTTGCTGGCTCTGGTGTTCAACATTTACGGCCTGGGGCTCGCCTTCATCGAGTATTCGGTGTTGATTCTGTTTCTGGTTCCCATAAGTTTCATCGACATCGATTACAAACTGATTCTGAATAGACTAACCTTTCCCGGCATGGCCATTGGCCTGGCCCTATCCGTTCTCTTTCACCGGACATCGATTTATCAAGCCCTGGCAGGATTGTTCTTAGGCGGTGGTTTTCTCTGGCTGGTAGGGCTTCTGGGCCATGCCCTGTTCAAGAAAGAGAGTATGGGTGGTGGCGACATCAAACTGGCGGCCATGATTGGCGCCTTTCTGGGGCCACAGGTCATCCTGGCCTTGTTTCTGGCATTTTTTCTCACCATACCCGCCATCATTATTGGCATGAGTCTGGGTCGAATACAAATGGGGAGTGCCCTACCTTTTGGCCCTTTCATCTCCTCAGGTGCGGTGAGTATGGTTTGCTTCGGTCACCAGCTTATCAGGCTATATTCCAACTATTTAATACGTTGAACGCTTTTAGAATGATGGAATCTGATTTCACAGCACTTGCTCACGACGACACCCGTACGAGTACCCAGAGCATTGAAACTTCCAACCTGATTTCGGAAATATTCTACAATGTGAGGGAAGCCCTGGTGGACACGAGCAGTGGGAATTTGTGTGCCGCGACTCTGGAGCGGGACGCCAACCAGATTCACATTTCCGCCCGGCAACCGATTTCCTTGACCGATTTGCAAAGCATTCAGGAGGAGCTCGTGGACCATCTGGGCCAACTGCAACCCGCAGTTCATTTGACCCGGAATTTTCGAACGCTGCTAAATGGCAAGCTCCAGACCGGCGACACCTTGCACGCAGCTAACACCCGTTTTAATCAACATCTGACTTTGCCCCTTGCAATTCAGAAAAAACCGGTGGGCATCTTGTTTGTGGGGAGTTTTGACAAGTCCATCGATTTGCGGCAGACCCGGCTCATTCAGCACTTTTCCAACGACGCGCCGCGGGCGCTGCGACATCTCCTGTATATCAACTCGCGTCAAAAGGAAAAATTCGAAAAACTGGTGACCCGCATCATCGACGGCGTAATCTTGTGTGACTGGCGCAAGAAAATCCTGTTTATCAACAATGCCGCCAAGCGCCTGCTGGGCGTCGAAGTCAGCCAGAAACTAGTCGGCAAATCACTCAAGTTTCTACCTTACTCTTTCTTAAGCGATTATCTGGATGAGACCTTGAAAGAAGGGATCTTCGAATCCAACAAAGTGGCCTGCACGCGGGAGAATCACTCACAATTTCTCGGGGTGCACATCGAGCTTCTGAAGAATTTCAGAAACCGTGAGATGGGTTGGATGCTGGTCCTGCGCGATGTCACCAAGAATTGGCAAAGCGACCAGATGCGTTCGTCACTGTCAATCGCCAGCCACGAAATCAACGCCCCCTTGACCTCCATGCAGGGCGCCATCGATCTGCTGCTCGACGGAGATTTGGGGGTGCTGAATCAAGAACAGGAGCACTGTCTCAACGTCGTTAAAGACGACATCAGAAGATTGCGTGCCATGCTCAAGGACCTGCTTGACGTGACCAGGTTTGACGAAGGCATTCAGTTTCTGGACAGACGGAAAGAGGTAAAGCTGGGGTTGCTGGTCAATAAAGTCATGGAGTCGTTTGCCTCGTTTGCGAAAGCGAAGAATATACGAATCGAAAGCGCGATTCCTAAATCCATACCAACATTCAAAGGAGAGCGCGATCGCCTTCAGCAGGTTCTGGCCAACCTAATTGAAAACAGCATCAAATACACTCTGCCCGGCGGTGTGGTCAACATCCAGGCTGAGCTGGAAAAACGGACCCTGAAAGTCTGGGTACAGGATACCGGAGTCGGCATTCCTGCGGAGGACTTTGAGCGAATCTTTGAACGCTTTGAACAGTTGGACAACTATCCGGAACAGAGACAGCGAAGCTATGGGTTGGGCTTGAGTATTGCAAAACAAATCGTCAAATCGTTTGGCGGCGAGATGTGGGTAGAAAGCGAAGTCGGCAGAGGCAGTAAGTTTTACTTCACAATAGCATTGTGAAAAGCATGGCTAAGAAAATTCTTATTATCGAAGATTATATCAACATCGTGGACATCTTGACGCTGCGTCTCAACAAGATGGGCTATGAGGTCGTCTCCGCCTTTGACGGCCAGGAAGGGCTGAAATTAGCCCGGCAAGAAAAACCCGATTTGATCATTCTGGACGTGCTTTTACCGAAGATGAACGGTTACAAGGTTTGTCGCCTACTGAAGTTCGACTCGAAATACCAACACATTCCCATCATCATGCTGACCTCTCGCGAATCCAGGAGTCACGAACAAATGGGCCGCGCTACCGGGGCCGACGAATACGTTTTTAAGTCAGACCAGAGCGGTCAGTTGTTGAAACTCATTCAAGATTACTTGCAGCGTTGATCAGCGAAGACGACAAAAAATTCTGTGAACTATTAGTCAATAATGGCGTGCTCTCTGCCGAACAAACCTCGGAGGTTCTAAGACTCAAGAACCACTCGGACGACGACTTAGTCCAAATCCTGGTTCAAAAGGGACTTGCGAGCACCAAGGACGTGTACGTCCATTTTGCCGAGCATCTGAACCTTCCTTTTATAGAGTTGCAAGATTATTCAATCGACCCGGAAGTCATCGACATCGTTCCGAAGGAGCTGGCTTGCCGGCACAAAATCTGCCCGGTATTTAAGATCGAGAACAGCCTGACGGTGGCCATGGCCGATCCTGGCGATGTTCAAGCCATCGACGCCGTTCGTAGAGAAACGGGCCTGGAGGTGGAACCGGCAGTCAGCCTGGAAAACGAAATTCTTGCGACCCTGGAGGAATTCTACGGCATTTCTGAGAACTTCGGCGCCTCTTTTGACGAAGTAATTCAGAATATCGAAGAGGAAAAACCCGAAGAAGAAGACATCACTTCTGCTGAACAACTGAAACAGCTCAGCGAAGAAGCCCCGGTGGTCAAGCTGGTCAATCTCATCATCGCCCAGGCGATCCTGGACCGGGCCAGCGACATCCACATCGAGCCGGAAGACAAGAGTTTGCGGGTGCGCTACCGCATCGACGGCATCCTGCATGAGTCGCTGAGTCCGCCAAAGCACCTACAAGCGGCCATGATTTCTCGTATCAAGATCCTATCTGACCTGGACATTGCCGAAAGGCGGGTGCCACAAGACGGCCGGTTCCAGGTCTCGTTGCACGGTCGGGAAATCGATCTGCGCGTGTCGACTTTGCCTACCGTCCATGGCGAGAACGTGGTCATGCGTATTCTGGACAAAAGCAGTCTGGTGCTCAATTTGGAAGATCTGGGCCTCGAAAATGATTTGTACGAGAGGGTGAAAGAAATCCTGGCCAGCTCATACGGCATCATTTTGGTCAGTGGCCCAACGGGCAGCGGCAAAACCACGACTCTGTATTCAGCTTTGCAGTCAATCAACACGCCGGACAAGAATATCGTAACGGTAGAAGACCCGGTGGAATATCGTTTGAAGCTGATCCGGCAATCGCAGGTCAACCTCAAATCGGGATTGAGTTTTGCGACCGGATTGCGCGCCATTCTGCGCCAGGACCCCGACGTGATCATGGTTGGCGAAATTCGAGATTCGGAAACCGCTAAGGTGGCGGTAGAAGCCGCCCTCACCGGGCATTTAGTTCTGTCCACCATCCATACCAACGACGCCCCGGGCGGCTTGACCCGCTTGACTGAAATGGGTGTGGAGCCATTTCTTACCGCTTCGGCTACGGTGGGAGTCGTGGCACAGCGCCTGGTTAGAAAGCTGTGCGACCATTGCAAAGTCGCCTACAAACCGAGTGCGGCCATTCTTTCCCAGTTGCAGCTCAATGCGCAGGAACAGAAGTGTGAGTTCTTCCGCGGAGAAGGTTGCTCAAACTGCAAGAATACCGGCTACAAAGGACGGATCGGAATCTACGAAGTCATGATCGTCAACGACACGATTCGGGAGCTCACCTTAAAAAACGCTTCCTCAGAGCAGATAAAAAAAGCCGCGCTGAAAAGCAACATGCGGAGTCTGCGCCAGGATGGGCTCATCAAAGCGATGAAAGGGATTACGTCTCTCGAAGAAATTTACCGTGTGACGAATATGGATTGAAGCCATAAACTCGAGGAAATGAAAATATGTCGAAAACGCTATCGATTTTAGTGGTAGATGACGAAACGGATTTTGTGCAAATGTTTCGGGACGTGCTGCGAAACCACTGTTACAGCGTGGAAACGGCCAGCACGGGTTACGAAGCGTTGCAAATGCTGGGCATTGGCGACTACGACCTGGTCATTTTGGATTTGCACATGCCTCTGATCAGCGGCGTAGAGACTCTCAAGAGAATCAAAAAGATGGACCCAGGCTTGCCGGTCATCATATTGACCGCCGACGGCAAAGTGACCACGGTTGTGGAAGCCATGAAGTTAGGGGCGTACGACTATTTTCACAAACCGCTGAATTGGGAGCGGCTGGAAATTTCTGTGAAAAACGCTTTGTTGACCAAGGAATTGCGCAGCGAGGTTAAACGGCTGCGGGGACAGCTCAAAAGCCGCTTTTGTCTGGACCAAATCATCGGGCACAGCAGCAAGATGCAGGAAGTGTTCCGCAGCATCGAACGCGTCTTAGAAACCAACGTCACCGTGTCTATTCGTGGCGAAAGTGGAACGGGCAAAGAGTTGATTGCCCGCGCCATTCATTTCAACGGGCTGCGCAAATCCAAGCCGTTTGTGGCAGTCAATTGCGCCGCCATCCCCGAAACGCTGCTGGAAAGCGAGCTATTCGGTCACGAGCGGGGCTCTTTCACCGGCGCGGTTTCTCGACGCATCGGCAAGTTTGAACAGGCCGACGGCGGCACCCTTTTCCTGGACGAGATCGGCGACATGCCGCTCTCCACCCAGGTGAAAATTCTGAGGGTGCTGCAAGAGCGAAAATTCCAGCGCGTGGGCGGCAGCAATACCGTGGAGGCAGATGTGCGCGTCATTTCAGCCACCAACAAGAATCTCGAATTGGAGATGGCTAAGGGCAGGTTCCGCGAAGATTTGTATTACCGCATCAGCGTTTACCCGATTTTTGTACCGCCCCTGCGGGAAAGAAAAGAGGACATTTCTGCGCTGGTCGGTTTTTTCCTGGAGAAATACAACAATGAAAACAAAAGAAAAGTCAAGGCGGTTTCACCGCGAACCATCGATTATTTGGTCAACTATGACTGGCCAGGCAATGTCAGGGAGTTAGAAAACATTCTGGAACGCTCGTTTCTGAATGCTTGCGATGGGGTGCTCTTGCCCGAACACTTGCCCATCACCATTTCGTCACACAAGATTGAGATCAAAAAGAACGACGCCTTTTTTGATCTGAAGAAAGCCGTGTCCCTGACCAGGGAAATAACGCCCTTAAAGGAAATCGAAAAAGAAGTCCTGCTGCAAGCGCTGCGCTTGACCAACTACAACATGTCCAACGCAGCAGCGGAATTGGGCATCGGCCGAACCACCCTCTACCGCAAACTCCACAAATACCGCATCGCCATCAACAGGTAGACATGCCCGCTTTCGAATACAGAGCTCTCAACACAACGGGCGTTGAGGTTACCAACGTCATCGACGCTCCCAACTCCACAGCCGTCGCGGAAAGCCTGGAGAAACTTGGCTACTTGCCCTTAACCATTAAGCCCAAACAAGCCAGGGGCAATATCGAACTGTTCTCCAAAAAGAAGAAAATCAAAGCAGAACAGGTGATCGTTTTTACCAGACAACTGTTTACGCTGTTAAAAGCTGGCGTCCCTTTGCTCTCCTGCCTGGAGGTTTTGGTTGTACAAACCGAACATGAAGCCTTTAAAGAGGTCATCCAGTCGATCTACGTGGACATCGAAAGTGGCATCAGCTTTTCCGAAGCGTTGAGCAAACACCCCAAAGTGTTCTCCGCACTGTACATCAATTCTATTAAGGCTGGCGAAATGGGCGGTGCGTTGGATGACGTGCTGCAGCGCATGACCTTGCTGATGGAGCACGACCAGGAGACGCGCGCCCGAATCAAGGCAGCCATGCGCTATCCGATCATCGTGGTCGTTTCTCTGGTGGTTGCATTCATTACCCTGATGATATTGGTGGTGCCAAAATTCATCGCGCTGTTCCAGGAAGTAGGCGCCAATCTGCCGCTGCCCACACGCCTGCTCATCGGCTTCCATTCCTTGTTAGCCCATTACTGGTACATCCTCCTGGCGGTGCTGGCGGTGCTGTATTTTGCTTTGGTCAGGTATATTAAAACGGAAAAGGGCGCTTTGCAGTGGGATTATCTCAAGATCAATCTGCCGGTCCTGGGCGACTTGAACCTGAAAACGGCCATGTCCAGATTCACCCGCATGTTTGAAACCTTGAATAGCAGCGGTCTGCCTATCTTGCAAACCCTGGATATCGTGTCTAAAACAGTAGGAAATAAAGTCGTCGGCAAAGCCATTGAAAAGGCAAGCATGGGAATCATTCAAGGTCAAGGCATTGCCGAACCTTTGAGTGAAAGCAAGATGTTTCCCCCTATGGTCATCCGGATGATCTCCATCGGCGAACAGTCCGGGGCTCTGGACGACATGCTCTTGAGCATTTCCAAGCATTATGACACCGAGGTCGATTATGCGGTCAAAAACCTGACTGCCATGATCGAACCGATTCTGACCGTGGCCATGGGAGTCATCGTCCTCTTCTTAGCTCTGGCCATTTTCCTGCCCATGTGGGATCTCACCAAGTTAGCCCAGTGATTCCTTGAGCGCCGACCCGTTTCAAGGTGAAAAGCTCCTGATGCTTTGAATGCCGGAAACGCCAAAGACCGCCCTGTCATGCAGGAGGCATCTTGTTCCTGGTCAGCACTGTGCAGCCAGCAAACAGGATTCCTCCTGAATGATACTAAAGGCTGTAATAAAAGACGGCGACAGTTACGTGTTTCCTGAAAGCACTGTGCGAGTCATCCCGAGTAGGTCACCGCTGTTCAGGTGACCGTATCGAGGGGTGACGGGCGGCGCCCTTCGATACGTCCCGACCAAAAACCGGTTGGGCCGACTCCCTTTTGAAAAACCGGAACAGTATGCCAAAACGAAACACTGCAATGAACTACTCTATATAAAACAGAATATTAGTGGGAACTATTTTCAGGCCGAAGGGAAAATCATTCCGATTCGGCACAGCTCTTGTCAAGCCCACCCCTGAATCAAGCACCGTTTCAATAGTCATAAGTAGTTATTTTTAAATGCACTAATCGCATTCAACCTGCGTGCGCAAGGATGGCACAGGGATTGCTTGTTCTGTTGACAAATGTTCTGAACTTAAACCAAATCAATATCTTACGATTATTGGAGGTGACGTATGAAAAATCAAAGCGGGTTTACTTTGATCGAACTCATCATGGTCATCGTGATTTTGGGTATTTTGTCTGCCATTGCCGTTCCCAAATTCGTGGACCTCAGCGACAGCGCCAAAGCCGCCAAGTGCAAAGCCAATCAAGCTGCTGTGGAGGCTGCTGCCTCCATCGCCTACGCAGATAGCGCCATCGCAGGCAATCCAGTGTTCCCAACAGTCCTCTCAGCAGCCATGTTTCGTAACGGCCAGATTCCTACTTGTCCCTACGATGGGGATCAGATTGCTTATGACCCGACCAATGGCACTGCAAGCTGCCCGAACAATCTGGCCGAGCATCAGAGATAGCACGGAGGTGTTGCGTTCACAACAAAAAGCGAGTAAAAAAGGGAAGCTCGCCAAAATGCTGCTTCCCTTTAATTCATTCAAGAGACACAATGCAAAAAACAAAATTGCAGCGTGAAAACGGTTTTACGTTCATCGAAATAATCGCCGTGGTGGTGCTCATCGGTATTCTTGCTTATGTCGCAGTGGCCAGATTGAACGACAGCCACAAGAGATTACAGCTTGAAACGGTGGTGCGAAAAATCACCTCGGATACCCGCTTTGCGCAACAATTGGCCTTGACGCAACGAACCGGCACGCGCATCTACATCGACCAGACCAACAATCGTTACTACTTAAAGTGGGAAAGCGGCGCTTACATTGAAAACCCTGTCGGAGGCAGCGACTTCATCATCCAATTCGGTCAGGGGAAATTCCGAGATGTGACCATTACCGGGACGGCTTTTACGGGCGGGAGATTAGACTTCGACTCCGTAGGGTCGCCACTCAATGCTGGAGCGGCATTTTCGGGCACGCTGACCTTAGTCACTTTTAACAACAGCAAGAGAATTAGGATTACAGCTAACACGGGTCTGCTTAGCATTGAAGATTTCTAAGCTGATGAATGTGCCGGGCAAGAATTCTGAGAAGGGCATGACACTCCTGGAAGTGATCTTGGTGATGGTAATGGTGGCCATCTTGGCCGGGTTTGTGTCCAAAATCATTAGCTTTGAGATCGACACCTACAACCTGATATCACAGCGTAACGAATTACTGCAGAACGCAAGGTTAGCCTTGCAAATGATGACAACAGATATTCGACAAATGATGGCGCCCGACAGCATTTACCAGGCTTCAGCGGATTCTATAAGATTTGACGACATCAACGATACCATGATTTCGTATCGCTATGTGGGCGACCAGCTTTGGCGCAACCAGGATCAACTCATGACCCATGTTCCGGATTTCCAATTCGACTACTTCGACAAATCTGGCACTCTGTTGAACACTCCGGTCATGGACCCATCGCTCATTCGTAGCGTTTCTTTGAGCTTAACCATTTTAAACCAGGCCCAACGGGTCACTCTGAAAAGCAAGATAACACCAAGAAATTTTTAGTCACGAGAGCTAATTCCGTTTGAGTTCAAAATGGATTCCCAAGAAACAAAGGATGTCCAATACGACGTAGCCATTTCAAAGGACCAAAATGGATATACCCTCATTGAGCTCATAACGGTTGTCTTTATCTTTATCTTTTTGTCGGCAATAGCCATACCCAAATACGTCGACCTGAGAGCGAAAATAAAAACCAACATCTGCAAAGCCAACCAAATGGCCATCGAGACCGCTGTGGCCCTGGCCTACGCGGACAGTTTGTTGAAGGGCAGCGACCGGTTCCCCAGACGCATTGTTCCGGCGATGTTCAAGAACGGTAAGGTGCCCGTGTGTCCCGAAGACGGCAGGAGGTATGGGTACAGCCGGCGTCGCCAGAGAGCTTACTGTCGTACGAAAAATCGACGAATCAGACGCAGGCACAACCGAAGGCGGTGAGCATGAAAGCAATACTGAACAACCGAGGCTATTCTTTAATCGAAATGGTGCTGGTGATCATATTCTTAGGCGTTGCACTGATTTCAACGATGGAGATGATGTCCAGCGGCCTGGTGCACAACTTAGACAACGAGGTTCTGACCACGGCCATAAACTTAGCCAACGACAAAATGGAAACCATATTTGCCGACAAGAATGGCAAAGGTTTTGGTTACATCGATGAAAGCAACTACGCGGCGGAGACCAATGCCAATGGCTATCGAGGCTTCAGCCGCTACGTGACCGTTACGGACCAGGCGACCTACAAGGAAGTAAAGGTACGCGTCACGCATCCCAACATCGAAGATTGCATTTTAACAGCTTACCTGGCAAACTACTGATGAAAGGCTTCGGGACAGTGCTCAATGAAAGGGGAGTGTCATTGATCTTGGCGATCATTGCCGGGATGTTCTTGTCGATCTTGGGCTACATGACGATTTCCGCCGTGGTGATTGACAACAGAATTGCCGTGAATCATCTGCAGGCGTCCCAGGCTTTTTGGCTGGCTGAAAGCGGCATCGAAGTGACGGCGCGTTGGCTGCGATACCAGGACCCGCCACCGGGCGGAATCGAGCCATTTGTCAAGTACAACCACGTGCTGGCCGGGCCGGGCACCTACACCGTCACCGTCGATCCCGACGACGGCAACGCGAGCAATTATCTAAAAAAGTACAAAATCATCTCTGAAGGAGACGCCGACCAGGCAACCCGAAAGATTGAATTGATCATGGAGATGACTACGTTCAACAAATACGCTTACTTGACCGGCAACGAGGGTGGCACCATTTGGTTCAACACGGGCGACGTCATCGAAGGGCCGCTGCACAGCAACGATCGCATCTCAATCGTTGGCAGTCCCACGTTCATGGGCAAGGTAACCAGCTCAGCCGCCACCTTCAACAAGGGTGTCCCCTTCAATCCCGACTTTCAAGAAGGCTATCAGTTGGGGGCACCGCCAGCCACCTTCCCAACCCGGCAAGACCTCATCGACAATTATTGGGCAGTCAATACCAATCCTCCCCAACTGATCATCGATGCCCGCTTTGGCAAAGACGCCAGCATCGAGTTCAAGGCAAACGGCACGCTGACTTTTGACGTCTGGCACTGGTCCGGCTCCACTCAAGTCTATGACATCCAGGATTCCGTCGTAAACGTCGTTGCCCTGAACGGCCTGGTGTACGTCAAAGGTGACATTGATCTCAAAGGCACGTTGGACGGCAGCGTCTCAGTAGTCGCAACTAATAACATCTACATCGTGGACAATCTGGTTTACGAAATGTCAGACGCCAACGGCAAACCCTTGCCCGGTTGCGACGATGTGCTCGGGTTGATTTCGTTGAAAAACATCGTTGTGGCGGACAATACGCCCAACCAAAACGATGTCGTCATAGACGCAGCCATGCTCACTCTGGGGAGCTCCTTCACCGTGGAAAACTATTGGAGTGGCCCCCCGCGCGGGGACTTGACCATTTGGGGATCGCTCAGTCAAAAAGTGCGGGGCCCGGTTGGAACTTTTGGCGGCGGGACTTATACCGGGTACAAGAAAGACTACCATTACGACAACCGGTTCACCGATACGCCTCCTCCCTATTACCCGGTAACAGGACAATATAGCGTCCTCTCCTGGAAAGAGTTGCCGAATTGAGGAAGCGTTGGACAAATCTTTAAAAGCAATAAAAGTTAGAATCAACAGGGAATTGCGAGGTGCGTTATGCCAATCTTTATTTTCATTGGAGCGATATTGCTACTCTTCAGTTTGATGTATCTCTTTACACCAAAAACCATCGTCAAACTCAGCGAAATCGGCAACAAGCTGATTTTTACGGACCACGGCACGGTGATCCACAGCAAGTGGTCCGGGATCATTCTCCTAATTGTAAGTTTGATCATGTTTTATATCGGAGTCACCATATAATAATGTCAAAGGTCCGCGAAGACATTTATCCAGCACGGGCGATTCCTGGCGGCACTGTTTTTCGCTAAGCAGTACAGCCCGAGCAATTACAACCAGTTGCAGCAACACCTAAATTCTTCGGACCTAATTGACTTGAATCTGAATTGAGGCCCAAAACTGAATTGTTCAATAATTGTTACAAACTATTTATTAGCATTTTTGCTTTTTGGGGGCTATCTTTGTCTGCACCGAGCACTTGTGCTCAATTGACGGGTAATCCCTTAATCACACAAACTCACCATGAGTTGGCGGTTTCCGTTTCGGGCAGCTTGGCGCGAAAACAGATTTCAAGGGTGACAAGCGATTCAAAGCACTATTTTGTCTGCGGCCTTGGGAGTCTAATCACTTACGCTACGGCGCGCGGCCGATTTGTGCAGCGCTTAGAAACCGCAATCGACAAACTCGTATTGTCCGACGGCGGCGTCTCTCAACATCGACGGACAGGCGAATACTTGAGCGGATTTGAAGCCGGAGCCATTGTAGGTTCGGAGTTCGATCTGCCTTCACGACTCAATCTCAGTTTTGAGACGGCCGCAAGAAACAGCTCGGATTTTGCCTTTTCCATCGGTTTAAGCCAAACCGGCAAACCCTGATCGAGCCGTTCGGCCCGGCAAGAACAACGATTTGTTGGAACGAAATTTGCAAAATTTTTGTAGAATTTTGGAAAACAGGGGCCAGCGTCCGACGAAAACAGCAACCACAGCCAGGCCAGCGTATTCTTAGCTATTCGTTTGATTTCAGAACAGTCAGTTTGATGTCGACTTCAGAACATATTATATTTAGTTAACTTAGACCTGGACATTTTATGAAAATAAAAACGCCTTCGAAATCTGATAAGATTCGGTTAGTGTTTTTCTCCACTGGCCAATCCGATATTCGTCAATTTGAATTTAATTGGCGCGGCCTCTTCACCATCCTGGGCATGGCTTCTTTAATGCTCAGCGGTTTGTTTTTCTTTAGTGTAACAATTTGCAACAGTTTGTATCAAAACAATACGCATAACCACCTCATAGAGACCAACTCGTTCTTGAAAGGAAAAATTAAGTTGCTGCAAAATCAGGTCAAGAAACTGTCCGATCAAATGACCAGTCTTGAAGAAGACACTGAAGACCTGGAAGTTTTGGTTGGACTCACCTCAACTGAGTACGACAGCCTCTTGCCGCAAGCGAATTTGTTGTCAAATAATAATCTCATCATGGCGTCCGCACCTGTAGATTTTGAATATCATGCGAAACAAATCTCAGAATATATGACGGACCTTGAAACGAGAATTGAAAATGCCATGAAGCTTCAAGGCATTATCGAGGACAAATTCTTGCAAACCCAAAAAGAGATCAAACACATTCCTTCCATCCGGCCGGTCACCGGTGGCAGGGTCACCGATAGATTTGGCAATCGCAAGGATCCTTTCATTGAAAAGATCAAACATCATAACGGCATAGATTTGGCCGCCCGCTACGGCACCAAAATTTACGCGGCAGCGGCTGGCATCGTGGAATTCACCCGCGCGCGTTACCGTTTGAACAAGGGTTATGGACGCGTCATTATCATCAATCACGGCTTTGGGTACAAGACCTTGTACGGTCATCTGTCAAAGATTCTGGTGAAGCCAGGTCAGAAAGTAAAGCGATGGGACGTCATTGGCCTCTCCGGGGACACCGGCCGGGCTACCGGCCCGCATTTGCATTACGAAGTCTGGCACAAAGGACGACCACAAAATCCAGAGGATTATATTTTGAATTAATGCTGTACCACTCAGAATCCACCCGCATTCCCGCTTGCCTCGATGGGTATTCCTCAACCCAAATTTTGCTTGACTCTGAGTAAAAAATTTTGTAACATTTTAGTCAAACGCTAACCCATAATGTCTCAGAAAACCAATGCTTGTTGTACGGTGGTTGCCTTCTCCCATTCACATACGGAGAAGGCTTTTTTGTGAAATACGGTCATGTCGAACAAGGTTTTAGAACAAATCATAGATGAGGAAGACCTCAATAGAACCATCACGCGGCTGGCCCATGAAATCGTTGAACGGAACCGGGGCGTGGAGAATCTGCTGCTTTTGGGCATCCGCACCAGAGGCGTCCCCCTGGCAAAACGGATCATAGACAAGATCGAAGAGATCGAAAAGATCAAGCTACCGCTGGGCATTTTAGATGTCACCATGTACCGCGACGATGTTTTCAAGAAGATTAAGCAGCCAAAAGTTCAAACCACTGAAATCGATTTCGACATAGATGGCAAGACCGTCATTTTGGTGGATGACGTATTGTATACGGGACGAACCATTAGAGCTGCTTTGGATGCCGTCGTGGATTTTGGTCGTCCAACCAAGATCGAGTTAGCCGTTTTAATCGATCGCGGACACAGAGAATTGCCGATTCGTGCGGACTATATCGGTAAGAACGTCCCCACCTCGAGCAAAGAAGAAGTTCGCGTTCGAGTCAAGGAAATAGATGATGAGGATGGGGTATTCCTGGTGGAAGCCTCGGTGGAGAATTAATTGGAATTTACAAGAAAACATTTGTTGGGATTAGAAGGGTTCAACCAGGAAGAGATCACACTCATTTTAGACACCGCGGAATCGTTTAAGGAAGTCCTCACACGACCCATTCCGAAAGTGCCAACCTTACGCGGCAAGACCATCGTCAATCTGTTTTTTGAGCCTTCAACGCGCACGCGCATCTCTTTTGAATTGGCCGAAAAGCGGCTGTCAGCCGACTCCGTCAATTTCTCGGCGTCTTCGTCCTCGGTTCTCAAAGGCGAAACTTTGAGAGACACGGCGCGCAACATCGAAGCCATGAAGATCGACATGGTGGTCATCCGCCACGGTGCGGCAGGAGCACCGCATTTTCTTACCCAGTGCGTTGAAGCTTCGATTATCAACGCCGGCGACGGTCAGCACGAACACCCAACCCAGGGTCTGTTGGACTTGATGACTTTGCGCGATAAGTTCAGGAATTTAAAGGGTCTCAAAGTAGCCATCGTTGGCGATATACTGCACAGTCGGGTGGCGCGTTCCAACATCTACGGGTTGCAGGCGATGGGCGCCCAGGTGGCCATCTGCGCACCAGCCACCTTGATTCCCAGAGAAGCTGAGCAGTGGAACGCTGAAATCTTTTACCAGCTTGAAGAGGCCATTGAATGGTGCAATGTGTTGAACGTCCTGCGTCTTCAACTGGAACGGCAGCAAAAGGGGTTATTCCCCTCGATTCGGGAATACCACAATCTTTACGGCATAACCCGTGCACGCTTGCAGCAAGCCAAAAAAGATGTCACCATCTTGCATCCCGGGCCGATCAACCGCGGGGTAGAAATCGAAAGTGAATTGGCAGACAGTGAATTCTCGCTGATCTTGAACCAGGTGACCAATGGCCTGGCCGTGCGAATGGCTGTCTTGTATCTATTAAGCGGCGGAGAAATTTTACAACCGGAAGCGTAAATGAATTTAACCAAACTTGCCGAATCCACCGACCACATTCTGTTTAAGAATGGTACGGTGGTAGACCCTGAAAAGCTGACGCAGGTGAAAGCCGATGTTCTGGTGCGAAATGGAAAATTAGAAGAAATTGGAAAAATAACCGCCCCAGATTTCGAAGGCACGGTCGTCGATATTGCCGGGTTGGTCTTGTGCCCCGGCTTGATTGACATGCACGTGCATCTCAGGGAACCAGGGCGCGAAGACGAAGAGACCATTGAAACGGGTAGCAACGCCGCCATGGCCGGAGGATTCACGTCGGTCTGTGCCATGCCCAACACCGAACCGCCAGTCGATCATGCCGAGATCGTCGAATACCTGGTAAAACAATCGAAAGATTTGTTGGTAGACGTCTTTCCCATTGGGACGGTAACCAAAGAAAGGGCGGGACTGGAGATCACCGAAATGGCCGATTTGTTGCAGGCCGGTGCCGTGGCGTTTTCCGATGACGGCGACGCGGTGGCCACCGCCGACGTCCTCAGACACGCTATGGAATACGCCAGGATGTTTGACGTGCCGATCATCGAGCATTGCGAAGAAAAGTCGCTGTCAAAAAACGGCGCCGTGAACGAAGGTGCGGTCTCAACTCGATTGGGGCTGCCCGGCATTCCGCACATTGCTGAAGAGATCATCGTGGCGCGCGACATTCAGGTGGCAGAATTTACCCAGGCCAGACTCCACATCGCTCACATTTCGACGGCCGGCGCCGTGGAATTGGTGCGAAAAGCGAAAACAAGAGGCGTGCCGGTGACCTGTGAAGTCACGCCGCATCACTTCACCCTGAATGACGAAGCGGTGCTGAATTACGATACCAACACTAAAATGAATCCACCCCTGAGAACCGCACAAGATGTGGAAGCCATGCTGGCAGGACTGCAAGATGGCACTATTGAAGTTATCGCCACCGACCATGCCCCGCATGCCATCGAGGAAAAGGAAGTGGAGTTTAGCGCGGCACCCTTTGGTATTCTGGGGTTAGAAACAGCCCTCGGCCTGGTACTAACCCGTTTGGTGGAGCCAGGTGTCCTGTCTCTGCCTCAGGCCATTGCAAAAATGACCAAACACCCGGCGGAAATACTCAAGCTGAAAAGAGGCACGTTCAAAAAAGGCGGCCCGGTTTCTCTAACCATTTTCGACCCGAAAATAGAGTGGCTTGTGGACAAGACAAAACTGTACTCCAAGTCTAAAAATACCCCTTTCGACCACTGGAAGTTAAAGGGCCGCGTGTTCGGCCTTTACAACAAGGGGCTCTGGTGGCAAGCAGCAAAGGAACCTCTAAAATAGACCAGCTCGACAACAATTTGAATGTACCCCAAAAGATGTTCTTGACCAAAGGTGTTGGCAAGAGCAAAGAAAAACTGACCAGTTTCGAGTTGGCACTGCGCAACGCAGGCATTGCGGAATATAATCTGGTTCGTGTTTCCAGTATTTTCCCGCCACATTGCAAGATCGTTTCAAAAGCAGAAGGCTTGAAGATGCTGTCGCCGGGACAAATTGTTCACTGCGTCATGAGTCAATGCGCCACCAACGAGCCCCATCGGCTGATTGCCGCCTCCATTGGACTGGCTGTGCCAAAGGACCGCAGTCATTACGGCTACCTTTCAGAACATCACAGTTATGGTCAGCGAGATGATTTGGCTGGTAATTATGCCGAAGATCTGGCGGCAACCATGTTGGCCACCATTCTCGGAGTAGATTTTGATCCAGACGCCTCCTGGGACAACAAGAAGGAAATCTGGCGAATCAGCGGCAAGATCGTGGTTTCGCGCAACATTACGCAATCAGCCATCGGTGACAAGCATGGACTCTGGACAACGGTCTTAGCCGGGGCTATCTTAATCTAAGGCATTTTGTATTAAGGATGAAGAGCGCAGCGAAAAAAGATTTGAACTTCCTTGGCCTTCCCGAATCTCTGGCAGATTTGGCGACGGCCCGGGTAGCCATACTCTGTTTGCCCCTGGAGGCTTCCACCACCTACGGCAAAGGAACTGCCCGGGGGCCGCAAGCCATTCTTGCAGCTTCACACCAGGTCGAACTCTACGATGAAGAATTGCAAACCACGCCGTGTGAAATTGGCATCTCTACCCAGCAACCCTTTGCGCAGTTTGAAGATTCAATAGAATTCTCATTACAACAGATCGCCTCCGAATGCGCAAGACTACTGAAAATGGACAAGTTTGTCGTTGGACTTGGGGGGGAACATTCCATCACGGTTGGCCTGGTGCAAGCCTTTCAAGCGCAATTCCCGGACCTGTGGGTCTTGCAACTGGATGCGCACAGCGACATGCGGGACAGCTACATGAATTCAAAATACAACCACGCCTGTGTCATGGCCCGGGTGGGCGAAATCTGTCCCTTCATCGGCGTGGGCATCAGAAGCTCGTTGCGAGATGAACAAGAGGCCTTGAAGGGCCCATCCAGAATAATTTACGCGTTTGAAATGCAGCAAAATCAAGCGTGGCCGGACCTGGTTTTGGCCCATTTGGGCGATCCCGTTTACCTCACCATTGACCTGGACTTTTTTGACCCCGGCATTATGCCCTCGGTTGGAACGCCTGAACCCGGCGGCTTCTACTGGCACGAAACACTGGCGTTTTTGAAAAGAGTGGTTCAAACGCATACTGTCGTAGGGTTCGACGTCGTTGAGTTGCGACCGCTGCCGAATTTATCGGCACCGGACTTCACGGCAGCAAAACTGGTCTACAAGTTAATCGGTTACCAATTCGCAAACATCGTGAAATCGGGCAACAAGAAAAATCTTGACTGTTAGCGGGAATTTTGTTAAATTCAAAGTTTGCGTAAGTAACATAATTTTTAAGGAGAAGCTAAATTGAAAACTTTTGTAGCCAAACCCCACGAAATTGAACGAAAGTGGTACGTGGTGAATGCTGAAGGCCAGGTTCTTGGACGCCTGGCCAGTCAAATTGCCACAATTTTGCGGGGAAAACACAAGCCGATCTTTACGCCGCACGTGGATACCGGAGATCATGTGATTATCATCAATGCCGAAAAAATTCGCGTCACTGGTAGGAAGTCGCAAAACAAAACGTACTTTCGCTATTCTGGCTATCCGGGCGGCGGACGCATCGACACCTTTGCTGATCTCATCAAAAAACATCCGGAACGCATCCTGGAAAAGGCTATCTGGGGAATGTTGCCGCACAACAAGTTAGGTCGTAAGATGTACAAAAAATTGAAGGTCTATTCAGGTAACAAGCATCCGCATCAAGCGCAAAATCCAGAACAATTAGAGTTGAACTAAACCAAGAGGGATAGATGAAAGTTTCAGCCTACGATGCTATTGGAAGAAGAAAAGAATCAGTCGCCAGAGTTCGCCTGGTGCCTGGTGAGGGAAGCTTCAAGATCAACAATCAAGACTTGTTGGAATATTTCAAAAGAGAGACCCTGAAAATGATTATTGAACAGCCGTTGCATTTAACGGAAACGCTTGGCAAATACGATATCATCGCAAACGTTAAAGGTGGTGGGTTGTCGGGTCAGGCTGGGGCCGTACGTTTGGGGATTGCCCGCGCGCTGATCAAGACCGACGAAGAGTATCGCTCCAGGCTCAAGTCGGCTGGTCTCTTGACCCGCGATTCGAGAATGAAAGAAAGGAAGAAGTATGGCCAACCCGGGGCACGTAAACGGTTTCAATTTTCAAAACGTTAATTGTCAATAAAAACACACACGCTGGCTTTAATGTTTGGGTGCATTGAATGAAGTGGACAGATTGAGCCAGTGGCGGAGTAACCCAAATATGGAGGCATGAATGAAAGTTACTTTACAAGATCTATTGATTGCCGGGGCCCATTTCGGCCACTTGACACGCCGGTGGAATCCCAAGATGAAAAAATATATTTTCATGGAGCGCAATGGCATTTACATAATAGATCTGAAAAAAACCTTAGAATGCCTGGAGACCGCCTATCAAGCCGTTAACGACATCGTTAGTTCTGGAGAGAAGATTCTTTTCGTCGGGACCAAGAAACAGGCCAAGGAAATCATCAAGAGTGAAGCCGAACGAAGCAACTCCTACTACGTCGATGAGCGGTGGCTGGGTGGCATGTTGACCAACTTTGTCACCATAAAAAAAAGCATCAAACGGATGAAAAACATCGAAAAGATGGCCACAGATGGTACTTACGACAAGATCGTGAAAAAGGAAATCTTGAGAATCGAACGTGAAAGAGCTAAATTGGAGCTGGTCCTGGGCGGAATAAGAGACATGAATCGACTGCCAGGGGCCATCTTTGTTGTTGACACCAAGAAAGAATACATCGCCGTGTCAGAAGCAAGAAAACTCAATATCCCCATCATAGCCATGGTGGATACCAATTGCGATCCCGATCCCATCGACTACCCCATCCCTGCCAACGATGACGCCTTCAAATCGATCAACCTCATCACCCACGCCATGGCCGATGCGGTTATCGAAGGCGAAGGCGTCAAGGACAAAACCGAATCAGCGGCCGAGGGGGAAGCGGTCGAGACGCCCCCCAAAGAAGTAGCCGAAACTTTCGACGAAGTTGTCGTGATGGAAGATGCAGAACAAGTAGAGACCGTGACAGAAAGAATCAAGAAAACCGAAATCAGCGAATCAGAATAAACTACTTTGGAGGCAACTTAGCATGGCCGTTTCGGCAGAATTAGTGAAAAAATTACGTGAACGCACAGGCGTTGGAATTATGGAATGCAAAAACGCCTTGGTAGAAGCCAATAGCGATATCGATGCTGCGGTGGAACTGTTGCGCAAAAAAGGCATGGCCACCGCTGCCAAGAAAGCCAGCAGGGCAACCAACGAAGGGTTAATCGACGCCTATATTCATCCCGGAAGTCGCTTAGGCGTTTTGGTCGAAGTCAATTGTGAAACCGACTTTGTTGCCAAGACCAGTGATTTTAAGACGTTTGTCCGCGATCTCGCCATGCAAATCGCCGCTACCAACCCCAGAGTGATTTCAAGGGATGAGTTTTCACAAGAAGAAATTGACAAAGAATTAGACATCTACAAAACCCAGGCCAGGAACGAGGGAAAACCTGAAAATATCATCGAACGGTTTGCTCAGGGCAAACTGGAAAAACTATTTCAAGAGACCGTCCTGTTAGAGCAAAGTTTCATCAAGGACCCAAGCAAAAACATAAAAGAGCTGGTCACAGAATACGTAGCCAAAACCGGTGAAAACATCAGCATCAAGAGATTTGTCCGCTATCAATTAGGCTCCTGAAATAGTTACACATATTGAACTTAGAACCAATTGACACTGCATGGAGAAAAGAAGTTTTAAACGCGTTCTCGTCAAACTAAGCGGGGAAGCCCTTATGGGGCGACAAGGCCTGGGAATAGACCCTGAGACCGTTGAAAAGATTGCTTTGGAAATCAAGGGGGTTCACGGCCTGGGCGTGGAAATCGGCCTGGTTATTGGCGGGGGAAATATCTTCCGCGGTCTCTCGGCAAGCGCGCGGGGCATGGACCGGGTGTCTGCCGATTATATGGGCATGTTAGCTACGGTCATCAATGCCATGGCCTTGCAGGATTATTTAGAAAGAAATGACGTTTATACCAGAGTTTTGACCGCCATTAAGATGGAAGAATTAGCCGAACCGTTTATTCGGCGAAGGGCGATCCGCCATCTGGAGAAAGGCCGGGTGGTAATTTTCGCCGCTGGTACCGGCAACCCGTACTTTACCACCGATACCGCCGCTGCCTTGCGCGCTGTCGAAATCGAAGCCGATGTCATTCTCAAGGGCACGAAGGTCGATGGTGTTTACGACGCCGATCCGCACGAGGTTCACGATGCGAAAAAGTTCGATGAGCTGACCTACTTGGATGTGGTCAAACGACGCTTGCGCGTCATGGATTCCACAGCCGTGACCCTGTGCATGGAGAACAAACTGCCCATAATTGTCTTTAACTTGACCAAAGAAGGTTACCTTAAGAGAGTCATTCAGGGCGAACCTTTGGGGACAAAAATCATTGGTGCGTAATTATGGACCTCGCAGGAATTGAACAAAACGCTGAAGAACGTATGTCGAAAGCTGTGGAAAACACTCGCTTCGAACTAACGAGAATTAGAACCGGTAAAGCTTCGCCCGCCATATTAGACACCATCAAGGTGTCGTATTATGGGTCCATGGTGCCGCTGAAACAAGTAGCCTCTGTTAGCACCCCGGAGGCGCGCTTGCTCACCGTCCAACCGTGGGAAAAAAATCTGATCGGTGAAATTGAAAAAGCCATTCTAAAGTCAGACCTGGGCCTCAATCCGATAAACGATGGCACCGTCATTCGCCTGCCCATTCCGCAGTTGACCGAAGAAAGGCGTAAAGACCTGATGCGCATTTGCAACAAGTTGGGAGAAGAAGGCCGAATCGCCATCAGAAATATCCGACGAGATGCAAACGAGCATTTGAAAAAGCTGGAAAAAAACCACGAAGTCTCCGAAGATCAGTGCCACACGGCGATGGACAAAATCCAGAAAATAACCGACAAGAACATACAGCTTGTCGACGATCTGTTGAAAAACAAAGAGGCCGAAATCATGGAGGTCTGAACCGTCCATCTTCAAAATCGGGTTAGTAAAATGAGAACAAGACAAGAATGAAAGCCGCTGCAGGAGTAACGCATGATGGCTTTTTTGCTTTTTTTCACATGACGCCTTTCATGAATCATTTTCGTTGCATTTGCTGGTCGATTCTGTGCGTGTCCCTGGTGGCCAGCGTCACGCATGCGGTTGCATCCCAAAATGGAAGAGATTTTGTGCTCAAGTTTCTCTATTCATTCCCACAGCAACCGATTCGAGATCTGCCATTGGTCGATCCGCAGGCCATCGCTAACGACCCTGAAGGCAACATCTTCGTAGTGGATACCGGCAACAATCGCATCTTACAGTTTGATGACAACGGAAAATTCATCTATTCCATTGGCGGGTTTGGCTTTGGCAGTCAACAATTTGACCGGCCTCTCGACATTTCGGCCAAAAACGGTTTGGACATCTTCATTGCCGACTACAATAATGAACGGGTTGAACGCTACGACAAGAATCTCAACCACATCTCCTCTTTCTACTCGGATGAAGCCCTGTCCAGGACCTTGCAATTTGGCTTTCCTCTCAGCGTTGACATCTCCAAGCACGGCGAATTGTTTATCTCCGACAACGAAAACAATCGCATCTTGAAAGTCGACTCCTTTGGGACTCCAGAACAGAGTTTTGGCGGCTTCAACTGGGGAGACGGTCAATTGGAGTATCCCGTCAAGCTCGATCTCACTTCCCGGGATATGGTCTACGTGTCCGATCAGGGAACCGATCAGATCGTCGTCTTCGACTACTACGGCAACTTCATAGCCCAATTCGGACAGGGAGTGCTGAACAATCCCAATGGCCTGGCCTGGAAGAATAATGAAATACTATTTGTTGCCGATTCTGGAAATAACCGGATTGCCGTCTTTGACAACAACCACAAGCCCATCTTCTTTTGGGGCGAACAGGGGCAGCAAATCGGCGCGTTCAACAACCCGGTAGACGTTGCGATCTACGACCATCGCATATTTGTTCTGGATTCTGGCAACCAGCGGGTGCAGGTGTTCGAGCTCAACGAAGTTTTGCAGAATGACGAATAGGAATTATGAGGTGATCAGAGGCTTATTGCTACTATTTGACTAAATACTTTCATTTTTAAGCTGATCTAACATTTGCGTTTTTTGTGGTAGCACCTCGTAATTTTTTCGCTCAATGGCCGGGCAGAAGAGCACCTGTACTGTTATTCCTTCTCATGCCTGCACTCTTGTTCTCCCAGAACAATCACGGTCTGACCTTGTTTGAAAAAGAAGTTCTCATCGTCGTGGACACGGTGAAACTCAGCTTCTCTTTACCCGACAGCTTTCTAATCCCCAACACAGAAATCGTTTGGGCCGATTCCACCCTGTTGATCAGGAACAAGGATTACTCCTTGAATTACGTGGACGGCCTGCTGCAACTGCGAGAAACTCAGCGCATTGGGACTAAGCTGAAGATCCAGTACCGGCATTTCCCTTTCACTCTAAAAAGAAACTATTTTAGACGTTCGCTGGTCATGGCCAAAGAGAGGCCAGACGACCCAAAGGACGGAATTCAGACGGTCCGGCCCGTGCCCAAGCCACGGACTCGCAATCTGTTTGCCTCGCGACTGCGCAAAAGCGGCAGCCTCACTCGCGGCGTGTCGGTTGGTACCAACCAGGGCCTGCGGGTCGACTCCGGCTTGCGCATGCAAATCGCCGGGCACCTCACCGACAACATAGAGGTGGTGGCGTCGTTAACCGACCAGAACACGCCGATCCAGCCAGAAGGCAACACCCAGTCTTTGCAGGAAATCGACAAAGTCTTCGTTCAAATCAGGGGGCCCAACCTGCGCGCCACCCTTGGCGACTACAACCTCAGTTTCCAGGGCACGGAGTTCAGCCGTTACAACCGCAAATTGCAGGGTGTGATGGGCACGGCAGACTACGAGAACTGGCACGTGACCGTTTCCGGCGCGGTCTCCCGCGGCCAATTCATCACCAACGAATTTCTGGGTCAGGAAGGCAATCAAGGGCCTTACCAGTTAAAAGGCGACAAAGGCCAGATCAACATCATCGTCCTGGCCGGCACGGAAAGGGTCTGGATTGACGGTGAATCAATGGTGCGGGGGGAAAACAATGACTACGTCATCGAATACGGCAACGGCCAAATCACCTTTACGCGCAAGCGTCTCATTACCGCTGACTCGCGCATTACAGTCGACTTTCAGTATTCGGACGAGAGCTTTCAACGCAATCTCTGGGGTGTGCGCGGACAGTCCAACCTGCTCAACGACAAGCTCCGCTTCGGTACCACGTTCATCCGAGAAAGCGATGACAAAGACAACCCTCTGAGCCTCAACTTAACCGATGATTTCCTGGCCAATCTAAAAGAAGCCGGAGACAGCCTGGCCGTCATGCCCGGGTGGCGATTCGTTGGACCGGACAGCGGCAATTACACCAGGGACACGACCGGGGTTTTTACCTACGTGGGTCCGGATTCCGGCGATTACAACGTTGCTTTTACTTTTTTTGGCGAGAATAAAGGCGACTACCGCAACGTGGGCTTTGGTCGCTTCGAATTCGTCGGGGCCAACCAGGGAAGCTACCGCCCCGTGATCGTCTTACCCCAGGCCCAGCGGCATGACCTGGTGGGTCTCAATCTTGATTTTTCCCCAACTTCGGATCTAACCGTGCAAACGGAGATGGCGTTCAGTCAATTCGACGCCAATCTCTATTCCCCTAAAGACGACCAGGACAACAGCGGCACGGCCTATTCGTTCAAGCTCAACTTCCACCCGCAAAAGCTGGTCGTAGGCAGTCTCAACCTGGGGCGGCTGGAGCTCAACGGCAAGTTACGCAGGAAAAACTCTAAGTTCAGGGAAATTGACCGCACCAACATTCCCGAATTCAATCGGCGCTGGAATCTGTCCAATGCCAACGCGATCCGGCAGGAGACCATCAGCGAATTCAGCAGCACCTACGAACCGTTGCAAGGTCTCTCCTTCCGAGGTGGTTTGGGACGCTTAACCCGGTCTTCCCTATTTAAATCAAATCGCTGGGAAGTGCAAACCATTCTAAACCGGAAACATTTGCCCAATGTCAATTATTTTGTAGAGTTCATAAATCGAGATGACAAGAAGATAACAGAGCAAAGTAGCTGGTTAAGGCAGAGAGGCCACGCCTATTTCAATGTTAAGAAGCTCAAGCCCATATTCGACTATGAAGGCGAAATCAAGAAAACGGCTTCCCGGGACAGCCTTCGAGAAGGCTTCCGGTTTGACTCCTACACCGGCGGCTTAGAGTTCAGACCATGGAAGTCTTTGTTTTCTTCGGCAAAATACAATTACCGCAACGATAAAAACCGACAAAATGGCTTTTTCTTGCCCAAATCGGTGTCTAAGACCCAGACTTACGCACTGAACCTGGCCAACTGGCACGCCATCTCAGCCGCTGCCAGCTACATCCACCGTGAAAGGAATTTCACGGACGCCAGCGTGCAAGACACGCGAACCGACCTGGCGGATGTACGCCTGGGCTATGCTCCAAGACGAGGCGGCATCCGGAGCAATGTGAATTACCAGATTTCCAACACACAAGTTGCCAGGCAGGAAGAACTTTTTATTCAAGTAGACGAGGGTCAGGGAGACTTCCGCTTCGACGAAGACCTGAATGAGTTTGTTCCTGACCCATTTGGAGATCACGTGCGCAGACTCATCACCACCAAAGACTTCATTCCTGTGGTCGAACTCCGATTTCGAACAGACTTACGCTTGAATCCTAAGAGGTTCCTCAGCGCTCCCAAAGCCAAGAAATCCAGCCAGGGCTTCTTTCGTAAAATCCTCAATCCTCTGACCACGGAAACCTTTTTTCGAATCAATGAAAAGACGCGAGAAAAAGATGTGGCTAAAATCTTCCTACTGCAGTTGAGCCACTTTCAACAGGACAGCACCACCATTTTCGGCAACATCGAATTTCGCCAGGACATTTACCTCTGGGAAAATAGCAGAAAGCTTTCCCTACGTTACCGTTACCGCAACCGCAAAGAGAAGAACAACCAGTTTGTCGGCGGCGGTCAGGACCGGCGCGTCCGGCAGCAGGCCCTCCGGCTGATCCACCAAATCAGCAAACAAGTCAGCAACCAATTCGAGTTCAGCCACGAGGAAGAAGACCGGCTGTTTCAATCTTTCACGCGGGAAGACCGGAGAATCCGCCGCAACGGGCTGGCGATCGATTTGGTCTACCGCCCACGACGGGCTTTGGAGATCGGTACCAAGCTGGAATGGGATTTAAATCGTGACATCGTGCCGCAACCTCATACCAAAGCCACTCGAATCTCGTTGATTCCCAGGCTTAATTATTCAATCAGCAGACAGGGAAGGGTGCGCGCAGAAATCGGCTGGACCAGAGTGACCGTTTCGCCGCTCAACAGGCTCATCCCTTTTGAATTGGCGGACGGAAACAAGCCGGGGACTACCTTTCGTTGGAATCTGGGTTTCGACTACCGTCTTTCCCGCAACGTCCAGGCCTCCTTGAATTACTTCGGTAGAAGTGAACCAGACCGGCCCAGGACCCAGCACATTGCCAAAATGGAAATGCGAGCATTTTTTTAGCCTTATTTTTTTGTGATGAAAATCCTAAAAGCGTTAACAATCCTGGAACTGCTCTGTTTGAGTTTGGCGTGCTCCAATCTCAGCGGCCAAAACGCGCGCCCAACCTCGGCCAGACTCAACCGGCTCAAAGTTCTGGGCAACAAAAAAGTAAACCGCAGCACCCTCCAGACCTGGTTTAACTACCGCAAAGGTCAAAGAATGTCGGAACCCGACGCCCGACAACGCTGTTCCCAAATCCTGCGACGCTATGTCGAGCACGGGTTCTATTTTGCCAGCATCGACTCCATGCATTTCGATTACAATCCGGATTCCACCCAGGTGGACCTGACCATTCGCGTTGTGGAAGGCGATATCCTCAAAATAAACCAGGTGACGGTTGCTGGCCTGGAGCACAAGGACCAGAAAATCTTGCAGAATCTGGAATCGAAACCAGGAAAAACCTTCAAACAGGAGACCTTAGAGAGCGACATTCTCTACCTAATCGACTACTTCGAAAACAAGGGACAGCCGTTCTGCCAGGTAAACATCGGTGAGATGAAAGTGGAACCGTTAAACGCGACCGGTGAATCTGGCCTGGACATCAGGTTAAACGTTTCGCCAGGTCCTAAGGTTACCATAGGCAAGATCGAGATTTTAGGCACTGAACAGACCAAGGATTATGTCATCTTGAGGGAACTGGGCCTGAAGACCGGCGACGTGTTCAATCAAAACAAAGTGGAGAAGATCGCATCCAACTTGATGAAGCTGGGATATTTCAAATGGGTGAACCCGCCCAGGCTCGAGATGCAGCAAGACGGTACCGGCAAGCTCGTCATCGAATTGGAGGAAGGCAGCAGCAACCGCATGGATGGCGTCATCGGCTACAACCCGGCGACTGCGTCATCCAAAGGCTTTGTGACGGGACTCTTAGACCTCTCGTTTGGCAACCTGGTCGGCACCGGCCGTCAAATACAGGCGCGCTGGGAAAGGCGTTCACAAAAGACCCAGGAGCTGAAATTCCGCTACTTAGAGCCCTGGCTTGCCAATTTGCCTTTGCACGCAGGCTTTCGCTTTGAACAGTTAATCCAGGACACCAGCTACGTTCAAAGAAGCCTGGGGCTCGACTTTCGGTTTCTGTTCAATGAAAACCTGTCCCTCTTCTCCCAGTTTTCCAAGCGGAGCACTTCGCCGGATTCGTTGGGCGCCGTCCTCTTTGGAATTCCTGCCAGCAACGCTTTAAGCGTGGCAATCGGGCTCACCTATGACACCAAAGACAACTTGCTCAATCCCACTAAAGGGGTTAGATATGAGACTTCATTTGAAATAGGCAAGAAAAACATCGACTTCGCCACACCAGACGAAGAGATGGGGAACGACAAGAGTTCTTTTGAACAAAAAAGAATTACCATTGATTTTGAGTCCTACATTCCGTTATTTAAGTGGCAGGTCTTTTCCCTGGCGTTCCACGGGCGCCAGATCACCAGCAACGAAGAGGTCATTCCCATTACAGACCAGTACCGATTTGGCGGAGCCTTGACCTTGCGCGGCTATCGGGAAGAACAGTTCCGCGGCTCCCGCATTGCCTGGTCCAACATCGAATACCGCTACCTGCTGGGCAGACTCTCACGACTGTTCTTGTTCCTGGACGCCGGTTATTTTTTCCGCGAAGAACTGGTTGGGGCGAACCTCAGAAAAATCCAAGACGCCAAAATCGCCTACGGAATTGGCTTTCGGGTCGATACCAAACTTGGCTTCTTCGGGATCGATTACGGCCTGGGCGAAGGCGACAGCTTCTCAAATGGTAAAGTTCACATCGGGCTGATCAATGAATTCTAAGCTCTCTGCTTTTATTCGCATTACCCGTCCGCTCAATCTCTTGCTCGCCGCCCTTGCCATTTTTCTCGGCGCCTTGATCACAGGTTCGCTCCACCCGGTGGCTAACGTGCTCATGGCGTGCGTTTCCGGGGCTTGCGTCATGGCCGGTGGCAATGTGATCAACGACTATCTCGACATGCCGATTGACCAGATCAACAAACCCGGTAGGCCCCTGCCGGCCAGAATGCTCCAACCAAACCAGGCTTTAAATTTTTCAATAATTTTGTTTGTTTTGGGTATTTTTCTTAGTATATTTATTAAAGTTAGTGCAGTAGGGCTCACTGTGTTTACCAGCGCCGGTTTAATCCTGTACAGCGCGCGTTTAAAGGGAATGGCACTGGTGGGCAATATGGCGGTGAGTTTCTACTCGGCACTGGCCTTTGTCTACGGCGGCCTGGCGGTTGGAGAGTGGAAAAAATCGCTGATTCCGGCGGGATTTGCGTTCCTGTTTCACCTCGGACGCGAAATCATTAAAGACGTCGAGGATCAAAAAGCCGATGCTGTTAACGCCGTCAAAACTTTGCCGGTTCAATTTGGGCAAACAGTGGCTATTGGGGTGGTCACTGGCGTGTTCGGACTGCTAATTCTCTTTACTTTGGTTCCTTTTATCTTTGACATTTACGGGAAAGGTTACTTTTGGGTTGTATTGACAGGGGTTGACCTGGTTTTGGTCATTGTGCTTGTCACGCTTTGGAGCAAGCCCCTACCCGATACTTTACGTCGAATCGCACTCTTTTTAAAAGCAGATATGTTTGTAGGTTTGTTGGCGATTTACATCGGTAATCTAAAATAAACGCACGTACATCAGGTTTGTCTTCGACAATCGCCGAGTTAAGCAAAACCACTCTTTGAAACAGATTTCAGTACGATCCTTCCTTTCCTATTCTTAACCACAAATCCGTTTGGTAAGTCAAATTGAGAGCGTTGCTGCAGAGAGTTACAAAAGGCTCAGTTACTGTTAATGGGGAAACCGTGGGAGAAATTGGCAAGGGCGCGGTTGTACTCCTGGGCGTACGAAGTGACGACACCGATGACGATGCCAGATTTCTGGCTCAAAAGTGTGCCAATCTGAGAATCTTTTCAGATGCAAGCGGCAAGTTCAACCATTCGATCCTTGAAGTCGGCGGTGAAATGCTGGTCGTGTCGCAGTTCACCCTCTACGCCGACACGCGCAAGGGACGGCGTCCGAGTTTCATCGATGCAGCCTCACCAGACCTGTCCAAACCTCTCTATGAAAGCTTTGTGCAACAGTTAAAGCGATTCGAAATCAAAGTGGCAACCGGCATTTTTGGCGCCATGATGCAAGTAGAAATTCACAACGACGGTCCGGTGACCATCATGCTGGAAAGCAAAAGGTGAGGGGAATGCTCGACTTGAAAGGAAAGCGCCTCATATTGGCCTCACAATCGCCTCGAAGAGCCGCCTTGTTGCGACTGCTTCGCCTGGAGTTTGAAGTAATGGACAGCGGAGTCGAAGAAGACAAAGAGCAGCACACCATTCCGGAAGTTCACGTCCTGGAGCTCGCCGAAAGAAAGGCGTGGAAAGTGGCCAAAAGAATCGACGCAGGCATCATTGTTGGCGCCGATACCGTCGTGGAACTGGACGGACAAATCCTGGGTAAACCCAACAGTGACCAGGAAGCCAGAGACATGCTGCACAGGCTAAGCGGCAAAACGCACACCGTCTACACAGGCTTTGCTTTGGTCGACCAACCGACCGGAAAATGCTTCAGCGAGTTCGAGAAAACCCGGGTCGTATTCAGATGCTTAGAAGATGAGGAAATCGAAACCTACATAAAAACGGACAGCCCGTTGGACAAAGCAGGGGCCTACGGCATTCAGGATTTGAGTGCCGTCTTTGCCGAAAGAATCGACGGGTGCTTTTACAACGTGGTGGGATTCCCGCTGACTAAATTTTACCTGTGTTTGCGGGCCTTTTGTCGTTGAATCTTGGAATCATCCAGTATTCTTGCTCACATGGAAACCATCGGCCAACAACTAAAACAGACCAGAGAACAGGCCAACAAATCTCTTGAAGACATTCACCGTCTGACAAAAATAAGTGTGGCCCAGCTAAAACTGATCGAAGAAGGCAACTTGACCTTTTTGCCTGCCACTTACATGAAGTCGTTTTTGAGCACCTACGCCAAATCCTTAGGCATCGATGCCGAAGAAGTTTTGAAAAAATACCACGATTTTCAGAGCAATGAGCAAAGGACAAAAGAAAAGCGCGACGCTTCCGATCAGGTTGTCAAAACGGATCGAAAGCTGGAATGGAGTCTGGGCTTGGCGGCTCTCCTCCTGTTGCTGGGTCTTGTTTTTGCCTACCTAAAATACAACTCAGACATTGCACCCGTGGCCGCACAGAACCAAGCGGGTTTTTCTGCCAGTCTTGCACAAACGGAATCCGGCTTCGATTTTAGAAATGCCAATACAAACGTACCATTGGATTCGCTTCTCGATTTGAAAGTCACAGCCCTGGAACAGGTTTGGCTGCAAATCACTATCGATGACCAGCAGGTTGAAGAGTACACGCTCGCGCCAGGTTCCGACATCGATCTGGTGGCACGTGCGCGCTACGACATCTTAGTCGAGAATGCCGGGGGCATTAAATTGAGATTTAAAGGTCAGGAATTGCCAAAAGTAGGCGCTGCGGGAGTACCCATGCGTTTGGTATTCGAAAAAGACGGGCTCAAGCAAAAGAAAATCACCAATCTAAACCGGCCTCAGCACTGAGCATGTTCATCAAAAACCGAGATTCGCTGCAATCCATTTACCTCATTGCCATCTGTGGCACGGGAATGACCGCCCTGGCTGGCTTACTAAAATCCAGGGGGTACGACATCAAAGGCTCTGACCAGAATGTCTACCCACCCATGAGTACCTTTTTGGAAGAACTGGGGGTGCCGGTGTTCAAGGGGTTCAGCGAGAGCCATCTAAACCCACCGCCGGATTTAGTCGTCATCGGCAACGCCATGTCAAGAGGCAATCCTGAAGTGGAAGCCGTGTTGGAGAAAAAGTTACCGTACGTCTCGCTGCCTTTGGCGCTCAAAGAATTCTTCATTCGCGGGCACTACTCCTGTGTGGTCGCAGGCACTCACGGCAAAACCACTGCCAGCTCATTGCTTGCCTGGCTTCTGGAGCAAGCTGACAAAGACCCAAGCTTTTTTGTCGCTGGCCTCCCGGAAAACTTCGGACGCGGTTTCAAGTTGGGCAGTGGCGAGATTTTTGTCCTGGAAGGCGATGAATACGACTCCGCTTTTTTTGACAAAGGCGCCAAGTTTCTGCACTATCTCCCGGACCTGGTCATCTTGAACAACGTCGAGTTCGATCACGCAGATATTTTCAGAAACTTCGACGACATTGAAATCACCTTCTCACGCCTAATCAATCTCATTCCCCAAAACGGCTACCTGATTTCCAACTGGGACGATCCCGTGGTCAAAAAACTGAGCGCCCGCACCCATTCTGAGTTGATTTCCTTCGGCCTGACGGCAGAGGCAGACTGGCAGGCCCAGAACATTTCAACCGATTCCGCTGGCAGCCATTTCGACGTCTATCGCAGCCAGGAGTTCTTTGGCCGATTCACAACCCCGCTTTATGGCCAACACATGGTCAAGAATTGCCTGGGCGTCATGGCAGCAAGCGACGTCCTGGGACTCAATAAAGACCAGATCCGAGAGAGCCTGATGACTTTTAAAGGCGTCCAGCGCCGGTTGCAATTGATCGGGGAAGTCAGGGGCATCAAGGTTTTCGATGATTTTGCCCACCATCCCACCGCAGTGAAAGCCACCTTGGCAGGCCTGCGAGACCGATTCAAACAGGTACGGTTGTGGGCTATTTTCGAACCACGCACCGCAACCAGCAAACGCAAGATTTTCGAGGAACAGTATGTGCAAGCCTTCGAAGCCGCCGATCGGGTCGTCTTGACCCCCCTGTACAAGCCGGAGAAGGTTCCGGAAGCCGAACGCCTTTCCGTCGAAAAAATCGCCCGGGGCCTACAAAAAAGAAATATTCAAAACTGGGTCCTGCCAGCGAATTCCCAGATGCTGCCCTGGCTACAAGCCCAGCTCGCACCCGGCGATGTAGTTGTCTTTATGAGTAATGGAGATTTTAACCAGATTCCCAAAAAGCTTGTAACTAACTTATAAATTAGCAGGAAACAACGAACTATGGAAGACAAAAAGAGAAACAAAGGGTTTTACAGAAAACGGTTTAAGAACAGAATCCCTTCCTCCACCAACGTTCAGAAGATTATTGCAGATGTCGAGGAAAAACTGCGGGACTCCATAACCCCGGAAGTGGTCGACGGTTTGAATTCTTTCGAGCGCCGATTGATTCACCGCCATTTCGACCACGATCAGGACATTCAGACGCGCACCTACCGGCACGACGACAAGTTCAGCCTGTTCATCTACCCGGTGGGCAACATCGAACGGTTCGCCAAAGAGAAGGCCCAGGAAGTGCTCGAAACTGGCAACCCCATCGACCTCCCACCCATGGGAAGCTATGAACGCTACATCGTGCACGCGTGTTTGAAAGAGGTCGACGGGGTCGAAACTACCAGCCATGGTGAGGACGAAGAGCGGTGTGTACAAATCATCTCCAAGAAATTCGGACGCTCGCTCAAAAAAATTGTCAAAAAGATAAAACTATTTTAACGTCGGACCCAGATGGGATTGGTCAAACAACAGTGCTGTTTTTCTCCGTTTTGAGAATAGAGCTCAGCCCTGTAATAGAAAGCCCCTCCCTTTTCAGGCAACGGGAGACATTGTTCGTGGCAATAAGGTCCGGCGAAATGGTGGAGAGTCTGCCACACCATTTCCTTGCGCTGCTCTAAGTCCCCTCGATAAATCTGCAGCGCGCTCAATGCCCCAAACTCAGGTGAGGAGCGAGCGCGAATTCTCATTGTGGAAAATCTGCCGTGGGCGCTCTCCCCTATTCCAGTCTGGTTGTCCGATTCACGCACCAGAGAAATCTCAGCAAAAGGCCCGTCCGTAACCACCATTCTTCCCTTCCCAATGGCGTCCAACAGGGTGCCGAGCGAGAGCTCTTGCTCCAGAAAAACCCCGGTGCGAACTTTGCCGAACAGATGCTCGTGATTCTCCCGCATGGTGAAAAACGGGAATCCAATCTGACGAAAGCGATTGAAATTGCCGTGGGCGTCGTTGCCGCCACTGATGAACAGACGTCTGCCTTCCAGAAGCAACTGAACCCATTTTTGCTTGCCTTGCTTCAGGCCGTTCGCCGTGCCGTTCCAAATCTGCATCCCGTTCAATCGTTGGTGCTGGTAATCCTGGTGGTGCCATTTGCCGCGCCGCAGCAACAGCCGCTGCAACAATGGCGGTCTGATTTCCGGATGGGCGGCATAGGCCAAAGCGTTGGGACTCACCTTTTGCAAAATCTCCGCTACCGTCGACTCGGGTCTGCTGTGCAGCCATTTCTCAGCACTGTCGCCGGCGCCGTGTAGAAATTCCGAGTGGTTCAAAATCAGAAAGTGTACATTGCGGTTGCGTTGGTTACCACAAGACACCTCTTCTCCCGGAACGATGACAAATCCCGACTTGGACGCATTGAACGCTTCAATCTCGCGGCGCAAATCCGTCCACCTGGTTAAGAGCGGGTCCCGCTTCAAATAATCGTTTGGGCAATCGTCCAAATCGTACGAATGGTCGGTGGCGCAGTAAAAGCTCAAACCCATCCGGCGCGCCAATTGGGCGGTCGCTCCTACCGGCGCGCCGAATTCAACCTGGTCATTGGTGTAGGCTGTGTGGCAGTGAAATTCACCCAAGTGCCAACCCGAGGTTTTGGGGAGCCCGGTGTCTGAAATGTAAACTTCGAACGGTGCGTGGCTACTGCATGCGTAATTGTCATTTCTTGCCAGTCGAACTTCGTTGCCGATTTCATACTCGACGGCCACGTCGACTTTTGTCGCCCCCACGAAGCTTTTTTGTGGAACGCACTCAAACACCCGGTGCCAAAATTTCTCCCGAACGATTTCTGCACCCAGTTCAAACTGCTGGCACTCACTTTCGTCTCCTGAGGAAATATGAACGCGCAGCGCGTGCAGCGCCACCGGATAGCGATCGGCATCCTTTACCATGAGCAAAATAGGCAACGGAGTTTTTGCCTCCATCCGATGGGGCAGGTCCGCAACAATTTCCGGCTCTCTTTTCTTGAGACGACTATAAACGCCTTTGAAAGCATAATGAGTCTCGGCGTACAAGAGAAAGAGCAGCCCAAGAGATTCATACACGGCAGTTTGCGCAAAAACCATCCGACTGACTCAACTATTGTAAAAATGAACGCCCAGAATGTCATTGCCAACGACCGGATCGAGCGAAGCAACCTCCTGTGACAGGGCCCGGCGGAGTGCTTCATCCGGCCTTCGCCTTTGGGCGTCAACTTAAGAGATTTTCATTGGTAGCGCAGACTTTCACAGCTCTAAGCACCACCCTTCTCGTTCCAAAATTTTATTTTGGAACGCAATTGGTAGCGAAGCTTTGCTTCGTTAGGCAACTCGAACTCATCGAAGCAGAGCTTCTCAAGCAACTCCATGGGGGTGTCCAAAAAGTCGAAAAAGAACCTCCGATTCCTGAACCAGTCAGGAACAGGTTTGTCATTCCTGCGCAAGCAGGAATCCAGAAAACAACAGCTTATAGATTCCCGCTTTCGCGAGAATGACAGAATAATTGCCTTTTTTGGACAGCCCACGAGAGCTGCGGCTTAAGTTGACGCCAACCGGCCTTCCCGAGTTCGATATCATACAAGCACAGAGCGCTTCCAGAGAACAATGTGCGAGTCATCCCGAGCAGGTCACTGCTTCTCAAGTGACCGTATCGAGGGGTGACGGGCGCCGCCCTTCGAT
>JBHHYI010000023.1:0-36070 GCA_046757525.1 bacterium | reverse complement strand
CTAAGGACCCCAAGACCCGCTACCAGCATGTGGACGAGCTGCCGGCGGATTTGAAAGCCATTGAGACGACGTCTCTGAGCAGATCGAGAATCACCACCAAGCCGCTCATCACCCCACGTCCTTCAAAGAGTAACCGGCAAGTGAAGGTTTTCTTACCCTTGGCGGTTTTGACAGGACTGGTGCTCGGGTGGTTGGGATCGCAACTGTCGAAGTCACCCGATACACCGCTGCCTTTGACCGCTTCGCTGAACTTTGAGGAAGGTGCGGGTCCGGCAGTAAACTCGCGAAGAAATTTTGCGCTTTCCCCCGATGGCACGCACCTGGCGTATGCGCCATCGTCGGACTTTGATGGGGGCAAACTCCGGATTCGCGATCTCGCGGACGGAAGTACGAGACCGCTGCCGGGCACGGAGGGAGCCGAGCTACCATTCTGGTCACCGGACGGCTCGATGCTGGGCTATTTCGCTGGAGATAAGCTGCGGGTGGTGCCAGCGAAAGGCGGGCCGCCAATTATACTCGCTCCCGCCCCGCGACCTGCTGGTGGTACGTGGAACGCTCAAGGCGTCATCCTCTACAATCCTGCACGAGGACCCTTATTTCAGATTCCTGCGGCAGGCGGCACACCGGTCCAGGTCACGCGGCTCAGATATCAGGGAGAGCAGCACCGCAGTCCGGTTTTCTTGCCGGATGGCCGGCATTTTCTTTTTTTTGTCTTCGATTTTGGCACGGACAACAAAACCAATATCTACAAAGGTGATTTGGAAACGGGGGAGATTGAACTGATTCGGGATGGCGCAAATCCTGAATATGTAGGATCCGGTTTTTTGATTTTTCGGCTCGGCAACGATTTGACGGTTGCCTCCCTGTTTGCCCAGCGGTTCGACCCCGGCAGCGGTACGCTAAGTGGCCAGCCACTTCCCATCTTATCGAATTTCCGCACGCCCGGTGGCAACTCCCAGCTATCGGTCACCAGCCGGACGATCGTGTTTGTGCCATCACGGCAAGGCCGGCAGAACTTCCCCATTTTGATGAACAGAAAGGGTGAGGTACTCGACTCCCTCGCACACCGAGAGGGCGGCTGGGTTCGTCAATTCTCACATGATGGAAAGCGCGTGGCCATTGCAGGTCGGGAGCTTTGGGTGCATGACCTGACCCGCAAGATCAGTGAACGCATCCCCACGGAAGTGACCTTCCCATATCCTTTCTCCTGGTCGCCGGGTGATACCAGCATCGTTTATTCCGCTATCCGGGTCAGTGGACAATTACGTCGGGTAATGGTTGCAGGCACGGCCAGGGAGGAGACAATCTTTCAGTCGGATTCGGGAGAAATTGTGTCTATCGAGTGCTCCCCCGATGGCCGCACCATCCTTTTTGTGTATGCTGCGGATGCGACCCAAGCGCACCGGGAGCTGTGGGCTTGTGATGTGGAAAATGGAACGGCTTCCCGCGTGCTTGCGGGCTCCTTTAATGTCTTCGAAGCGCGTTTCGCTCCCAATGGGCAATGGTATGCCTACACTTCGGATGAAGGCCGCAACGACAGCGATGTCTACCTTCGACCCTTCCCGGGCCCGGGGGCTTCGCTTCGCGTTTCCGCCGAAGGAGGCTCCATGCCGCGTTGGCGTAAGGACGGCAAAGAGCTCTTCTATTTGAACGGCGAGGAACAGCTCGTTGCCGTACAGGTTGACTTCCAAGACAAGCCTTCTGTGTCATCATCAGAGATCGTTATGGCGAATCCAGGATTCCGTCTCCTTGACGCCCACCCGGATGGCCAAAGTTTCTTGCTGCAACCGGAAGCGGATACCCGTAGCGGTTCGCAGCTGACCATTCTGCGCAACTGGGTCGAAATGCTGGAGGAGTGAAGGTGAAGATTATAGCAAGTGAAGAGGAACATTAATGACTGGCAAAACCATACTTCATTATGAAATTCTCGCGAAACTCGGCGAAGGCGGCATGGGCGTGGTCTACAAAGCCGAGGACAAAAAACTCGAGCGCACGGTTGCAATTAAGTTTCTACCGCACCACATCGCCGCCAATTCGGAGGAGCGAGAAAGGTTCAAAACTGAGGCTAAAGCCGCCGCAGCCTTGAACCACCCGAACATTGCAACCATTCACGCCATCGAAGAAGTGGATGATGAAATGTTCATCGTGATGGAGTACATCGAGGGGAGGGAGTTGAAAGAAATCATCAGTGATCAGTTTTCAGTAAACAGAATCATTGAAATCGCCACCCAAATCGCCGCCGGCCTGCAAGCCGCACACGAAAAAGGCGTCGTACACCGCGACATCAAGAGCGCCAACATCATGGTCACGGGCAACGGTCAGGTCAAAATCATGGATTTCGGGCTGGCCAAGGTGCGCGGCGGTGCGCTGGTGACGCAGGTGGGGACCACGCTGGGAACGGCCGCCTACATGTCACCCGAACAAGCCCGCGGCGAGGAGGTGGATCAGCGCACGGACATCTGGGCGTTCGGGGTGGTGCTCTATGAAATGCTGACCGGAGAGTTGCCCTTCAAAGGCGATTACGAGCAGGCGGTCATTTATGCGATCCTGAACACGGAGCCGGAACCGGTTACCAGCCATCGCGATGACACGCCCCCGGAACTGGCGGCCATTGTCAGTCGCTGCCTGGCCAAGGACCCGGAGCAACGCTACTCCTCAACTGCGGAACTAATGGAAGCCTGCCAGGCGCTCAGTTCTACCAAAATGGCACCTGGAGCGCTTTCCCTTTCCGCCTTGCTGCGGACACCGCGATTTGCGGTTCCGGTTGTTCTGTTGCTGATCGGAGTGGGCTTGGGTACAATCTGGTGGGTTCGGCATAACACCAGGGTCCGTTGGGTGCGCCAGCAGCTCGTGCCGCAAATTCAAGCGCTGGTACAAGACTTGCCGTGGACCGGGGAGGGGCCGAAATCCTGGGCCGCATTCCAATTGAGCGAGCAGGCCGCCCAAGTCGTTCCCCATGACCCGCTGCTAAAACTTCTTCGGCGGAAATTTTCTCAACCTGTCAAGATTTATTCAGCGCCTCCCGGGGCCAGGGTTTTCGCCAAGGCGTATGCGGATTCCGGTCAGGCCTGGCGCTATTTCGGAGAGACATCGCTGGACAGCATCGATTTTCCAATAGGTTTTTCCAGAATAAAATTGGAGAACGATGGCTACAAAGCCGCTTACGACATCGTCTGGAATGCGGCCTTTTTAAATGACACGCTCAGGTACAAATTGACTCCCACGGGAAGCATTCCGGACGACATGGAGTTGGTACCACAAATCTCGAGTTGGTACCACATTACCGGTGCTCCCGCCGGCCTGCACATGCCCGGTTTGGAGCAGCATCCCTTCGTGCCCGTGGGCGATTTTCTCATGGATCGCTACGAAGTGTCCAACCGGGAATATAAAAAGTTTGTGGATGCCGGCGGATACCAGAGTCAGTCCTATTGGAAATATCCATTCAGAAAAGACGGACAGAAATTGAGCTGGAAAGCAGCCATGGCTTTGTTTACGGACAAGACCGGGCAGCCCGGTCCTTCCACCTGGGAAGTTGGCGACTATCTGGAAGGGCAGGCGGATGCTCCGGTGACCGGGGTGAGCTGGCACGAGGCGGTGGCTTATGCAGAATTTGCTGGAAAAAGCCTGCCAACCATCTACCATTGGGATCGAGTGGCCTTTACCTGGGCCAGCCCGGCCATCGTGCCCTCCAGCAATCTCACCAGCAGCCGTCCTGAAGCCGTCGGTCAGACGAACAGCATGAATCGCTTTGGCATTTTTGATCTTGCGGGAAATGTGCGGGAATGGTGTATCAATCAAAGCAGCCGGGGCGGGCGTTTTATTCTCGGCGGCGGCTGGAACGATCCGCCTTACGCTTTTAATGATGCTTATGCCCAGAATCCTTTCGATCGCACAGAAACCAACGGATTTCGCTGCATCCGCTATTTGCAGGGTGAAGCCGAGCACGTTGAACTGGAGAAGACCATTCAGTTGCCGTTCCGTGATTTTTTAAATGAAAAATCAGTGTCGGATGCCACCTTCAAACTGTTTCTCCGCCAATATGACTATGATCGAGCGCCTATGCATGCGGTAATCGAATCCACTCAGGAAGCGGAATATTACATCCGCCAAAAAATCGCTTTCGATGCCGCCTACGGAAACGAACGGATGATGGCCTATCTGTTTCTGCCCAAAAACAGCCAACCGCTTTTTCAAACCGTGGTTTATTTCCCCGGTTCAGGAGCCATTCATACCCGTTCCAGCGAGCGATTGGGAGTGGGATCGAGAAATTTCATCCTGAAGAGCGGGCGTGCTTTGATGTACCCCATCTATAAAAGCACCTTTGAGCGCGGCGACGATCTCCATTCCGACTATCCTAACACGACCAATTTTTGGAAAGACCACGTGATCATGTGGGCGAAGGATTTCCGTCGTTCCATCGATTATCTGGAGACCCGCGAGGACATCGACAGCGAACGGATGGCCTACTACGGCATCAGTTGGGGCGGCGCGATGGGAGGAATCATCCCCGCCGTTGAGAAACGCATCAAGACCAGCGTGCTTTTGGTGGCCGGATTGCTGTTCCAGCCAGCACTGCCCGAGGTCGAGCCGGTCAATTTTCTACCACGGATTACCATGCCAGTGCTGATGCTCAATGGAAAATACGATTTCTTTTTCCCCTATGAAACCTCCCAGCGTCCATTTTTCGAATTATTGGGAACGGCGAAGAAAGACAGGAAGCTGTTTCTCTATGAAGGAGGCCACTCGGTGCCGCGAACAGAACTGGTTAAGGAGATGCTCACCTGGCTGGACCATTACCTGGGACCGGTGAACAAGTGAGGGCAGGCTTATGATTGGAAAAGAGATTTTGCCTTACCCAGTGTTGGAAAAATTCGACCAAGGCGGTATCCGGTGCGAACGGTGTCCGACTGGACCACCGACCCATCGGAGCGCCGCAGGCCGATAGGCCGCGGCGGCATGGGGGTGGTAGGAAAAGCCAAGCAAGTAGACCCGCCGCAGACAGGAAATCATTCTACCATCGCTTCCGGCGCTTCCCAGCCCAGCACATCGCGACAGAAGGAGACCGTGTCGGTCACGGCCAGGATATGCGGCAGAAACAGGGCAAAGGCCACGGTCGCAAATACAAAGCCGTCCGGCCTGTGTTTCCTCGCCGCCTTTTTCCCAGCGTGTGGTCCCTGGCGATGGCGCTTTCGGGAATTTTCCTTGACAAAATTGGGAATTCTTGTATAATCTAATAAAGCCAAAGCCTTGTGAGTTTACGAGGAGGTGTCTCAGGACGACGAATCCGGATATTGAGGTCAAGTTTTCCTTCCCACTGGTCATGCCTCACCAATCAAGACATTTCCTTTGAACATGCTGAAAGCGCTGCTGCCCGTTCGCTCATCGGATGTTAGGCGGATCGAGAATTTGATGGTATCCGGAAACTGTACAATCACTGGTTATGTTTTTTTGTAGTACGGTAAAATTTAATTTTCAAAAAAGGAGAAACGCAAATGCCTCAATACGTAATTGTTTATCTAGGTGGCAATCAGCCATCTAGCCCAGTGGAAGGTAAGCAACATATGTCGAAATATATGGATTGGTTATCGTCATTGGGCGACTCAGTTGTTAGTCCTGCTAATCCGCTTAAGAATACGAGCACAGTAAACTCTGATGGTACTGTTACCGCTGGAGGCACAACGACAATGTCTGGTTACACTATAATTGAGGCTGATTCTATGGAGACGGCACTGGAGATTGCAAAAGCTTGCCCGTTTCTTGATATTGGCGGTTCACTTGAGGTGTCAGAGTTAATACAGATGCCAGGCTAAAAATAAACATAACAATCGCGTCAACTCGGACCGCAAAAAACGCTGCTCGTGCCTCGATCTGCTCTTTGCGTCCGGTGATGCGAAGCGTATGTGTAGATAGTAAAATTAGGAATCCGATAGATGATTTTTTTGAATAGATAAGCTATAATTTGTATAATAGAAAATAAACATGATTGTCAACTAAACTAAAAAGGAAATAACATGACAACAATCAATCCTTATTTAACATTTAATGGAACCTGTGAAGAAGCATTCAATTTTTACAAATCTGTATTTGGAGGTGATTTTCCTTATGTTGGGAAATTTAAGGATATGCCTGAAAACCCAGATTATCCAGTTTCAGAAGCTGACAAAGAGAAAATCATGCATATTTCTTTGCCAATTAGTAAAGAAACGGTTTTAATGGGAAGTGATTCTTCTAAGGCATTTGGAAAAGCCACTGTAGAAGGAAATAATTTTTCTATTTCAATCAATACAGAGTCTGTGGAAGAAGTCACAAGGATTTACAATGAACTTTCAGAAGGCGGGAAAATCAAAATGCCTCTAAACAAGACTTTTTGGGGAGCATATTTTGGTATGTTTGAAGACAAATTTGGCATTCATTGGATGGTAAATTGTGAATTAAAGGAACATAAAGATTTTGAGGCTAAAAACAGAAAAGATGGAAAAACTTCATAAGAATGTCAGAGCTGTGGAATGCCACTGAACAAATGCTTGACGAACTTGCTGTTGGCGATAAATATATGAAAATGAAGTATCATGCACAGCCCAATACAAAATAAAAGGTAATTAAAATGTCATCAGTGATCGTTGGATTGGTGGCTGGAGTCGTATATGGAGTAGTTGATATTCTCCTAATGATTCCACTTGATTTACCCAATAAGAAAGTGGCCATGCTGGGGGGCGTTTGCTAACCGATTTGCAATCGGTTTTTTAATTGCCAACACAAAACTGACATTTCCGCACTGGATATCAGGCTTAATTATCGGGCTATTGGTAAGTCTTCCCGATGCAATTATTACGAAGGCATATGTCCCGACATTGACCGTAGGTATAATTGGTGGCGCTGTAATTGGGTTTGTAATTGGAAAATAGTTTATTTAAAAACACATAACAAGGTCAAATGTACTCGGACGGCAGAAAGCGCTGCTCGTTCCTCGCTCTGCTTTTTGCCGTCAGTGATTTGCGGCGTTAATCTTACGGATTCCAATAAACACTTTCATACGGAGAGTTCGTTTTATATTATTCTGAACACATTACAGAAACCATCAACCGACACGTACTGGTTCCCTGGTGAAAGACTGGGCTATCGTATCCTCTACTCCTATCCGACAATAGTTTCTCAGCGCAGCAGCAACTAAACTATTTCACGTGCCATACGTATCAATTTGTAGAATTGAGAGAGGCGAAACAACGATGACGGAGACGCAATCCGAGTCCGGCCGCGAACCGGGTATTACCAAAACTCTTATCGCGGATTTCAAAGAATTTTTCCATGACATCTTCGGCGGGGAGGTAAAGCGACCGGTCAGTCGCAGCTTCAAGGAACTGCGAGAGTTTTATCTCGACGAAGAGCGGCGAAAACGGCTTGCTTCCATGGGCCGTATAAAGCGGTGGTTGCTCACAAGCCTCTGGCTGCTCAAAGCGATGCTCTTGAAGCTCAGCCCTGTGCGACGCGTACTGCTGGTGATCGGCATTTTCTTTCTACTCAAGGCTAACGGCAGCGCCGAAGACAGCACCAACTACGCCATGCTCGGCGGGCTGATTCTCTTGCTCATTCTGATGTTCGAGCTGAAGGACAAGCTCCTGGCAAGAGGCGAGCTTCAAGCTGGACACGCCGTGCAGGCAGCGCTTCTGCCACCTAAACGACCCGCCGTTCCAGGCTGGGATCTCTGGCTCCACTATCACGCTGCCAATGAAGTCGGCGGAGATTTACTTGACTTTCAGAGAATTAACGGGAGTCGCTACGGCGTCGCCCTTGGGGATGTGGCGGACAAGGGGCTCAAAGCCGCGCTCCTGATGGCCAAGCTGCAGGCGATCCTCCGGGCGTTGTCACCGGATTATGAATCGCTGGCAGACCTCGCGGCTAAGATCAACCAAATCACTTACCGCGACGGCCTGCCCACCAGCTTCGCCTCACTGGTGTATCTGGAATTGCCGGGAAAGTCAGGCGCGGTGCGGTTCGTCAATGCGGGCCATATGCCGGCGCTGATCGTGACCAGGGACGGGGTCCGGGAACTGGCAAAGGGTGAACCGGCGCTGGGTCTCGCACCCGAGACCCATTACTCGGAACACAGCCTTGATCTGAAGAAGGGGGAACTGCTGGTCGTCTACTCCGACGGTGTGACGGAAGCTCGGAACGAAGCCGACGAGTTTTTCGGTGAGGATCGACTGTTCGCTCTGCTAAACGAACTGGGCGAGATGTCTTCCTCTGAAACCGGCGAACGGATTGTGGCAGAGGTGGCCGGTTTTGTGGGAGATGCACCTCGTACGGATGATTTATCGCTGGCGATCATGAGACCTGTGTGAGGCCGTCCGGCACAAGGTGTTTGCCAGGCTCAATATAAAGAATGATAAATCGCTCGCCGGTTAATTGCGGGGTTAAGCAGTATCGAAACATCTTTATAAACTGGAACAACGTGTAAGTATATTTTGATGAAACTGTGGAAGATATGACCGAAACCAAGAAAGCAGAAGAAGAGCTACGTATTCAGAAAGCTTATTTTGAAAAGTTGTTCAACAGCGATCCCGAGGCTGTTGTGCTGCATGACAACAATAATATTGTGGTTAAGGTAAATGACGAATTCACAAGAATGTTTGGTTATTCTAGCGAGGAAGCAATCGGAAAGCCAGTAAATGAGTTGGTCGCTTCAAGGGAATTCCAGAATGAAGCATCTGAGAATTCTCAGAAAGTCATTCATGGCCAAACAGTAGAAGTTGAATCAAAACGCAAACGTAAGGACGGAACAGTGTTTGATGTTTCGATTCTGCATACCCCTATCATTCACGATGATAACCAGATGGGGGTCTATGCTATCTATCATCGTGACATTACCGAACGCAAAAAAGCGGAAGAAGAACTGCATGTGGAGAAGACTTATCTTGAAGAATTGTTCAATAGCGCTCCCGAGGCGATTGTATTGCATGACAACAATGATATTGTGGTTAATGTCAATGATGAATTCACAAGAATGTTTGGCTATTCTCGTGAGGAAGCAATCGGAAAGCCAATAAATGATTTGCTCGCTTCAGAAGAGTACAAAGAGCATGCTGCTGCGAATTCATATATGGTGATTCATGGCCAAAGAACTGACAATGATTCAAAACGCAAACGTAAAGATGGGACTCTTTTTGATGTCTGGATTATCGGGGCTCCTATTATTCATGACGGTAAACAGATGGGAGTTTATGCAATCTATCGCGACATTACCGAACGCAGGAAAGCAGAGGAGGCTCGGATCAGGTCGCTGGAAGAGGCGAGGATGGCAAGAAATATTCAAGTAAACCTCCTGCCAAAGTCCAATCCCAAAATCGATGGGTACGATATTGCCGGAATGAGTATCCCCGCTTTAAATGTTGGGGGAGATTATTATGATTTTATCCGTTTGGATGACTATCGACTGGCGATCAGTCTCGGCGATGTGAGCGGCAAGGGATTGGCGGCTTCCCTGGTGATGTCGAATCTGCAGGCGACCATTCGAGGGCAAACATTTTTTGAGGCCAATGCCAAGGGATGTCTGGAAAGGGCCAATAAACTTTTATTCCACAGTACGGACTCGCGAACATTTGTTTCTCTTTTTTATGGAATTTTGGATACCCAAAAAAACACCCTGTGCTATTCCAATGCTGGACATGATATACCGCTCATTTTTTCTGCAGGGAAAAAACCGATCCCACTGAAAACCCGTGGAATTGCACTTGGCCTTAAAGAGAATGTTTCATATATGAAAGAAGAGATATCTTTTCATCCAGACGACCTGTTGTTAATTTATTCAGACGGAATTTCTGAAGCCATGAATGAGCGCAAGGAAGAATTTGGTGACGAAAGGCTGCAGGAAATTGTCCAAAATAATAGCGGCGATTCTGCCCGCGAGTTAATTGACAAGATCATTGCTGCGGCCAATTTACACTTCGGTAATGCTTCGCAGAATGACGACATGACAATAATTATCATAAAACGAAAGCGCTGAAGCAGGGAAGGGGATTAAAAACCTACCACACAAACCTACCGCAACCGCAACGAATCCATCACTTTGTAGACGTAAGGCGCGAATTCCCACAACGGTTTTCTTATCTTCAGCGCGGTTTTGGCGCGTTACAACCACGGCAGGAACGGGAGTTGGGTATCCGAAATCGTCGAATAATTTGGATGTGAGGGCACCGCGTCTTGCACAAGCTCATCGAGCCGGCTTTGTTTTGAGGTGTTTCGACAGTTCTTAGAACCGCCGCCTGGCCAGATCATCCATGTTGAATTAGGCCGATCAGTAACAGTTCAATGTGGAAGCCTCATTAGCCGGGTCCTTTACGTCAAAAAAGGCATGAAAACCATCGCTTGACTTTTTGTTTCTTTTTTTTAATTTCAAATGTCATGCTATACAGTTTGTCGGATATCATTACATTTATTGTGTTAGCCAGATCAGTAGAATTATATGTTAGACGACAAAACTACTGATGGGATTAAATGTTTAGCTGCTGAGAAGGGCATGCAGTTTTATAGAAGGGGAAAAATATGCGAAAACTTCTTGCAGTTATCTTAGGTGCATCCGTCGCCACAATTATCTTCTTTATGATCGGGGTAATTGATGATGCCCTACGACCGATTCCACGTGAGTTGATGGACCCGGCAACCCCAGAAGCTGTGGCGCAGCGGGTGGCTTCCACCCCAACGAGTAAATGGCTCGTGGTGATGTTTGGGCTCGCTCTGGGTGCATTTTTAGGTGGTATCACCGGTGCTACGGCTGCCAGAGAAAAAATAGTCTGGGTTGCGAGCGCCATCGGTTTGGTGCTTTCCCCTTGGGCCTTTTATACATTCTACGTAGTTTTTCCAGCAGTACTTTGGGTTCCAATTGGAATGCTGATCTCAGTCTTTCTTTTCTCCTATCTTGGAGGGTTTGTAGTAATGCAATCACATCGTCATGGAATACATTGAGGGTCGAGAATTGCAGGGCATTGTGGGGGCGTCTTCCCATTCGCCGATGCCAATCGAGGATGTCCTGAACTACGCCACCCAAATCGTCGAAGGCCTACAAGCCGCGCATAAAAAAGGCATCACCCATAGGGACATTAAAAGCGCGAATATCATGATTACCGAAGAAAGTCAGGTCAAAATCATGGATTTCGATCTCGCAAAAGTACACGGCAGGGCGCAGCTCACCAAAATTGGAACGACTTTGGGCACTGCCGCCTACATGTCGCCGGAACAGGCGCCTGGCGAGGTCATCGGGCAGGGCACGGATATCTGGTCGTTTGGGGTAGTTTTTTAGGAAATACTAACAGGCCAATTGGGCAAAACAATTTAAATCCTCGACAACCCAGCGATAGCCGCATGGGGTTGTGCACGGGCGCGATTTGATTGACTCATTTTAGGAGAGAGGCAAACTATGAGACTCGTATCTTTTTTGCAACGTGACCATCATGGTCACCGGAATCTGAGCCGTTCCAAAAATATTGGATGTATCATCCTGATTGTCCAGGCGCTGATGCTGTTTTTTTCAGTCCCGTTTGGCCAGGCTCAAACCAACGGTGAGACAGTTCTGCCGGCGCTGCGTTGGCGCCTGGTGGGGCCTTTACGCGCGGGCTGGGCCAGTGTGGCTGCAGGTATTCCGGAGCAACCCAACACCTTTTACTTCGGCGCAGTCGCTGGTGGTGTTTGGAAAACCGACAACGCAGGACGTACCTGGCAACCTCTAATGCAGCACGAAAACTCTGCCTCAGTCGGCGCACTGGACGTGTCAGAATCTAACCCAAATATTCTCTACGTGGGTACCGGGCAGGTGACCATGCGCTACGACATTGTGGCTGGAGATGGAGTTTATCGCTCGGACGACGGTGGTAAAACCTGGAAACATACCGGACTTACTGAAACGCGTCACATTGGGCGCATTTTGATCGATCCCCGGAATTCCAATCGCGTGCTGGTTGCGGCCATGGGGCACGCCTTTGATTCCAACCCCGAACGGGGTGTGTATCTTACTAACGACGGCGGCAAAAACTGGCGCCAGGTTCTGTTTGTGAACGAGGAAACCGGAGCGGTAGACCTGGCCTGGGATCCCGAACACCCGGCCGTGGTTTATGCCGCACTCTGGCAATTTCGCCAGCATCCCTGGCTTGACTACTTTCAGCCGCAGGAAGGTCCGGGTTCAGCTATTTACAAAAGCGAAGATGGCGGGGAACACTGGCAGCGGCTTTCTGGAAAAGGATTGCCGGTGGGTCCACTTGGGCGCATTGGATTGGAGACGCCGCGAGGCGGAGCGGGTCGGATCGTCTATGCCACCGTGGCTGCCTCCAAAGGCGCGGGCTTCTATCGCTCCGATGACAGCGGTCAAACCTGGCAGCTTTTGAACAAGGACCCCGAACTAAGCAGTGACTATTTTTGCCGGGTGACGGTCGCGCCAGATAATCCGCAACTGGTCTATGTCATGGCGCGATCTATTCACCGCTCCGATGACGGCGGTCGCCATTTCACCATTAGCAAAGGCTCACCGGGCGGCGACGACTACCATTTTCTGTGGATCAATCCTCGCTATCCGGATCACATGATCACCGCCGCAGACCAGGGTACCGTGGTGACGGTAGACGGCGGACAGACCTGGTCGAGCTGGTACAACCAGCCCACCGGACAATTCTATCATCTGGCTGCCGACGATCAGTTCCCGTACAAAATTTACAGCGGACAGCAGGACAACGGCACCGTCGAAATCGCCAGCCGCGGTCCGTATGGTGTCATCGAAGAACGAGACTGGCGTCCGGTGGGAGGTGATGAACGCGATTATGAAGTACCCAAACCTGGTGATCCGAACCTGGTGTTTGGCAGCGGTCTGGGCGGATATGTTTCGCGTGCAAATCAGGAGACACATCAGGTAGCAAACGTTTCACCCTGGCCGGTTTCCAGTTACGGCGCAAAACTCAACACGGTGCGCTACCGTTACACCTGGATCACCCCGCTTGCTTTTTCTCCTACTGGAAGGCATGCCCTTTATTTTGGGGCACAGGTGCTTTTCCGTTCATTGGACGATGGCGACCACTGGGAAATCATCAGCCCCGATTTGAGCGCAAAGAAAGAAAACGCTCAAAATTGTGATGATCCCGGCATCGATGAAGCTCGGGATTGTGGCTACGGTGTCATCTACACCATCGCCCCTTCACCGACTGCGGAGGATGTCATCTGGGTGGGCACCGATGACGGCCTGATTCATCTTACTACCGATGCTGGGGTGCACTGGCAAAATGTAACCCCGAAGGCGGTGGCACCCTGGGGTAGAATAGATGCCATCGCCCCGTCCCCGTTTTCAGAGCACGCGGCTTACGCGGCTGTGGACCTGCATCGTACGGGCGATTTTACACCGCTGATTCTAAAAACCGGGGATGAAGGCCGCAGTTGGCAGAAGATTACCACCGGGCTGCCTGCAAACCAGTTTGTGTTTGCTGTGCGAACCGATCCTCGCAAAGAAGGCTTGCTTTATGCCGGTACCAATCGCAGTGTCTACGTCTCATTCGACGATGGCGGACACTGGCAGTCGTTAGCCCTGAATCTACCGACCACTTCGGTGCGGGATCTTCTGGTGCACAATGGAGACCTCATCGCCGGCACGCAGGGTCGCGGTATCTGGGTACTGGACAATCTTGCGCCGCTGCGTGAAAGGCAGGCAAGCTTAACAGAAAAACCCGTGCACCTGTTCCAGCCAGCATCTGCCTGGCGCTTGCGCAGCAGTGAAAATCACGACACACCTCCGCCGCCAGATACCCCACTGGGTCAGAATCCTCCCACAGGGGCCATCATTGATTATTGGCTTAAGCACGCTGCACATGGTTCAGTTACGTTGACCTTCCGCGACCAGGCAGGGCAAATAGTCCGGACTCTCTCCAGCGATGACAAACCCGAGCACCTGACGGCTAATCGTTATTTTCAAGCAGGTTGGATTGCCAAAGAAATTCATCTTTCGAACGAAGCTGGCATGCACCGCTTCGTCTGGGATCTTCGATATGCCCGGCCCGCAGCCCTGGAATATAATTACAAAATAGCTGCGGTTTGGCACGACGGCACCCCGCTGGCACCAGAAGGGCCGCTGGTTCTACCTGGCCGCTACACGGTAACTCTAAATGTTGACGGAAAAGACTACACGCAACCGTTCACGGTTAAACTGGATCCGCGTGTCCAGGTGCGCCAGGCGGCGCTTCAACAGCAGCTTGAATTAGCACGCAGCATCGACAAAATCCTGAATCAAGTGGTTACAACTTACCATACGGTTGAAAATGCTCTCAAATCAAAGAAGAAAAAGCAGGCCACGGGTGTGGTGATCGATTCGCTTGCCACGTTGCTGAACAAGGGACATCCCAGCCTGGCCTCGGTGGCGGGGGTGCTGGCGAATCTGGCCACTGCGGTTCAAATGGCGGATGCGGCACCAACTCAGGGCCAGCAAGAGGTATTTTCACAGTGCCGCAAGCAATTCGATGCCCTGTTGAAACGTTGGCATAACATTCAGTAAGAATAGATATTCTACGATTGAGGAGATAAGCAATATGAGACGCAATGAAAGTAATTCAATTCTCCACATTCATTTTCACGGAGCGTTGAAATCGAAGCAATTCTTCGCTGTTTTCACAATGGTCATCTGTTCCCTGCTATTTGGCAAAAACATTCTGGCGCAGACCATTCCGAATAATGCCTTTTCAGCCATGCGCTGGCGCAACATCGGGCCTTTCCGGGCCGGCCGGGCCCTGGCGGCGACCGGCATCGCCGGTACCTTCTACTTCGGCGCTGTGGATGGCGGCATCTGGAAGACAACGAACGCTGGCGTTACCTGGGAGCCGATAGCCGACGGACAGATGAACCCGTCGATTGGTGCCCTCGCCATTGCTTCTTCCAATGAAGAAATAATGTACGCCGGAACAGGTGAGGCCGACATGCGCTCAGACATTACTTATGGCGATGGTATGTATAAATCGACTGACGGTGGTAAGCACTGGCAGCACATTGGTCTTGAAGACACCCGCCATATTGGGAAAATCCTCATAGGTCCGCACGACCCTGATCTGGTGCTGGTAGCGGCGGTGGGTCACGCCTACGGCAGTAACCAGGAACGGGGCGTATTTCGCACCTCCGATGGAGGAAAAAACTGGCACAAGGTGCTTTACAATAACCCGGAAACCGGTGCGGTCGATCTTGCCTGGGATCCTAAAAATCCAGCGGTTGTTTATGCCGCGATGTGGCAAATGCGTCGCCTGCCGTGGGACCAATACCAACCCGAAGAGGGCCCGGGCAGTGGATTGTACAAATCGCTGGACCAGGGTAAGAGCTGGACGAAAATCCCGGGCCAGGGTTTGCCAGAAGGTCCATTCGGCCGAATCGGTCTGGCGGTCGTATGGGGTAGTGGCGGTCAGACGGTTTTTGCCATCGTGCGGGCACAAAAAAGAGGTTCAGGACTTTACCGTTCCGATGATGGTGGCGACACCTGGCGGTTGGTCAACAATGACCAACGAATCATCACCAGAATGTGGTATTTCGGGCGCGTATTCGTCGACCCGCAAAATGCCAATATTGTCTATATCCCCAGCAAGGGACTGCTGCGCTCCACAGATGGCGGCAAAACTTTTACCGTTATCAAAAGTTCTCCCGGCGGCGATGATTATCATTATCTCTGGATCGATCCCACGAACAGCGCCCGTCTCATCGTTGCAAGCGATCAGGGCACGGTAATAAGCCTGGATAATGGCCGCACCTGGAGCAGTTGGTACAACCAACCCACGGCGCAGTTTTATCACGTCACAACCGACAACAAATTCCCCTACCGCGTTTACGGTTCGCAGCAAGACGCCGGCACGGTCTCTATCATCAGTCGCAGCGACTATGGGGAGATTACGTTCCGGGACTGGCAACCGGTGGGCGGCGGCGAAAGCGGGTACATCGCTGTCGACCCGCAGGACCCGAATATTGTCTACGGCGGCAACGTCTACGGCGATCTGCACCGCTTTGACCGGACCACCGGACAGTTTCAGATTATCACCGCCTGGCCGCTGCGTGAGTTCGCCCGGCCTCTGCCAAAACGCAAATACCGCTTCGGCTGGACCCCGGCTGTGGTTTTTGACCCGCTGGATCCGGCCAGTTTCTATCTCGGTGCGCAGATGCTGCTCCAGTCGCGAGACGGTGGGCTGCATTGGGACGCCATCAGTCCGGACCTGACTGGCGCCAGGTCCGAGGCAAAGACGTCGTCGAAACCGCTTACCATCGACAATGCCTCTGCTCGCGGTTGGGGGGTGATTTTTACCATTGCGCCCTCGCTAATCCAGAGCGGTCTGATTTGGGTCGGCACCGACGACGGCCTCATTCGACTCACGCGGGACGGCGGGCAAACCTGGCAGAACGTCACGCCTGCCGGCCTCGAGCCGTGGAGCAAGATCAGTCTCATCGAGGCCTCGCCATTTGAGGCGGGTGTGGCTTACCTTGCCATCGACCGCCACCGTGTGGACGACTTCAGCCCCTACATCTACAAAACCGCTGACTACGGTCAACATTGGACCCGCGTCAACCGTGGCATCGATGAGTATGCGTATGTGCACGTCGTCCGCGCCGATCCGTACCGCGAGGGCTTGCTCTACGCTGGCACGGAGCTGGGCGTCTCAGTCTCCTTTGACGACGGAGCCAACTGGCAGTCGCTGCAGAACAATCTGCCCACCGTCGCGGTTCGCGATATCGCGGTACACGACAATGACCTGGTGGCCGCTACCCACGGTCGCGCCTTCTGGATACTGGACGATGTGACCCCGCTTCAGCAGATGAGCGTGCAGGTGTTGGCGTCGCCGGTGCACCTTTTCCGGCCGGAGCGTGCCATCCGCATTCGGCGCAGCGTGAATACAGATACCCCGCTGCCTCCCGAGATTCCGCATGGCGCCAACCCACCCGCGGGCGCTATCATCGACTATTGGCTGAAAGTTCAGCCAGCAGATTCAATTACGCTGGATATTCTGGATGCGGCTGGTAAGCTGGTACGTCACTTTTCGAGTGCAGACCAGCCTCAGCCTCCGGAGCGGCCACCCTATTTTATGGATGCGTGGTTACCCCGCTTCGAACCGCTCACAACTCATCTGGGTCATAATCGGTTTGTCTGGAATCTTCATTATATGCCGCCCCCGACGAAGCATAGCGACTATAGCATGGCTGCGATTGCTGGACGAGGCACCGTGAAACAGCCGCAGGGCCCCCTGGTTCTGCCGGGCCAGTACCAGATTCGGCTGACCGTTGCAGGCAACACTTACCAGCAGTCGCTTAAAGTAGAAATGGATCCGCGGGTGCAGGTCTCCGAGCAAGTGTTAAAGGGGCAACTAAAACTTGCGTTGCAAATATGGAACGCCATTGCAGACCAGCATGATCTCGACACCGCGGTAAATGAACTGCGGGGTCAACTACGGCATCTCCAAAAGTCGCCAGATCTCAATTCAGAAACGAAATCAGACATTTCTGCCATAGAGAAGAGGATTGACAGTCTCAATAACTTTTTGAATGACGGTAGACTGGCCAGTCTGGAGACCGTGGTGATGAGTGCGGATCGTGAGCCAGCTCAGCAGATGCAGGATGCTTTTCAGGTGATGAATACAACACTCGAGCAGTCAGAACAACAGTGGAAAGAAATAAAAAGTAAAGAACTGGCCATACTCAACAAACGACTGAAGCGACAGGGTCTATCTGCAATACAATTGACAGTTAGGTCTTCTCAACACCTGGAAATGCCAGATGCCGGGGAGAAGAAATGACCGGGGAACTCATGTCACGATTCACGCCATCAAGGAACGGGATGATGATCTGTTCGGCGTGATGGAATACATCGAGGGGCAGGAGTTACGGGAAATGATTGCCAACCTTGCGAAGGTTTCGAACCTTCGCAAGGTTCCTAGCGCGGCGCAGCCGCAAACGAATGGAACGCGGATTTTACAGATCGAACGGATTTACACGGATTTGATTCTTGTGAAAATCAAACGGTTCATGAGCCATTCGGTTCAGAGTCCCTGGCTCAAATAAATAGATTCAATCGGGCTAATCCGGTTGGATTAGTTAAATCCGTGCAATCCGCGTTCCAATTCTTTTTGCACTTTTGTGCAAGAAATGAGGCGTAATACTATAAGGAGCAAACTTTCAACCAACAAATGCGGAGCGTTCCATTAACTGAAAACGAAGTAGGCACCAAAACGAAGGGAGGACAACCAATGAGACGATTGTTTTTCATGGCATTCATCCTGGTAACGCTGGTCACGTTAGCGTATCCGGTAGGACACACCCCCAAAACCCTCTCCAAGACGACTGGATCCGGACAGGCGGGGGCAAACCATACCAACTGGGAAACCAGATTCCGGGCCATCCCCGACACCGCCAATTTACGGGCCTACATGAAACATCTCAGCGCGCGACCGCATCACCTCGGGTCAGCTTACGACAAACAGAATGCGGAATGGATTCTGGCAAAATTCAAGGAATGGGGCCTCGACGCAAAAATCGAATCGTTCGAGGTGCTCTTCCCCACGCCCAGGGAACGGCTCGTGGAACTGTTGGAACCGACGCAATTCAAAGCAACTTTGAAGGAACCAGCGCTGCCGGACGACCCCACCTCCGTACAACAGGACGAACAGTTGCCGACCTACAACGCCTATTCCGCGGATGGCGATGTTACTGCTGAACTGGTATTTGTGAACTACGGCGTTCCTGCCGATTACGAGCATCTCGAGCGTCTCGGAATCTCCGTTGCCGGGAAGATCGTCATCGCTAAGTATGGCGGCTCCTGGCGCGGCATCAAACCGAAAGTGGCGGCTGAACACGGAGCCGTGGGTTGTCTCATCTATTCAGACCCCCGGGGCGATGGCTACTACCAGGGCGATGTTTACCCTGAAGGCGCCTGGCGCAGCAGCACGGGTGTGCAGCGCGGCAGCGTCATGGATATGCCGCTCTACCCGGGCGACCCGCTCACGCCTGGTGTCGGTGCAACGAAAGATGCAAAACGTCTGGCCCAGAAAGACGTCAAGACGTTTACCGCAATTCCGGTGCTCCCGCTGTCGCATGCGGATGCAAAACCACTGCTGGCCGCGTTGAAGGGACCGGTGGCGCCTAAATCGTGGCGCGGCGCCCTGCCGCTCACCTACCACATCGGCCCAGGACCGGCAAAAGTGCATCTCAAGGTGCAAGCCGACTGGAACATGAAGACGGTTTACGACGTCATCGGCAAAATCCCGGGCAGCGAATATCCTGACGAATGGATCATTCGCGGCAACCACCACGACGCCTGGGTCAATGGTGCCCAGGATCCGACCTCCGGCATGGTCGCCCTGATGGAGGAAGCGCGCGCCATGACCACGCTGGTCAAACGGGGCTGGAAGCCGAAACGTACCCTGATTTACTGTGCCTGGGACGGGGAAGAAGAGGGTCTCCTGGGTTCCACCGAGTGGGCGGAAACGCACGCTGAAGAACTTCGTCAAAAAGCGGTTTTGTACATCAACACCGACTCCAATGGCCGCGGTTTCGTGAATCTGAGCGGCTCGCACATTCTCGAAAATTTCATAAATGACGTCATTCGCGACATCGATGATCCCGAAACAGACTTCTCCGTGTGGAAACGGCGGCAGTTGCGTAACATTGCCAATGCAGCATCAACTGAACAAAGAAAAACCTTGCGTCAGCGTAAAGACCTCCGAATCAGGGCGCTGGGGTCCGGTTCCGATTACACGGTTTTTCTCGACCACCTGGGAATTCCTTCGCTGAACGTAAGTTATTTTGGTGAGGGTGGCGGCGGCGTTTACCATTCTATTTACGACAGTTTTTACTGGTACACCCATTTTGCAGATACGGATTTTGTCTACGGTCGTGCGCTGGCACAAACCACCGGTACAGCGGTCATACGTTTTGCCGAAGCCGATATTCTCCCGTACGATTTCGCCAACTTCGCAGAAACGATCAGCAGGTACGTCGATGACCTGCAAAAGCTGGCCGAAAAGATGCGTGCGGACATCGAGGAAACTAACCGGCAGCTCGACGAAGGTGTGTTTACCGCGACCGCGGACCCAAAAGGCGATGGCATCCAACCACCTGAGAAGGAAACGCCACCACCATTTTTCAATTTTAGTCCTCTGAAAAATGCTGTGAACACGCTGAAGCAAACTGCCGACGACTATGCAAAAGCCCTCGACAAGTTCAAGAAATCCGGCAAAGCAATGCCAGCCGGATTCAACAAGAAACTGCTGCGGGCTGAGCAGAAACTGACGCTAAATAAAGGTCTTCCTAACCGACCCTGGTTCAAACATCAAATATATGCACCTGGTTTTTATACCGGTTACGGCGTAAAAACCCTGCCAGCGGTGCGAGAAGCTATCGAGCAGAAAGAGTGGGAACAGGTTGACCAAAATATTGAAAAAGTGGCCATCGTCTTAAATCAGTTCAGTAGCTTTGTGGCAACCCTGAGCGGCATACTTGCGCAAGATGTCGACCAATAAATCACAAATAAAATCATTTTGGAAGGTGAAATCATGCAGAAAAAAAGGTTGCTGGTTTTCATACTCTTTTTTGGTTCTGTTGTCTTTACAAATGCCTCCTTCACTCAGGAGAAGAAGCAAATCACTGTGGACTGGATTTACAGCGATTCCAGTTCAGCGCTCACTGCGTTGCCTCGATTCGTCTGGCTGAAGAACAGCACCGCTATTTTCTTCGACCTGCGCAAACCTAAGGCAGAGCGAACATTCGAACTCTTTCAACCGAAGTCAGGGAAACGGACAGCCCTCGTCGATAACGACAAAGCTATTCACAGTCTCAAAACAGCGTTGGGTAAGGAGGACACAACCCTCAATCTCTCGTGGCCGCGTGCCTTCGACGGGGAGGGGAAAAGTGCCGTTTATTTAATAGGAGGCGACATCTATTTATTGAATCTCGGCACGTCGCAGTTTAGCCGGGTCACCCGTACAGATGAAAAAGAGAAAGCCGTGAATTTTTCACCCGATGGCCAGAAGCTTGCTTTTGTGCGGTCGAATGACCTCTATGTTTACAACATCGCCAAGAGTACCGAGAAACGACTAACGACCGACGGTTCAAAAACGCTGCTGAACGGGACGCTTTCCTGGGTTTACTGGGAGGAAATTTTTGGCCGTCGCGACATTGGCTACTGGTGGTCGGAAGACTCCAAATCCATTGCTTACCTGCAAAGCGACGAGTCCATGGTGCCGGTAATGCATTTTGTGGATTATAAACCGCAGGTACCGCGCGTGCTCACCCAACGCTATCCCAAGGCGGGCACCGCCAATCCGGTCGTGAAGGTCGGTGTCGTCGCTGCGAGCGGCGGGAAAACGACCTGGGCAAAGCTACCGCATTACGAATATCTTGCGCGGGTGAAATGGCTGCCGGACAACGAACGCCTGGCCGTTCAAACCATGAACCGAGCACAAACCGACCTCGACCTGTACCTGGTAGCCGCTCAAACCGGCCAGGCAAAACACATCATGAACGAGCACGATGACGCCTGGGTCAACATCAACGACGATCTTTATTTTTTGAAAGACGGTAAGCATTTTATCTGGCAATCGGAGCGGGACGGCTACGCCCATCTCTATCGCTTCACCCTGGACGGAAAACTCGTGAATCGGATCACCCAAGGGGAATGGGCTTTGCGGTCCTCCGGTGGGCCCTTCTGGCTGCGGCGTTCTGTTTCACGCATCAATGAAAAAAAAGGCTGGATCTATTTCACCTCACTCAAGAAATCTTCCACCGAACGACATCTCTACCGCATTCGCATGGACGGCTCGAAAATGCAACGATTGAGCCAGGAAGACGGCGTTCACCAGATCACCTTCAGTCCGGACGCCCGGTACTATTTTGACCGCTTTTCCAACGGCTCGACACCGCCGTCTCTTGCGCTTTACCGAAACAACGGCAAGCTGCAAAAACTCGTGGCCAAACCACGCACGGATCTGGCGATAGCCTACGACATTCAGATGCCGGAATTCTTTAGCATCCCAACGTCAGACGGCTTTCCCATGCCGGCAGAAATTCTCAAACCGAAAGATTTCGATCCCGGGAAAAAATATCCGATAATTTATAATATTTATGCAGGGCCGTCAGCTCCGACGGTGTTCAACTCCTGGAACACCGCGCGTTATTTCGACCAGATTTTGCTGCGGAATGGTTATCTGGTGGTTCGTTTCGACCACCGTAGTGCCACGGCCATCAGCAAGAAACTGGAAAACCGGGTTCTGAAAATGATGTCCGGTCCTGTTGAAATGAAAGACATTGTCGATGGCGTTCGTTGGCTGAAATCGCAGCCCTATGTAGATGCGGACAGATTCGGCATCTGGGGTTGGAGCGGCGGCGGCAGTTTCACCTTGAATGCGATGACAAATTCGAAGGAATTCAAAGCTGGTATTGCGGTAGCCCCCGTTACCGACTGGCATTATTACGACAGTAAATGGACTGAATTTGCCATGAAACAACCAAAAGAAAATCCGGAAGGATATGAGAAAACTTCTTTTGTGAAAAGTGCAAAAAACTTGCACGGCAGGTTGTTACTCGTACATGGCACTCATGACGACAACGTGCATCCACAAAACTCATGGGCGTTCATTGAACAACTCATTCAAAACAAAATTCAGTTTGATTTGATGATGTACCCCATGCGCAAACACGGCATCTCAGACCGGCCGGCACGACGGCATTTGTTCACAAAAATGCTGGAATTTTGGAATGCAAACCTGTAATCCTCTGCAAACAACTCGTGAGCTATGGGAAAAATTCAAATAAAATATGAATTATGAGAAATCCTGACCGCTTACCCGCTGGCATAGCAAAAACTTGTTGTTTTTGAACGAGTGGTTGGGTATTTTAAGGAAGAGCGATCGTGAAACAACAAACGTTCCGCAATCCCTGACTCGATTCGCACTCAGTCGGCGGCTGCTGGCCGCCAAAGTTGGTGTTCGTGCCGGTGCAACGCGGAATCGGCTTAAGGACCGAACCATTGGTGTGCACACGCCACACGCCAGCGCCATTGTAATTATGTGTAGGAGTTCCCTATGGCAATAAAAACAAGTCCCGAAAGTGTAACAATTAACCAACTCAAAGAGGAGAACGCGCGGCTCAAGAAGTCGGTGCAGGAATTGGTAACCATCAACGAGTTGGCCAGAATCATTTCCTCGACCATGTCGCTGGAAAAGGTGCTGGATCGGGTGGTGGCTTCCTCGGTCAAAGCCATCGATGCCGAGCAAGGTACCATCCACCTGCTGGAAAAAATGGCCGGTGGAGACCCCTTCAAAACCCTGATCAGGAAAGCTGACGAAACCACGCCGGCCGACAAATACCGCTTGGATGACGTGCTCAGCGGTTGGATGATCAAACATCGCAACCCGTTGTTGATCAACGATTTCAGCAGGACGAAGCTGTTCAAGGGAAGTCGGCCAGAGGATGAAAAGATCAAGACGCTGTTGAGCGTTCCGTTGATGTGCAAAGGCGGCCTGATCGGTGTTTTGAATTTATTCAACAAGAAAGGTCCCGGGGTCTTTTCCGAGGACGACCAGAGATTGCTTTGCATCATTGCTTCTCAGTCAGCCCAGGTCATCGAGAACGCCAGGTTGTACGAAGAGGAAAAGCAATTGCGTCTGTTCGAGCAAGAAGTGGAGATGGCGCGCGCCATTCAACACCGACTGCTGCCCAAGGAAGATCCGAAAATAGCTGGATTTGACGTGGCCGGAGTCAGCGATTCAGCCAAAGAAGTGGGGGGCGATTACTTTGATTTCATCGACCTCGGGAACGACCGCTGGGCTATCGCTTTGGGAGATATTTCTGGGAAAGGGATTCCGGCTTCCCTTTTAATGGCCTACTTACAAGCAACGCTTGGCAGTCAGGTGCTGACCACTCCTTCGCTGGTTCAGTGCATTGCCAACACCAACAACATCCTGTATCGCAACACCCCCTCCGACAAGTTCGTCACGCTGTTTTGCGGTATTCTCGATTTGAGTGGTCACAGCTTCGAGTATGTCAACGCTGGCCACAACTACCCGTTTCACTTGAACCAAAATGGGGAATTCAGCTCCCTGGAAACCGGTGGCGTCGTTTTAGGCATGCTGCCAGATTGCCGGTTTGAGCCAGGAAAAGTTCAGCTCGATTCAGGCGATGTCCTGGTAATCTATTCAGATGGTGTTACGGAAGCCGAAAATGAAATCGAGGTCCTTTTTGGCGAAGCTCGCCTGCAAAAAGTCATGAAGGCGAATCGACATTTGAGCGCCAGGCAAATCATTGAAAAAATATTCCAGAGTATAAAAAAATTTACCGGTCCCAAAGTTCAGGATGACGACATCACTTTGATTGTGCTTAAGAGAGAGTAGCGAGTTCTGCACCACCACACTCGGATGAAATTACCCCGCCGACGCCGGACTTTCCGCGCAATTCCCCGTTTGCATTTAACCCGTAGCCTGAGCCACCTGGCCTGGTTGCTGCTGTTCTGGTCGGCTTGCGCAAACAAGCCGCCTGCCGATATCACGGATCCCGGCCAATTGCTCTATTTGGGCTATGGCAACAAAGAGGTTAACTGTGCCCGCTGCCACGGTCCCGAAGGACAGGGTGGCATGCAAGCACCCGACATCCGCAATGTTTTCAGCAAATACGACGACGACACCGTTCTCGACATCATCGAACTTGGCAAGGGTGAAGGCAGCAAGAAAATGCCGCCGTATGAAGGCAAAATCACTGAAGAAGAATTGCAGGAATTGCTCAGGTTTCTAAAGACGCTAAGCTCAGTGCCAGCCGACCATCCGCAGTAAAATTTCTTACAACATGACTATTGTGAAATTTAGATAAGCATCTAAATGCAGCAACAGGCTCTATGTTGTTTAGAGTGGGTAAATGAGTATCAGCACACGCCGAAGGCGTCAACCACCAAAGCCGAGGGTAGTGTGCGCAGCGCAACCCTCGGTTAGTGATAACCACAATAAAGAACCCTGAAGGGGTTCGACAAGAATGGGAGCACCCATGTCGCAATCGTTGGTCCAAATCTATTTGCACATCGTTTTCTCTACCAAACACAGCAGGATGAGTTCCGCCGTCTATGCAAAAAATACGGCATCGAAATCGATGAGCGTTATGTTTGGGAGTAACGGTGGCATGGCTTTGTGGAACCCCGTTGGGGGGTTCAAGGGATTGGTTGCTTTAAAGCCCAGGGCGCCCTGGGCTTTGGTGTCCAAAGCCTTCGGCGTAATAGACTGCCGTCATCAAGGACTTGTGCTACACGTTACCCACTCAAGTCAACAAAGAACCCAACAAAGTGTATCGTTCCCATCCCGCGCATGCCGAATGAATCGGGAATCTTGTGCTGGATGTCCGCTTACACCCTGAAGGGATGACATTCATTGGGCCAATAGATGAAATTCGTAAAAATTTCGTTAAAAAATAGAAATTTTTCTTGCGTTTTACTAATTGGTTAATTACATTACTAAAAGCTTAGTAGAATGGTTTCAGGAGGCGTGATGGCAAAACGAAAAAAATTAGCAGAAGCAGAATGGCAGGTCATGAGAGGCGTCTGGAGCTTCGCCAGGCCTGTGACTGTGCGGGAAGTGCACAGTCATCTTTATCCGGAGGGCGAAAAGGCTTACACGACGGTACAGACGATCATGAATATCCTGGTGGACAAAGGATTTCTCCAGAAGGAAAAGATTGGCATGGTGAATTTTTACCAACCGACGGTGTCGCGCGCGGATTTTGCCGAGAGCGAAACGCATTCGCTGGTGGCACGGATTTTCAACGGCTCATTTGGCGCGCTGGCCAGTTACCTGGTGGACTCTGGAGAGCTGACCCCAAAGGATCTGCATCGACTCAAAGCGTTGATTGAGGCCAAGGAAAAGGAGGGCGAAGATGAGCCAATTTAACCAAATTGCCGACGCGTGGCTGTCGATTTTTGGGCTACATACGCTGGAAACGTCAGCGTTTGTGTTGCTGGTCTGGCTGGCCATGCCGTTCCTGCGCGGAAATATTCGCGTCCGCTATTGGCTGTGGTTGCTGGCTTTGGCCAAGCTGTTCGTCCCACCGGTGTTTTCCCTGCCTTCGACTCTGACCCAGTCCCTGCCGCAGCCAATCGCTTTGCAGCCGATTTTAGCAACGGCGCAACCAGCGGGCCAAACACCGACTTTTACGCTGGCCTCACTGCTCTTTTCCGTCTGGCTGCTTTCGATCGTATTGTTTGCGGCCAAAGTCGTGTACCAGAATTTTCTCTTGCGACGCCGGTTGCAGAAGTCCGCACAACTCAGCGATTCCAAATTGTTGAGATGGGTTCAGAGCGCGAAACCAGGGCTGCGGGTGTTTGGCTCCGACCAGGTTCAGGCGCCCGTGCTGGTGGGATTCTTGCGTCCCAAAATATTTTTGCCCGCCGACTGGCAAAAGTGGCCGCAACATCATCTGGAAAGCGTGATGGCCCACGAGATGGCCCACATCGATTCGAAAGATTTGTGGGTGCTGGGGCTGCAGACCGTCGCGGTCATATTGTTCGGACTCAATCCGCTGGTGTGGTGGCTGCACGCCCGGCTGAACCAGACGCGCGAGCTCCGCTGCGACGAAACCGCTGTGGCCAAAACCGGAATCAGTGCGTTCGACTACAGCAAGTTGCTGTACACCTTCGTGGAGAAGCAGGTCCGGCACCCGGTTCTGACTGCCTCTGGCCATTATTTTTCCGAGAACAACAAGTCCATTTTTGTTCGCTTAAACCATCTATTAAATTTGCAGGAGGCCAAGATGAAGCACAAAAGGTGGTTCTATCTGCTGCCTGTGCTGTTGGGATTGGCGATTTTGCCATTTTCCTGGCAGTGCAGAGAAAAATCGCTTCAACCGGAACTTGCGGTCGATTCTTCGCAAGAGCAGTTGGGAAAAGGCGTGCTTTCTGAGCCATACGACACGCCACCCCAGCCCATTGGCGGGTTCAAGGCGATTCAGGAAAATCTCAAATACCCGGAAGCAGCTCGCAAGGCAGGCATTGAGGGACGGGTCCTTGTACACGTTCTCGTCGATGAACAGGGCGAAGTCGTGGACACCAAAATTCTGCAATCGCTGGGCGACGAAGGCAGCGGTTTTGCCGAAGCCGCCGTAAACGCCCTGAAGAGCGTCAAGTGGCAGCCGGCAGAATCGCAAGGAGCCCCGGTTAAGGTTTGGGTGGCTGTACCAGTTTTGTTTAAGTTGCACTAAGCTTGCTCTCAACGGAAAAGGCGATCTTGTGGCAGTCAGAATGCTTGACAGCAGTAATAAGCTCACCTTTCATTATTAATGTTGGGCCAGTGAAGTCGGAGAGAATCGAAGCTTTGAATCGCAGAGCATAAACAGTGGGTAAAGCCGTCAACCGAGAAGGTTGGACGGCTTTTCTTATTTCGTGAAATTCAAAACTAATACGTTGGTGTTTTGCGTTTCTTGAAAAAATAACAGAAATATCCCATTTTTTGCTTGCTTGTTTTGTTACAATTTATTAAAATAGATAGTTCAAGGAGTATTAAACCGGAAATGCCGAACAAGAAACCAGTTGCAAGCGCGGAAACTCGCAAGAAGTTAAGAGAAGCGTTTCAAAAATTGAAAGACCAAAAGAGCACGCCTTTCTCAGAAAATAAACCTGAGGGAAAAGACAAAAGTGAATAAAATCCTTTTTCGTTGATATGCAAACATCCTGGTTTGAAAAAAGAAAATTCCCGCGCATCGACACGTCCGAAAACTGTGATTGGAAAATCAAAGTTTTTGGCGTCAAAGGCAAACCCCTGGAAGGGCAGATCATCAATTTGAGTTTAGGTGGGGTGGCTTTTGTCAGTCACTGGAAAAAGATTGCCAGAACGGTCAAACGGTTTACGCCCAAAGTTGAGATCAAGCTGCCCAACGGCAGGTCTGTGGATGCGACCTCAGTCCTGGTGAGAGTTAAGCCGACTTTGTCCAGCGACGACTGTTTGTGCGTCCTGGAACTTACGGATTTGAACCGGAAGGGCACGAACCGGCTTTCCAAGTATTTGCACCTCTAAGACAACGGTTCCTGGTTGAGCCGTGTGGGCAAGGGAGCAATGGACCGCCAAATCTTGACCGGTAAGTACCGCGCGAGAATCCCCTGCTTGCTGTGAAGGGCTTGCCTCATTTGTCCTCATCACCCCTTCGCTTGCTTTAAACTTCAATCGATTTTCCCAGGTCAGCAATCCTGACCAGCTCATCTTATTTTTTTTCTACCGTAGTTTAAGCCTTGACTTTGTTGCAAAAAAAGTTATTTTTAAGGCATCTTAACCAAAAGGGCAGCGGGTCGAAGCGCTTAAATTACTGTTTAGGTTAATCATGGATTTGCAGGAGGAGCAATGGACAGACTTTTGATTGATGACGTAGAATTGCAGGGAAAAAGAGTATTGACCAGAGTTGATTTTAACGTGCCGATTGCCGGTGAAGCGGTTACGGATGACACCCGCATTAAGGCGGCGTTACCTACGATCAACAAGATCATCGGTGCCGGGGGGAAGCTGATCTTGATGTCCCATCTGGGGCGTCCAAAGGGAGAGGTCCAGGCTGCGTTTAGCCTGAAACCGGTAGCCGGTCGTCTTTCAGAAGTCTTAGGCAAGGAAGTTAAAATGGCGCCGGACTGTGTGGGCGAAGAGGTGGAACGGATGGTCGAGGCGCTCAAAGAGGGGGAGGTCTTGCTCCTGGAGAACACCCGTTTTCATAAAGAGGAAACCGCCAACGATCCGGAGTTTTCCAGACAGATGGCCAGCCTGGCGGATGTTTACGTCGACGATGCGTTTGGCTCTGCCCACCGTGCCCATGCCTCCACCGTTGGAGTTGCCAGGCTCGTCAAGGAAGCGGCCGCCGGGTATTTGATGCAAACAGAAGTCGAGAATCTCAGCAAACTCCTGGAAGCCCCGCAAAAGCCTTATGTGGTCATTTTAGGTGGGGCCAAAGTCTCGGACAAGATCAAAGTTATTCACAACCTGGTGACCCGGGTGAGCGCCTTGTTGATCGGCGGCGGCATGGCCTATACCTTTCTCAAGGCCAAAGAGATCGCCATCGGGGATTCGCTGTTGGAGGAAGAAAGAGTCGCTGTGGCCTATAACACTTTGAAGGTGATTCAGAATCCGCATCCCTACAAACGTCTGGAATGCGTCCTGCCAATAGATCACGTCATCGCCAATACAAGCAGCGATTCGGATCACAAAGTTCATGACGGCGCAGAGATCCCAAACGGCTGGAAGGGCGTGGACATCGGGCCTAAGACGGCGTCGTATTTCAAGGGAATGATTTTGAAGGCAAAAACCGTTTTCTGGAATGGACCTATGGGCATCTTCGAACAAGACGATTTCGCCAAAGGGACCCTTGAAGTGGCCAACGCGGTTGCAGAGGCAACGGATCGTGGCGCTTTTACGGTGATTGGGGGCGGTGATTCAATTGCGGCCGCTGAAAAAGCCGGGGTCAAGGACCGCATCTCGCACGTGTCCACAGGCGGCGGAGCGTCGTTGGAATTCCTGGCCGGAATTGATTTGCCCGGCATAACTGCCCTGACCAAAGCAAAAAAGAAAGCGGAGCGAAAAGCAAAGGAAGAGTCTGTATCATAATTTTTTGCAACAATTTCGACGAGAGCCCGTCTTTTCGTTTGTCGTTTTATTTGTAAGCAATACGCTTCTCTCAATTGCTTACCTATTATTTCAAAACAATCCGGACCGAGATTTCATCTGAGGTATTATGAACAAGACAAGTTTCAAGTTAATTCTTTTGACCATTGTTTCTTCCCTAAGCGCTTATGCATTTGTTACCCGTCCGAGTCCCGATGCATTGGAATCGATCCGTGCGGAGGACGTGCGGCGACACATCGACTTTTTGGCTTCCGACTCGTTGATGGGTCGAAACACCCCAAGCCCCGGCCTGGAAATCGCCGGGGAGTATATTGCCGACGAATTCCAGAAATATGGGATTCAGCCATTGAACGGCAGCTACTTTCAGGAATTTCATTTGAAACGGACCCACCTGGGGGAAAAGAATTCTCTGCGGTTGACCCTGCCCGGTGGCGTTGAGAAAGCGTTCCAGCTCAAACACGATTTCATCCCCTTCGACTTTACAGCGACTGCCCGGGCCCGGGGGGAACTCGTTTTTGCGGGTTACGGCATAACTGCACCAGAATATGATTACGACGACTACCGCAATCTCGATGTGCACGGCAAGGTCGTTTTGGCCTTGCGGCATGAGCCCGGGGAAAAGGACCCCTCCAGCAAATTCGAGGGCCTTCAGTTGACGCGTCATTCATTGTTTCAGAGTAAGTTCAAGAATGCCGTGGCGCATGGAGCGAGCGCCATTCTGATCGTAACGGACCCTGTGAACCACCGCTCGATCCGGGCCCGAGGTTTTCCCTGGCCGTCATTGTACAAGAACATTCCCGACAACGCTTTACCATTAACTCTGTCGCTCAACGAAGAAGGAGGGATCCCGGCCGTTCATGTGGGTAAGCGCTTCATTGCGCAAATCTTTGGCAGCGTAGACAGTTTGCGCTCTCTCCAGCAGCGGATCGACACAACGTTAGAACCCCAGTCATTTGAAATCGCCAATGTCAGAGTTTCCCTGGAGACTTCTACGGTGGCTGACCTTAAGTCCGCCAGGAATGTGGTTGGCCTGTGGGAAGGGTCTGACCCGGTACTCAAGAACGAAGCGATCGTCATTGGCGCCCATTATGATCACATAGGCTACAAGAAAGGTCCGGTAAAACCTGGTGAAGACTACATTTTCAACGGGGCCGACGACAACGCTTCCGGGACCACCGGTCTTCTGGAGATCGCGCAGGCGTTCACATTTTCACTTCGACCTAAAAGGAGTATTCTTTTCGTCGCGTTTGCCGGTGAGGAGAAAGGGTTGTTGGGTTCGCGTGCCTACATTGAACAACCGCTCTGGCCGCTGGAAAAAACCAAAGCGATGCTGAACATGGATATGATCGGCCGCAATGAAGGGGACCGCGTTTCTATCATCGGCTATTCCCACAGTCCTGAGTTGAACGAAATCAACATAGAGGAAGACAAGTTCATTGGTTTGAAGCTGGAGTATAACGGCGAACGATATTTCACACGCAGCGATCAATTCAACTTTGCTCGCCACGGCATCCCGGTGCTGTTTTACAACACCGGTGACCACGAAGATTACCACAAAGTCACGGACAATCCTGACAAAATAAACGCAGGCAAAATAGCCATGATTGCCAGGCTGGTTTTTCGCACCGCCTGGCGTGCCGCAAATACCGACGAAATACTGCATTATGTCGAGCAACCCTGAGTGTTCCCCGCAGCGGGACTTCACAACAACAAAACAAGGAGAAAGCATGAAACCTCTAAGAATGGGACTGGCCGTACTGGTGTTGAGTGTTTGTCTCGTTCACCTGAAGGCTGCTGTTGCTGGTGGTAAAGATTCGTACCGGTTGAAATACAAAATGGAAAAAGGACAAACCTTTGAGTATGCCGTCTCCGAAGTAAGAGAAGTTACTCAGGAAATGATGGGCACAGAAGTTACCTCCGAGAGCAAAACAGAGGCCAGACTGAAGCTGCAATCGGAGGGGCCAAGCAAGGCCGGGAATTTGGTTTTTACTATGTTCTATGAAAATTTCAAGCTGAACTTGAAATCAATGCGCATCGACACTGTGTTGCAAGATCCTGCGGCCTTGATTGGCAAAAGGACCAGAAAGGTCATCACCGCTACCGGTGACCAGGTTAAATCCATCCAAATCGACACCGTCAAGGTAAACCCCATCTTTGCCCAGGCTTTAAACAACAGTGGAGAGTTCCTTCCCAATCTGCCCAACAGTGAATTGAGAATCGGAGAGCCGGTGAACTCCAGCGACGTTGACACAACTTATTTGTTTGGGGGTTCCACCGTTTCCAGGTCTGATGTTGAATACACCCTGGTCGGGCCAGAACCCAAGTCCGGTTACAATTGTTTGAAGATTGCTTTTAAAGGAACCATCAGTCTCGAAGGTGACGGCAAGTTTCAGGGCTTTGATTTTGCCCTGGAAGGGGATGGCGACATCGAAGGAACGTTGTTTTTCGAGCCTGGCAAAGGCTTGCTGGTGGCAGCGGAAAATCAGGCAGACCTGGAAATGACTGCAGCGATTACCGGCCAGCAGAACCTGACCATTCCAATCACGCAATCGCTGAATTCAACCATCACCCTGGTCAAGTAGGGTTGCTCGAAACCATCGTCACACCGTCTTAAACGAGAAGCAGAGCCTGGAGATTGGTTTCGAGGCTTTTGTGCTGGTCAACTAAGCGGCCTTTCGATGAGTCTCGAAGTTGAACGGTGTGCGGTTTGACCTGCGATTTCTGTCCGGGAATTTTGAGCGTCTGGGAAACTTCGAATATTCCGGAATATATTTTACCTCTTCACTGTTAACAACTATGAAGTTGAGATGTACTCGAATTTAACTCAAAGGGGTAAAGAAAATGAGAATCCCTGACAGAATTTCGATGTTGGCTATTTTCGTAGCCGTAATCTTTTCGGGTCACATGGTTTTTTCTCAACCCTCTTCTCCAGGAAGCGAAGACTCTGAGGCACAGAACGAAGGTTTTTCAAGTGCCGAGCAAGTCGATTTAGACGCGCCCAAAGCAGAAGCTGCAGACCAGGCCTTGGTGCCACTGCTTTCTCTTGATTTTTCAGCCACAAAACTAAGAGTGAAGAAAACCGAAAAGAACTCAAACTCGAACCAAGTGCCTTTCTCCAAACTGTTCAAGTACGACACCAGTCCCAGTGATCCAGCCCATCATTGTTATGAAATTGTGGCTCCAGTGTCAAAAAAGTACAAGTTTCAATTTTACTTCTTGTCCGCTGACAAGTACAAAATGGGTGGCTAACATTATAGATTAACTCAAATTTCATGGTAACCTCCTATAAAGGCCCGGATAACTATTCGGGCCTTTTTTTATTGTCAAAAATTGGTTGATTATTTCGACCAGCATTAATATACTGTAATGCTTGACCTGAGCCGTTTAGAAACCGCCAGGACGGAAGGCGTATGACAAAAAGAGGACTAAATCAAATACCCAAATATTCTTGCAGCCATTTTCCGCTTCTCGTATCGTTGCGACAGCAGTAGAAAGAAAGGTGCTCATAATCAAGAAGATGTTTAAAAGAATTAAACCACGAAGTACACGAAGGGCACGAAGCTGATTTGATGAATTGTCAAATCGAGTGATTGGATATGTCCAGCAACCGCCCATGGGCGTCAACTTAAGGGGCGTCTAACCACCATATTGTCACCCCGAGCGGAGTCCGGCAGTTGCCGGACGTAGTCGAGGGGTCTGATTTAGGCACAAACCAGATTTCTCGTCAGGCAGCCGCCTGACTCGAAATGACAGTTTAGGGGATAAAGACGATTGCATTAAATCCCAACGTGTACGTGTCGGGATACTTTAAATCTTCGTGTACTTCGTGCCCTTCGTGGTAGAACAAAAAAACTGCTAACATTTACGTTGCGCCGAAGGTGCGTGATTTTCGCGCTGTGCGACGTTTGAAAAAGTCTAAATGTATGAAGCAGAAACAGAAAATAGCCTTAGTAACAACTTCGGCCCTCGTTCAGATCATGGACTTGTTTTCAACTTATGTGGAGAATATGCCTGAGGTTCGCGTTACTACCGACGTTTTTGGGCGATTAATCACTTTTTGTCCCACCAACACCAGAGAGGGTGTACAGAATAAGAATGGATTCGTCAAGTCCGTCATCAAAAGAATATGTAAGGTGGTGCAGATCAAATATTGACGCTTCAGGATTTGCGGTCCCAATAATAGTCTTGCTCGTTGCAACAGCGGGTGTCGTATTGGCACTCAAGGAAAACAAACGACGCTAGGATTTCCATTAGTGTTCAAAGTCATTTTCAATATGGAAAAGACGGTAATAGCAGGTGTTTTAGTCTTTATAGTTTCTCAGTACTTTTTGAAGTTAATATTAGAGCCAGTACTTGAATTAAAAAGAATAATAGCCAGAGTGGCTTTCTCATTAAACTACTATGGACTTGTCTATAATCCTACAAACTTAGCATCAATCTTGGCAGAAGGTTCACTGCCTGAGGATGAAAACCGGGAAGAAAAAGAAAAAACATCTGAGATGAGAAAAGAGCTGCTAGTCTTAGCCTCCCAGTTACGGGCTCAAACAAGGTTAATACTTTTCTTTGCGTTTTTTAGAAATATCTTTTTCTTGCCAGACGACAAAAGCTTGAAAAAAGCTTCGGACAATTTAATCTGGTTGCACAACGTCACAGAAGAAACTAGATTTGAGGATGTCGTAAACTATGAAACTGCCATCAAGAAATTATTACAGATTAATTTTTAAAATTGAAGAGAACTTCGTATGCGGACACTTAGCATGTTTCCGCATGACACGAGAGCAATTGTTGGTCGGGACGGCTCAATGCTCTCTCCAAGGTTATTTTTATTTAGCGACTTAGGTGCTGTGAAACCCTCGTGCGGCTCCCGCAGGCCGTTAGATGGCGCCTTAACGCCTCGGCTGCGGAGATTCGCCACGGAAAGGATTTAAGTGAAGATAGGATTCGTTGGTCTCGGTATCATGGGCAAGTCCATGTCCTTGAACCTTTTGCAAGCAGGATTTGACCTGACTGTTTGGAATCGCACCCAAGCGAAAACAGAACCGCTACGGGATGCGGGTGCCAGGGTTGCAGCGTCCCTGCCGCAGGTGGCCGAACGATCAGAGGTGATTGTGACAATGGTAACCGATACCCCTGATGTTGAGGAGGTGGTATTCGGCGCCCGGGGCTTGGTCGGCGAACTTAGCGCCGGTAAAATCCTGGTCGACATGAGCACCATCAGCCCGGAATCTACGGAAGAATTTGCTCAGCGGCTGCAAGCCAAGGGTTGCGACATGTTGGACGCCCCGGTTTCTGGCGGCGACACTGGCGCCAAAAATGGCACGTTAACCATCATGGTTGGAGGCAAAAAGGATATCTTCGAAAAGTGCCTGCCTGTTTTTAAGGCTATGGGCAAACACATCGTTTGGTGCGGCGGCCACGGCGACGGCCAGCGGGTTAAGATGATCAACCAAATACTCTGTGGACTTCATGCTGTGGCCCTGTCCGAAGCGTTTGTTCTGGCGGAAAAAGTCGGTCTCGATTTGGAGGTCATGCACAAAGTGGTGTCTTCGGGGGCGGCCGGTTCCTGGGCATTGGACAACTACGGTCCACGTGTCTTGCAAGGCGACTTCGCGCCCGGGTTCAAACTGAGCATGCAGCAGAAAGATTTGCGTATTGCCGAAGAAACCGCCCGCACATTTGGCGACCAATTCCGCGGTACGGAGTTGGCCTACCGGTTATTCAAGGAAGCCCTGGAGCAAGGCCTTGGCGAGTTGGGCTCGCATGCCCTGGTAAAGCACTATGACGAGAACTTTGAATCAAAAGTAAGAAAGTAACCCATTCGTATTTTCAACAACAAAATAGCGGTTGTTAGCAGCCTGAGCGCCATATTTACCGTCGTTTTCGTCACGCCGTTCTGTGGCTGGCTGTTCAAGTGCGGCTGCACCTTTCTTTGGTCCGGGGCGGCAGACCGTTGCAACATTCATGTCAGCGGAGTTCCTCACTGTCCCTGGTGTCTCGGGAGCAACTTTTTCTTTATTGCCTTGCCGGTGCTGTTGATCGTTTCTGGCCAAACACTGACAGTCTTTTGGTGCCATCGCCAATGGCGATTCTCGATTGCAAAACTGCTCGGCGTGGGGATTCTCTCCTTTGGGCTCTTCGGGATCATCATTGGCTTCATTTACAAACTGATTTTTGCTTACCCGCATTTCATAGTGACCTAATCCGGCGAAGCCGGAACCAAAGAATTCTTAGACCGGATTAACAGGATTTTCAGGATTAGTTTTTTAAGCGGATTAATGCCTAACGCGGCAAGGCCGCAGCAAACAAACTATCGTATCAGTAAACTAACAGACACGTGTCTCAAAAACTTATTTTTACCGCGAAGGACACGAAGGAATTTGATGCGGTAGTATTACAAAATCCTGTTTATCTTGTAAATCCTGTCAAAAAATATTTTGCTAAAAACTGACGGAAGTTGACTTGTCAGG